>CAZABQ010000040.1:0-17249 GCA_964483485.1 uncultured Methanomicrobiales archaeon
CAGTACAGAAAAGCGTTGTCCAGACCCCCGGGGCAATCGGCTATGTCTCCCTTGAATATGTTGACAGCACCGTCAAAGCATTCACCATCGACGGCGTCAGCCCTTCAGTTGCCACTGTTCTTGACGGAACCTATACAATCAACCGCCCGCTCCTGATGATAACCAAAGGCGAACCAACCGGTCTTGCAAAGAGCTACCTTGACTTCCTGCTTTCCGCAGACGGTCAAAAGATCTTAAGCGAGAACGGATTCGTCCCAATCGCATAACCAACCAACAATCTTTTTTTCGGGGGAAAAATCATGACGGAACACACAGACAACAAAGCCCGCAGTCGTGCGGTGCGGGAAAAAGCCATCAGAACTGTATGGCTTGCCACCGCTCTCATCTCTGCTGCCGCTGTTGTCTTCATTCTCGGATACCTGATCTACACAGCCCTTCCGGCCTTTGCCGAAGTGGGGATTTCAGGATTTCTTTTCAATGTCGACTGGAACCCGACAGGTTCGTCACCTTCCTACGGCATTGCCGCACTAATTATTGATACACTGCTCGTTACCCTTGGAGCACTGATCTTTGCGGTGCCGCTCGGCCTTGCAACAGCAGTCTACCTCTCCTATCTTGCGCCGCCAAAAATCCGCGACACGGTAAAACCGGTCATCGAACTTCTTGCCGGAATCCCATCGGTCGTCTACGGTTTTTTTGGTATGATCGTTCTCTGCAACTTCCTGCGGACAACGCTTGACATTCCAAGCGGCTTCTCCTGGCTTGCCGCCTCGGTCATCCTTGGGATTATGGCTCTGCCGACAATTGTCTCCGTATCTGAAGACGCTCTTTTTGCGGTTCCAAAAGACTACAAAGAAGCATCGCTCGGACTGGGAGCAACCTACTGGCACACCATCTCCCGCGTCCTTCTTCCGGCAGCTGCCTCGGGAATCTCCGCAGCCGTTGTCCTTGGTATGGGCAGGGCAATCGGGGAAACAATGGCCGTAATGATGGTTGCAGGAAACGCCGCAATCATTCCTGACCCAATCTGGAACATTCTTTCGCCGGTCAGAACCCTGACCGCAACGCTTGGAATTGAAATGGCCGAAGTTGCAACCGGCAGTATGCACTACTATGCCCTGTTCGGCGTCGCAGTCATCCTTCTTCTTATAACACTCATCGTTAATCTCTCCTCATCATGGGTGATCAGACGAATGCAGGCAGGACCAAAAGCTGCATCAGGCATCTCCGCAAAAACCAAAACATATCTGAAACTCGCAGCCATTGCAGTCGCAACAGTCATATTCTTCTGTTTCCTTACCGCAGCCCTCGGTCTTCTTCCGGCAGTTCTTATCGCCATCGCAGTTGCCGCATGGTACTTCGGCAGAACAAAAGTTTCCCACAAAATTGCCGAAAAAAGTTCGTTCACTCTCATATACGTCTGCACTGCCGCAGTGATTGTAATTCTGGCAGTAATTCTCTGGGACATCTTCTCAAACGGACTTCCGGCAATCTCCTGGGAGTTCCTCACCGAAAGTCCCAAAGATCTCGGTCGTGCCGGAGGAATTTATCCGGCGATCGTTGGAACACTCCAGCTTGTGGCAGGAGCAATTCTTATCGCACTGCCGGTGGGAATCGGTGCGGCAATTTACTTAATTGAATACTCCCGCGAAAACATCCTGACCCGTGCCCTCAGAACAGGAAACGATCTCCTGAACGGCACGCCTTCCATTGTCTTCGGCCTCTTCGGCTTTGCATTCTTCGTCATCTTCCTCAACTGGGGCATCTGTATGCTTGCCGGTCAGATCTGTCTGGCTCTGATGATTCTCCCAACCATTGTCAGGACCACAGAAGAAGCGCTCAAAGCTGTGCCGAACGCACTGCGGGAAGCATCGCTCGGACTGGGAGCAACCAAATGGCAGACCATCAGAAAGGTTGTTCTTCCCTCAGCAGCTCCGGGAATTCTCACCGGTGCAATCCTCTCCGTCGGCAGAGCCGCCGGAGAGACCGCACCGATCATGTTCACGGCAGTCGTGTTTACCAAACGGTTCATCAGCATGGACGTGTTTGATCCTGTGATGGCACTGCCCTTCCATCTGTTCGTTCTGTCGACGAGCGTCCCGGGAGCAGCAGCCCAGCAGTACGGAACAGCCGTTGTGTTGATCGTCCTTGTAATGGCGATTTACCTCGTGGCAATCTTCCTTCGCAGACACTATCAGAACAAACTCCTCAGATAACTATGACAAGCGTTATTCATACCAACAACCTCAATCTTTCCTACGGAACAAAACAGGCACTCTTTGATGTGACGTTTCCGTTTGAAGAAAAAAAAGTCACCGCACTAATCGGACCGTCAGGATGCGGGAAGTCAACACTTCTCCGCTGTCTCAACCGCATGAACGATCTCATCCCGACCTGTAAAACCAGCGGCGAGATTTTGTTCAGAAACGAAAATATTCTGAAAGCTGATCCGGTTGAACTTCGTAAACAGATCGGCATGGTATTCCAGCGTCCGAACCCGTTCCCGAAATCGATCTATGACAACATTGCGTATGGTCCCCGTGCTCATGGTGAGCATGATGCATCAGTGCTTGACAAAATTGTCGAGACCAGTCTCAAAGGCGCAGCACTCTGGGACGAAGTCAAAGACCGTCTGCATGACTCGGCGCTCGGACTTTCCGGCGGTCAGCAGCAGCGTCTCTGCATCGCCCGGACTCTGGCAGTAAGTCCTGAGATCATTCTCATGGACGAGCCGTGTTCGGCACTTGATCCTATTGCCACGTCAAAAATTGAAACGCTGATCACCGATCTTAAGAAAAACTATACCGTAATTATCGTTACCCACAACATGCAGCAGGCGGCGCGGGTCAGCGACACGACCGGTTTTATGTATCTGGGCAAACTCATCGAAGTTAACGATACCAAAAAGATCTTTTCCAATCCCGCAGAAGAACTCACTGAACGCTACATAACCGGAAGGTTTGGTTAAATGAACGAATATTTTCACTTAGAACTTGGATCGTATAAGGATCAGGTAAACTGGTATGGACGCTTCGCGTTGGGAATGCTGAAAAACTCCTTAATGGCATTTGAAACGATTGACCGTGAAGTTGCAGCTGATGTTGTCCGCCAGAAGGAGTACATCGCAAGTCAGTATGATCTCTTAAACGAACGCGGTGTTCTCTTAATTGCCCTCAATCAGCCCATGGCAACCGATCTCAGAGTAATTGCATGCAGTCTGGATATGATTACTTCCTCAGAACGCGTCGGCCGTTATGGAAAAGATATCGGAGAGCTGCTCGTTCAGTTTGAAAATCGGGAACATGTCACCTCTCTTGCACATCAGATCACAGAAATGGGACACGTAACAACAGCAATGCTTGACATCGTCTACAACTCCTTTGCGACCGGCGATACGGAGTCGCTTTCGCCGCTTTCGGATATGGAAGACTCGGTCGATGGTATGTACGACGTCATCTATGATGACTGTGTTGCGGCAATGGAAGCAGATGTTTCTGTTGTTCCTCAGTGCAGTGCGTATCACATGATTAACCGCTATCTCGAACGATGCGCTGATCATGCATGCCGGATGGGGGAAAAGGTCTATTACATGCAGACTGGAAAAAGAGTGGCAATCGATCACGTCAGCAGAATGGCGTGATCTCTTTTTTTATTTTAATAGGATTTTTTTAAATATAATCGCCGATATCCATCTCGCGGGAGATGACCGTGTCACAGTATTTGCAGCGGAAACCCCGCGGATGTACCGTGAACCGGCTTTCAGCCGGTTCACGGGTATTGGTGATGCAGTTCGGGTTCGGACATTTTATCACGCCCACAATATCAGTTGGGACTTCTACCGGTTTTTTTGCCACAACTTTGTAGCCGCGGATGATACTGATCTTTGCGTCGGGAGCAATCAGGGCAATTTTGTCCACCTCTGATTTAATCAGTTCACGGTTTTCGATCTTTACCATATCTTTCCTGCCGCCGCGACTGCTGACTACATTCGTTGCAACCGTAAACGTCACGTTCGTTCCGTCCTGAATCCCGAGAATGCGGATCACCGTAAGCCCTTCGCCGGGCGTGATGTGATCGATCACCGTTCCGTTTTTAATCGGTGAGATAACAATTCCAACATCGCCCACCCGTTTCATCTGCTCATCACCTCGTTCAGCATCGCCATCCGTACAGGAACACCATAATGTGCCTGCTGGAAATATTTTGCACACTGCATCGTATCCACTGCCGGATCAATTTCGTCGACACGCGGAAGCGGATGCAGTACTATCATGGAAGGTTTTGCCCGTTCCAGAAGTTCAGGCGTTACGCGGTATGTTGCCGCAAAACTTGCAAACGCCGCCGGGTCAGGGAAACGCTCCCGCTGAAGCCGTGTCACATACAGTACATCAAGCTCAGGGATGGTCTCTTCAATACTTTCGTGCACGATGATCTCCGTCCCGGCATCGGTGAGGTCCTGCTTTAAATGGCTCGGCAGATCCAGACCTTCGGGGGCAATTGTATGCAGACGGATATTATCGTATTTTGTCAGCGCAGCCGCAAGAGAGTGTACCGTTCTGCCGTACCGCAGATCGCCCTGAAGACCGATGTCGATATTTTCCAGTTTCATCGATTTGCGGATGGTGAACAGATCCAGAAGCGTCTGGGAAGGATGCTGACCTGCACCGTCACCGCCGTTGATGACCGGGACGGATGCCACTTCACTGGCAAGACGTGCGGCTCCTTCTTTTGGGTGGCGCAAAACGATCGCATCAGCGTATCCGGAAATGACACGAATGGTATCCGAGAGTGTTTCTCCTTTGGCAATAGATGATGCCTCAACACTTCCGAGATTCAGGATCTTTCCGCCAAGCCGCATCATTGCCGAGGCAAATGACATTCTGGTTCTGGTACTTGGTTCAAAAAAGAGCACGGCAAGAATTTTTCCCTCAAGTTCATATCCGGTGAACTTCTTTTGATCAAACTTTGCAGCAGCCGTGAGAAGAGCGTCGATCTCTTCACGGTCCATGTCCCGTACAGACAGGATATTTTTTTGATCATGTGTCATGGGTTTTTGTCCAACTCTGATATGTGTATTTGTTTGGGCAGGGATAAATAATGGTCGTCTTCTTCCGGGAAAAAATATTTTCAAAAAAGAAAATTCTTCGCGGTCGTCTCAGACCTGAAACGAAACGCCGTAAATTTTTTCCGGCACCATTGAGTGTACCCGCCACATATCCTCTGCCGTGACGGTGCCTTCCTGCATCATCCGCTGCATTCGGCGGGGAACCGAACGCGGACCGTTCACCGCTCCGGGACGGGAAAGATCATCCATATAATCACTCTCCAGCGTGAACTCACGCTTTTCGGCGAACCATTGCGCAAGGAAGGGTTCGCGGACCGTCACGGACGGATGCAGCGGTGTCTCGCAGGTCGCAAAATGCTTCACTACTCTGGCAGGGTTCATCCCGACAGCTTTTGCCATCTCCGTAACATCAGAGCACGGTCCGCTTTCTGCATGAATCTGAAGAACGCATCCAAGCTCTTTTGCCAAATCCAGTGCATGGGAAAGAATGCGGTTTGATGCGTCCCATACCTCCTGATCTACCGGATAATGAGGACGACCCGACTTCAGACCAATTGATTTACCTTCCGCCACGTACTCTGCCGCAACATCCAGTGCCCCGCACATGAGAGCCTCGGCCTCTGCAAGGCTCATGCGGGAGCAGAGTTTTCCAATCTCTGCCGGGTGCACGCCGCACAGCGTGTAGCAGCCGCAGCCCTCTTCCCTGACAGCGTCTGCTGTTGTCAGTAGTTCATCAAACACGGTATGGAAATCCTCCGGCTTTGCCGGAGCGATTTCGTGCGACCATGAAGGCAGGGAGACAAGAATAATATGCGTCCCTCCCGACCGCATAAACTCTCTGACAACCGCTGGTCCCACACCGGAACGGCGGTTGATATGGAAGTGATCGTCTAAAATCGGAAATGATTCCTGCATCTTACTCAAGAATTTTCATCATCGGATAGCCGTTTTCGTACTTAAGCTGCGCACGGCAGACCGCGTCCCCAAACTTTGTCTCGATAACGGCATGATACATTGCTCCGGTCAGTTCCGAGTAGCCGAAAGGATTCTCATTCATCAGAGATCGGTCAAGGTGAACTTCAATATGCGTCACGTACGGCTGCAGTGAGACGGCACTCTCAATTGCCGCTTCAACTTTGTCAGCCGTTGCACGGCTGATTGGTGTTCCTACAAACTGATGGTAGAGTGCGCCAAGTTTAATCGCTGCTTCAAACACTGCATTTTCTCTGTCGGTTGCCATAATTTTTTACCTCACAGTAATTTCACGGTATCATTGCGGGGTGAGATGATATCACCGCTCCGTTTGAGTTTGTCCAGAAGTTTCTCCACTTCGTCTTTGCCGTATTTATGCTGACTCACCATCGTATCGATGACGTTGTCAATCTTTGCAGAGCCGGCACCTTCGGCAAGGACTTTGATGGTCTCCCGAAGAATACGGGTCATGTCACGGTTGGATTTTGTTATGCCGGTTGCGACTTTGTCAATATCGATCTGACCGGTCGCAGGATCATATGCTACCTGCTTTAAGCAGGTGTCCACGATCTTTACGACACGCTTTGCATCATCGACGTCTATCTCGTCCGCGAGCCGCACGCGGGCGCTCGCTTCGGCAAGCCGAACGAGCGCCTCCAGCTGACGGGCGGTGACCGGCACGGGTTTGTCGGAGTCGATTGCGACACTGCGGAGATTCTGATAATACTGAACAAGGATCTCTTTTGCTTCCTGCGTCAGCATCGGAAAGCAGTTGCGTTTTGCGTAGGCGAGATATTTTCGGAGCAGTGCCGCATCAATCTCCGGCATCACAGGGGCGAGTTCACGTTTGAAGTACTCGTCGTCGGCTCCCGGAATCGGATGCTTCTTGTGATGCATAATCTTTTCGCCTGCCATGTGGGACTTTAAGATGTGGTTGGCGATGTTTAAGTCGCGGACCGCATCGGGTTTGTCCTTCATAATAAAGATCAGATCAAAACGCGAGAGAAGTGACGGCGGCATGTTGACCTGCTCGGAGATGTTGGAGAACTCGTCGAACCGTCCGAGTTTCGGGTTGGCAGCACCGAGAAGTGAGCAGCGTGTACGAAGGGTTGCGTTGATGCCGGCCTTTGCCACCGAGATGGACTGCTGTTCCATTGCTTCGTGCAGGGACGAACGGTCGTCTTTTTGCATTTTGTCCATTTCATCGACTGCGGCAATTCCTTTGTCGGCAAGAACGAGTGCTCCTGCTTCCAGTGTCCAGCGTCCGTCGCCGAGATCGTCTTTGACGGCGGCGGCGGTGAGACCTGCGGATGAGGCGGATTTTCCCGAGGTGTAAATACCGCGGGGAGCGAGTTTAATGACGTAACGCAGCAGCTGGGACTTTGCAATACCCGGGTCTCCGACAAGGAGGACATGAATGTCACCGCGAAGACTGCTGCCGTCAGGCATCTCTTTTGCAATCCCGCCAAACATCTGGAGAGCAATTGCCTCTTTGACTTCATCGTTTCCATAGATGGTAGGCGCAATCGATCGGGCGATTTTTCCGTAGACGCCCGGGTCGGTTGCCATGTCTTTGATGGTCTCTTCGTCCTCTTCGCTGATATTGACCTCTTCAAACTCTTTGATGGAGATTTCTATGGAGTTGCATTCGATGAAGAGATCAAAGACCGTGCTTTTCTGCCCGGCGGTGATGCGCTGGACACTGCGGAGAATGCCGTTGACGATAACGCGGTCGCCCGGAGAGACGATGCCGCAGATGTCGTCAACGATGTCAATGTCAATGTTCTGCGGCTGTTCTCCACCGCGGAGGCCTTCGGGTGTCTCCTGAATGCGGAGCTTCTGGGAGTCGATGAAGGTGGATTTGTTCTGGACGAGTTCGAGTTTTTTCTGGGTACACTCTGCATTGCCGCAGACGTCAGGCTCTGCATAGGTACCGTAGTCCTGGGCTTTGTAGGTGAAGTGGCCTGCGGCGCAGCGGAATGCACCGATAACAAGCCTCGGCCGGACCTCGGTAACGCGGCGGATAATTCCGTCAACGCTGATGAATTTGTTGATGTGTTCGGCACGGATGTCTCGTATCTGGGTTTTTCGCGGCAGATGAATGAACCGGATATTGATGCCTGTGATGACGTCCTCGGAGATGTCGTTTCCTTCGCGATCTTTACGGGTGATGAGGTGAGCTGTCCGGATGGCGTCACGAATGTCTTCGAGGGTTTTGCCGGGGCGCTCCAAGAGTTCGTCGGCAAGGATTGTTCCGGTTTTGCCGTAACCCTCAAGGACATCGTAACCGATCGTGAGGGATTTGGTGTGCGGATATTCGCGGGCGAGTTTGTTCAGTTCGGTTTTGTATTTCTTTTTCAGAAACGCCGCCCACTCTTCGGACCTGTCGATGATCTCCAGTTCTGCTGCCACACTTCCCTCCTGTTGCTTATGTGGTTTGGTGTGGGATGTTATGAGGGTTTGGAATGTCTGGGCAGTACAAATGTTTATCCGTGAGTCCGTCCTAAAACCCCGTATGAAGTCGGTGTTTCTGACCGTTCCGATTCTGCTTCTGACGGTGGTGGTGGTGTCTGCGGGTTGTATTGGTATGGGCATTCCTGCCGCAGACCCGCTTGCCGGAGACCCTGCCCTTGGAGCCTGGGTTGGAAATAAACAGATTACCCAGATCGATTCCGATACTGGTGAGACCGTGAAGATTTCCAGGAATTGTATGGTCAGGATTCGGGAGGATGGCAGAGGTACTATGATTTACCATCATGGTGAGGGGGGAGGTCCCGGCATTTCTCGCTCTTTCTCTGGGGATGTTACCGTTTCCAAAACTGACAACTTCTATATCATTGATAGCTCTTCTACGGGGATCTTTGTGATGACGCTTTCTGAGGATGGTTCGGCACGGATGAGGACGCCGTATGGTTCGGAGATTTTTCTTCAGAAAGGTGAGTCCTGAAATAAGTTCCCCGGCTGACCCGATGCCATTCCTTGCAACTCTGCTATACGGGAACGAAATTTTTTCAGATACCCGCAAAGGGAAGCATCATTGATTGCCGACATGCATTTTTCACCCTCTTCCCGCATCTATAAATTCCCTCAGCTCAAAAATAGTACTGTAAATTTTGAGGCAGGAACAGCTCCCGGCCTCGGTGAAAAACATGACAAACGATGACTCTACCGTGCCTACCGGGCACCAGTCGGATCGTGTCTACATCTTTGACACAACGCTCCGTGACGGCGAACAATCTCCCGGCGCAACCATGACTCTACAGGAGAAGGTGCGCCTCGCCCGCCAGCTTGAGCTACTCGGCGTAGATATCATCGAAGCAGGATTCCCTGCCGCAAGCCCGGGCGACTTTGAAGCAGTCCGCGCAGTTTCTGAAACAGTTTCCCGCTGTCAGGTTGCAGGACTCTGCCGATCGGTCACAGCAGACATTGACCGTGCATGGGAAGCCCTGAAAAATGCTGCCCACCCGAGAATCCATGTGTTTCTTGCAACAAGCCCGATTCACATGGAGCACAAACTCCGTAAAACTCCTGAACAGGTCCTGGAGATGGCAGAAAAAGCAGTCCGTCATGCGGTATCCCTCACCAAAAACGTGGAGTTTTCCGCAGAAGACGCTTCCCGCAGTGACCCTGCCTTCCTCGCAAAAGTTGTCGAGACCGTCATTGACGCAGGAGCAACAACGGTCAACATCCCTGACACCGTAGGCTACATTCAGCCTGAAGAGTATGGAAATATCATCCGCTACCTCAGGGAAAACGTCAAAAATATCGATAAAGCAGTAATCTCCGTCCACTGCCATGACGACCTCGGCCTTGCGGTCGCAAACAGTCTCGCCGCCGTGAAAGCAGGGGCACGGCAGATAGAATGTACCATCAACGGAATCGGCGAACGTGCCGGCAACACTGCAATGGACGAAGTCGTGATGAATCTCAATGTACGCCGCGACTACTATAATTGTACCTGCGGCATTGTCACCGAACAGATTTATCCGACAGCCCGCACGCTGTCCCACATTATCGGCATGCCTATCCCTGCGAACAAAGCAATTGTCGGGGCGAACGCATTCGCCCACGAGTCCGGCATCCATCAGGACGGTGTTCTCAAATGCCGCGAGACCTATGAGATCATGGACGCGGCCGCCATCGGCAAAACCGGCAACGACATGGTACTTGGCAAACACTCAGGCCGCCATGCAATCAAGGCCAAGGTCGAAGAACTCGGTTACAAACTCACAGACGATCAGATCATCATCGTCTCCGATGCCGTGAAAAAACTTGCCGACATCAAAAAAGAGATCTTCGCCGAAGACGTTGAAGCAATCATCCTCGAAGAAATCTTCCGGATGCCTGACAAGTTCAAACTCAAATATCTTCAGGTTCATGCAGGTAACGGCCCGATTCCGCCGAACGCCGTTGTCATCATGGACGTAAACGGCGAAGAAAAACAGCTGCACAACTTCGGTGTAGGTCCGATCGATGCGGTCTTCAACACGATTGGAACGATTGCCGGATGCAAACCCGACCTTGAACAGTTTTCCGTCAACGCAATTACGGGCGGAATGGATGCTCAGGGAGAAGTAACCGTCCGTCTGCGGAGAAACAGTTACACGGCAATCGGCAGAGGATCAGACCCAGACATTCTGGTCGCCGCAGGAAAAGCCTACGTGAACGCACTCAACCGCCTTGCCAAGAAAGTGGAGGAAAACCATGCATAGAACTATCGCAGAAAAAATCCTGCAGTCCAAAACCGATCAGAAAATTACCGGTCCTGGTCAGATTGTCAGATGCAAGCTCTCGCTTGTTCTGGCAAACGACATCACTGCTCCTTTAGCCATCAAATCCTTCCGGGAAATGGGAGCATCCCAGGTCTTTGACAAAGACAAAGTTGTCTTTGTCTGCGACCACTTCACCCCGAACAAGGACATTGATTCTGCCGAGCAGGTGTCGGTTGCCCGCAGCTTCGCTCACGAGATGGGGCTTACCCACTATTATGAAGGAGGAAACTGCGGTATTGAACATGCCCTGCTTCCTGAAGAGGGACTGGTGGGACCATGGGATCTCGTGATTGGTGCCGACAGCCATACCTGTACGTACGGAGGTATCGGAGCATTTTCGACCGGCATGGGTTCAACCGATATTGCTGCCGGCATGGTTCTTGGAGAGAACTGGTTCAAGGTTCCGCCAAGTATCCGCGTAAATGTCCACGGTAAAATGGGTAAATATGTGCAGGGCAAAGACGTCATTCTGAAACTTATCGGAACGATCGGTGTGTCTGGCGCTCTCTATAAAGCTCTGGAGTTCGGCGGTTCCGGCGTTGAGAAGATGTCTGTTGAAAGCCGGCTGACGATTGCCAATATGGCAATCGAAGCCGGCGCGAAGGCGGGTCTTTTCCCTGCCGACAAAAAGGTGTTGAAGTATACCCGCAAAGCCGGACGTGATGATGAAGAGATTAAACCTGATAAGTTCGCCGTGTATGAGTCCGAGATTGAGATGGACATCAAAGGCATGGCGCCGCAGGTGGCTCTTCCCCATCTGCCGGAGAATGTGATGGGTGTTGATGAGATTGATGAGATGGAGATTCATCAGGCGGTCATCGGCAGCTGTACGAACGGCAGAATTGAGGATATGCGTGAGGCGGCAGATATTCTCCGCGGTCGCAAGGTGGACAAAAATGTCCGCTGTATTATTATTCCTGCAACACCGCGTGTATGGCGTGACTGTGTCCGCGAAGGTCTGATGCAGGTGTTTATCGATGCGGGGGCAATTATTTCTCCGCCGACCTGCGGTCCGTGTCTCGGCGGTCATATGGGTATCCTCGCCAAAGGAGAGCGTGCGATCTCGACGACGAACCGGAACTTCCGCGGTCGTATGGGAGCACTTGAATCGGAAGTGATTTTGTCGAACCCTGCCGTTGCTGCGGCATCGGCGGTCACTGGACGGGTTACTGACCCGAGGAGTCTGTAAAAATGGAGTATAAAGGTAAAGCCCGTGTTGTCGGGGACAATATTGATACGGATGCAATTATTCCGGCGCGGTTTCTCGTGACAACAGATGAGGCGGAACTGGGCAGACACTGTATGGATGGTCTTGAGGAGAACTGGATCTCCCGCGCCTCAAAAGGTGACTTCATCGTAGCAGGAGAAAACTTCGGCTGCGGGTCGTCACGCGAACATGCGCCGGTCGCCATTAAGGGTGCCGGTATTCCGGTTGTGATTGCCCACAGTTTTGCGAGAATTTTCTACCGCAATTCGTTCAACACAGGTCTGATTCTTCTGGAGGTCGGCGATGATTACCGCAAGATTGCCGACGGCGAGGAGCTGGTTATTGATACGGAGAAAGGGACGATAACAACTGCGGACGGTGTTGTAATCATCTGCCCTCCGGTGCCGGCATTTATGCAGGAGATTCTGGATGCGGGCGGTCTTGTCGGTTACGTGAAAAATCAGATCGGGGCTGAGTAACCAATGGGAAGTTACAAAATTGCGGTTCTTCCGGGTGACGGTATCGGTCCTGAGGTTGTGGCAGAGGCAGTGAAGGTTCTTTCATCTGTTGCCGCACGGTTCGGACACACCTTTGATCTGCGGTATGCGGATTTCGGCGGGGCGGCGATTGATTCGTCAGGTGTACCATTCCCGCCGGAGACGGAGAAAACGTGCATGAATGCAGATGCGGTTTTGTTTGGTGCGGTGGGCGGTCCGAAATGGGATACGCTGGATCCATCAGTCCGTCCGGAGAAAGGACTGCTCGCTCTGCGAAAAGCTGCGGGCGCATTTGCAAATCTCCGGCCTGCAAAGCTGTTCCCGGAGCTTGCGGATGCCTGCTATCTGCGGCCTGATATTGTCGCGAAGGGGATTGACATTCTGGTGGTTCGGGAGTTGATCGGGGATGTGTACTTCGGCGAGCCGTCAGGTATTGAGGTCAGAGACGGTGAGCGGGTCGGATTTTCCACTATGATTTATGCGGAGCATGAGATCCGCCGCGTGGCAAAGGCGGCGTTTGAGACGGCGATGAAGCGAAGCCGGCGGCTTTGTTCGGTTGACAAGGCAAATGTGCTGGCGGTGTCGCGGCTCTGGCGCGAGGTGGTGACGGAGGTTGCACTGGAGTATCCCGAGGTTGAGCTTTCCCATATGTATGTGGATAATGCGGCGATGCAGCTTGTCCGCAACCCGGCAGCGTTTGATGTGATTGTGACGGGAAATCTGTTCGGCGATATTTTGTCGGATGAGGCGGCAGCAATTACCGGGTCGATTGGGATGCTGCCTTCGGCGTCGGTCGGCGCTCCCGGAACACCCGGCCTTTATGAGCCGGTTCACGGGTCTGCTCCAGATATTGCGGGACAGAATCTTGCAAATCCGGTTGCAACAATTCTGTCCCTTGCGATGCTTCTGCGGTATTCGCTGTCGCTTGCGGCGGAGGCAGACGCGGTTGAGGCGGCGGTTGCTGCTGTCCTTGGAGCAGGATACCGGACGGGCGATATTTACCGTGAGGGAATGAAGCGGGTGGGCTGTGCTGAGATGGGACAGCTTATTGCGGACCGGGTCTGAGACCTGTCCGGATTCTTTTTTTGTTGATTACTCTGTAAGCAGCCATCGCCAGAGCGGAATGACCGTGACGTCATTTTCCAGCTGAAGAGAGAGATCCTCGGTCAGCAGAATCTTTCGTACCGGAACGTCTGGATACATGCTGACAAACTCGGCAAATCCTTTCAGTTCCCGTTCAGGAATGTCATTCGTGTAGCAGACGTTCAGGAGGGTCAGTGGTTCTCCGGGCGCCTGCACGATGAAATCTATCTCGTTTGTTTCTTTCCAGTATTTTGGGGCATATCCTCTCCGCAGCAGTTCGATGCAGAGAAGATTTTCCACCAGTCGTCCGGTATCCTGAGAGAAAACAAAACCCGCAGCCAAACGAAGACCGTTATCTGCGAGGTACATCTTTTTTGGAGCAACCAGTTGTTTTTTGTAAGAGAAGGAGAATTTTGTTGCGGTATACAACAGGTATCCGTCCTCGGCGTATGAGAGGTAGTCCTGAATGCGGGCAGGATCTGTTTTGAAAATCTGGGCAAGACTGCGGAATGTCTGGGGTACTGCGATGTTGGTGATAATATAACTCAGGAGTTCTGTCATCAGGCTCTGGTTTCTGACATCATGGGAGGCAATGATATCACGGTACAGGATGCTGTCGTAGTAGGCTTTCAGATAGTCGCGCCGGATGTCATCCTGCTCAATGTGTGCGATTGCCGGGAACCCGCCGTTTCGCAGATAGGTAGTGAGATGCCCGATAAGTTCATATTTTTTCGTCAGGATATCAATCTCGGAGGCTGGAATGTCCGCTCCCTGAAAGGTCAGGTACTCGCGAAAACTCAGCGGGTAAACATGAACAGGCAGATATCTGCCGGTCAAATGCGTTCCCGACTGTGATTCGAGGATATGGGAGGTGGAGCCGGAGATAATAATGTGATATCTGCCCGTGTCATACAGATTTTTCAGAATACGGGGAAAATCAGGAACGTCCTGTACTTCGTCGAAGAAAAGCCAGAGATCCTTACTGGTCCCGATGAGTTTCTGGTAAGTATCCAGTACGGTGGTTAACGGATCGGAAAGATTGCGAATAACGCTGTTGTCACAGGAGAGGAAGAGAATATTATTGGGACGAACTGACTCGTGTTCGATGAGATGACGGATCGTCTGATACATTAGCGTGGTTTTGCCGGATCGCCTGACGCCTCCGATGATGACAATTTCCCGGGTGTTTCTAAGGTAACCAAGAATTTTGTCAAGATATGCTCTGCGAGGAATGCCGGAGTTCGGTGTGGTTTTGGCCCACCAGGGATTCTGCATCGCCAGGTACTGCGCAAGCTCTTCCATCGTATGCTATTCTTTGTTCACAATCCAGATATAGGTTTCCAAGGTGATAGTGTATACACCATCACTTTTTGCAAAAAGTGATGGTGTATGTACTATCACTCATACTTCCTCTCCGCGGCTTCCACAATACCGCCTGCGGTCTTCTCCCCGACACCTTTTATCTGCATCAGTTCCCCGGAGGATGCGGAGAATACCGCCCGCAGTGTTCCAAACGCCGCAAGAATCTCGCGGGCGGCCTTTGGTCCCACTTCCGGCACAGCAGTCAGAATATACTCAAGTTCCTCACGACCGCTTCGTGCGGACTTGTGGCGATGGAAGCTTCGTTCTGACTTTGCCTCGCCCAGCTCCCGGCGTGCGAACGCATACAGCATGCCTGCCGTTTCCTCAGCATCCCTCGTGAACACGAGCGACACATCGAAGTCCACGGCAATCGAGGCGAGCGTGTTGCGAATGGCATTCGGATGAATGTTGCGCAGATCATACAGATCTGCCATTGCTCCGCCTTCCACAATCAGTACCGGCCTGGATGCAGATTCGGCAAGATCCCGCACCTGCCCGAACAGATCGCGGTCCACAAGTGTGTCCACGAAATCCTGCAGCGTCTTGCGCTCGACAAGAACCCGGTCCCCGATCGCATAGTCTCCCACAGGGAGAGCGGCAAGTGTGATCTTTGCACCGAGATTGCTGAGATGTTCGGCAACCTTTGACGACATCTCGCGGTTGTCAATGACAACCGCCGGTCTGTCCGCATCGTCAGCCGGGGCTGATGATGCGGCACGCAGCACGGCATCGGCAAGTGTCATCTGGGCTTTTTCCGGATCAGGTGCCGACAGAGGAACTTTTCCGCCACGCATGGCTTTCACGCCTTTTTGCATCTGTTTTTCGCGGGTATTACTCACCCAGCGGAAGGTTTCATCCGTTGTGCCTTTGGTAATCAGCACAATGATCTTTCCCGCAGAGTTTCTGCCGGTACGGCCTTTTCGCTGAATACTCCGCACCTCAGAGGGAACTGCCTCGTAAAAGACCACGAGATCCGTGGACGGGATGTCAAGCCCCTCTTCACCGACGGAGGTCGCAACCAGTACATGATACTCTCCTTCGCGGAACTTGCGGATTGCTTCGATCTGTTCCTTTTGCGACAGGCCTTTCTCTGCATCGCGGGATGCCTGGCCCACAAATCTGATGGCAGGAATTCCTGCTTCGGCAAGGTGGTTCACCAGCATTGAGACACCGTCGCGGTAGGTTGCAAACACGATGACCCGCGACTCGGGATCCTCAACCAGCTGGTCACGGACAATTCTCACCACTTCATCGGCTTTGGGATGAAGTTCTTTTTTCCAGCTGTCTGCAAGAGCAAGCAGACGCTGGAATCGTTCGTCAGAACAGATGCGTTTGCTTGCTTTACTGCCGGCGCCGGACGCTCCTTCGGCTTCAAGCCGCATGAGGTATGCTTTCAGTGCGGTTGTTCCCTGAGATTCGGCCATGGTGACGCCGTGTTTGAGCTTCATCAGCTCTGCATGCACTGACATTGCCGTGTATGCAGTACGGTCGCGGTCATGCATTCTGGTCTGAATCTGTGCCATGACACCGTTCAAGGCTTTCATCGAGAGTGCTTCACGACGGGGGACGCGGTAGTTAAGATCAGTCAGTGTTGTCAAACGGTCATCGATCATGCTGTTGAGAACACTCAAGGCCAACCAGAGATCCTCCGGCAGATCCACACTCCGGTACTCAATCTCCCGTTCATGAACGTATGGTCTGACATCCGCGTCGGTTTCAACGCGACTTTCCACGATGCTGATCGAAAGATGCCCGCAGATCTCTGCGACCATGTCCGGATCAGATCCGGGAGACGCGGTCATGCCAAGAATCAGCGGATTCCTGGCGGTTGCCGCATACCTCTCGGCAATGAAAACATAGGCGTAGTTGCCGACGGTTCGGTGGCATTCGTCGACAATTAAGAGCGAGACGTCTGCAAGGGAGTAACGTTCGGCGATGAGATCGTTTTTGATGACTTCAGGCGTTGCAATGCACAGGCGTGCGCCGCCCCACATCTCGATGCGTTTTGCCGGCGGGTTGCTGCCGGTAAACATGGCGACGTCACCTTCTTCGAGAAGAAGATTTTTGGAAAAATACCGGTAGTGCTGCTCGACCAAGGGTTTGGTCGGCGCAAGCATGAGAATTTTGCCGGATGACAGCCGTTCGGCTGCGACGCGAAGTGCCACAGCGGTTTTTCCCATGCCGGTCGGGAGGACAACGAGGGTATTTCCGTCAAGGGCGTGCTTTGCAATGTTGGTCTGATAGGCACGTTCTTCGATGGTGTCCGGCGGGATGGCGGGGTGGCTGACGTA
>CAZABQ010000041.1:0-17155 GCA_964483485.1 uncultured Methanomicrobiales archaeon
TCTCAGAAAGCATACCCTGCGGAACCGGGGAGAATCCTGCGAACTCGGTGGACCACATTGCCCGACCTTCCGTTGCAGAACGGATATCGCCTGCGAAACCGAACAGCTCTGCAACCGGTGCTTCACCGTTGACCACAATCTGGTCACCCTCTGCCTCGGTAGTGGACAGCTGACCGCGACGTCCCTGAATCTGGGAAATTGCCGCACCCATCTGGTCCTGCGGAACCGTGATCTGAATCTTCTGCATCGGCTCAAGCAGCGTGTCGCCTGCCATCAGGAGAGCTGCCTTCATACCGCCGCGAACTGCCGGAATAACCTGTCCCGGACCACGGTGGATTGCATCCTCGTGAAGCTTCACATCGTGGAGCTTAATGAGAACATTCTGCACCTGCTCATCTGCAAGCGGTCCGCCGTCCAGAGCCTCGTGAATACCATCGATGATTAACTCCATCGTCTCATTCAGGTACTGAATACCTTTCGTGCAGTCGATGAACATGTTGGATCCATAGATATCTTTCACGTTCTTTGCTTCATCCTTGTCCAGACCGAGAGCTACGAGTGCATCACGGCGTGCGATGTTATCCATGTGCATGGAGATCTCGTTTGCCTGAATTGCATCGAGAATGTTCTGCGGCATCGGCTCAACAGACATGAAGAATCTGTTGTGTCTGTTCGGGGACTTTCCTTCAACAGTTCCGTCGAGAGCATTTGCAACCGTCTCACGGTATACAACGATTGGCGGAGAAGTAACGATCTCAACACCCTTGTCTCTCTTGATACGGCCGGTGACAACCTCAAGGTGCAGCTCGCCCATACCTGCGATAAGGTGTTCGCCGGTCTCCTCGTTAATATTAACACGGACAGTCGGGTCTTCTTTTGCAACCTGGCGCAGAACCTCGACCAGCTTCGGCAGATCCTTCATGTTCTTTGCCTCCACTGCGACGGTCATAACCGGCTCGGAGTAGTGCTTCAGGGACTCAAACGGCGTCATCTCCTTTAAGGAAGAAACGGTCGAACCGACAATTGCATCGTTCATACCGGTAACTGCTGCAATGTTTCCTGCAACAACCTTCTCCACATCCACACGGGTCGGACCCATGAAGATACCAACCTGCTGAAGTCTGTTCGGCTTGCCGGCAGTGCCGGAAATGTATACTTCCATACCGCGCGTCAGAGTACCGGAGAACAGTCTGCCGGTTGCAACCTCTCCGGCATGCTTATCAAAGGAGATGTCCGTAACCATCATGGCTGCCGGACCCTTTGCGTCACATGCATACATTGCCTTTCCGATCTCAGAGTTCACATCGCCGTGCCAGATAATGTGGCATCTCTTACCCTGTGCCTGAAGCGGGTTCGGCAGGAAGGTTACGACCATGTCGAGAAGAACCGCGTGCAGCGGGGAAGTCTTTGCAAGATACTTTGCATCGCCCTCGTTACACTTGTCGATGATCGTCTGAAGGCTCACACCGGACTTCTTCATGTAGGGGATCGAAATTGCCCAGTTGTAGAGTGCGGAACCGAACGCGACGTTTCCTTTCATCGGGTCAAGCTTCCATCCGCCATTGGTGTAGAGATCCTCGTTCATTCCCTTAATGAGCTTGTTGACTTTGTCAATAACCTTACCAAGGCGGATCATCATTTCCTGCGGATCAACTTTCAGTTCATTGATAAGGCGGTCAACCTTGTTGATGAACAGAACCGGGTGAACACCCTCTTTGAGTGCCTGACGCAGAACCGTCTCGGTCTGCGGCATTGGACCCTCAACAGAGTCCACGACAACGACTGCGCCGTCGACGGCACGCATTGCACGGGTAACATCTCCACCGAAGTCAACGTGACCGGGGGTGTCAATCATGTTAATGAGGTACTCGTGGTCACCGACTGTGTGAACCATGGACACGTTGGATGCATCAATAGTGATGCCGCGTGCCTGTTCTTCCTCGTCAGAGTCCATCCAGCAGGCTTTGCCGGAAAGCTCCTCACTGATCATTCCTGCTCCGGAGAGGAGGTTATCAGAAAGGGTAGTCTTTCCGTGGTCAATGTGTGCAACGATACCAATATTACGGATGTACTGCGGCTCGTTCATGAGCTCCGTAATTCTTTCAACCATCTTCTTTCCGCGTGACATTCTACACCATTTAAAAAAGATTTGATATTTGTTTACCGGGCAGACTTCGCAATCCGCTCAACTTCTTCCTTTCTTCCGACAGAGAAGCACTTTGCATCTCCCTTTGATGCCATGATTAACTCATTGGCAAGCACCTGGTATGCCGGCTTCTTGGTTTTGTGGGAACCTTTCCAGGTTGCCATGGCAATGTAGCGGAGTGCTGTATTGACACGGCGGATTGGAGCGGAATCCACTGATTTCGGGACGTTGATACCTCCGTACTTCAGACGAACGGTTTCCTCGCGGGGACCGGCATTGCCGATTGCATCAACAAGGACCTGAAGCGGGTTCTGCTTAGTCTTCTTGTTGATCTCATCGAAGGCATCCATAACCATACGGGTGCACATCTGTTTCTTGCCGGTGTTGGTCTCCGTCTGCATCAGACGGTTGATAAGCCGCTCAACAATTGCCATCTGGCTTTTGGTGAACTGCTGCTGGGTCAGTCTGCCGCAGGAACTCGGAACCTCAGTAGAGGTGACCGTGACGTAGCGGATAAGACCTGCATCTTTTACAACGACTTCGCTGGTATCCCACTTGTTAAACAGCAGGATTTTGCTGGTTGCAGTCTGTTCTTCTGCCATACTATTTACCTCCGTGCTTTCTCCTTACGTCCGATGACAAGCTCATGGAGCGTGACACCATTGACACCGGTTACGACGAAACGAACTCCGGGAATATCTCCCATGGAACGTCCTGCACGACCACCGATACCACAGACGGTAACTTCATCGTGTTCATCGATGAAGTTGATTGCACCGTCACCGACTGCGAATGCAGTGACCTGACGGCCGTTTTTGATCAGCTGAACACGAACGCACTTTCTGATTGCGGAGTTCGGCTGTTTTGCTTCAACACCAACTTTTTCTAAGACGATTGCACGTCCCATCGGTGCGCCTTCAAGCGGATCTGCCTTCAGCTTCAGCTTGAGCGCTCTGCGCGCATAAACTGAGTCACTCCACCGGAATTTCTTGGCGGAGCGAACAAGCTTCCTTGCTGCGAATTTTCCCTGTCCCATTAAATTACCTCTGTTACAGTAGATTTTAGATAGATGAATCTTGACACGCAGTTGCCTGCGTTGTTCGTTTCCCAAAAAACGTGCACGTAATTTGGAGAAACTATTCCTCTGTTGGAATATTGTGAATGCGGGGGCCAAAGTCCTTACGGGTATCTCACCCTCGCATGTTCCTATACTTATGAGCAGGCTGTACTAATAATCTTAATGGGAGGTCTCAACAGGAGGCACAAACACTTCCCGGGGTACATCCTGACTCCCGAAGAGCTGAAAAGAGAGAGTGCACGCGTAGCTTCCCGCATGGGTTATGATGATCCGATCGCCGATCTCCGCCTTGGGAAGGGAGATGTCTTTTGCGAGAATGTCTGATGCAGTACAGAGGTTTCCGACAATGTCGACGGTTTCCGTTACAGGTGACGTCCGGTCAAGGGATATCCTCCACGCGTCGTGTGCGGTGAACAGTGGTTCTGTTGCAGGATGCTCGTCTTCAAGGAGAGCCGCGACCGCCGGCCGGGAAAATCCGTTGAGTCCTCCGGCGACAATGAGGTAGGTTTTTCCCCGTGATTTTTTGATGTCAAGGATCTCGGTTGTGTAGGTTCCTGCTTCACAGACAAGGAACCGTCCGGATTCGATGAGAAGTTTTGCGGATATTTCCGGTCTGTACTTCTTCACGAGTTCTTCGCACCGTTCTCTGAGTTTTGTGAGTTCTACCGGTCTGTCATCTGGTGAATACGGCACGCCGATTCCACTGCCGAAGTTGATGAAGGAGAGTTTTTTGCCGAGTTCATTCTGGATTTTTTCAGCGAGTAAGAACACGTTTTCGTAGTACCGACAGATTTTCCGCCAGTCAAGTTCCTGGGATTTGACGTGAACATGAATGCCGGTTATGCTGAGATGGGAGTAGCGATCAAACGCGTCTTTCGTACACTGCTCCTCGTCGATTCCGAATTTTCCGGCGGTTCCCCCGGTGCCGTTCATGGAGAAAGAGGGATTGATGCGGATGCCGATGGATTTTTTCGTATGACGGTTTTTTGCGATTGCGTTGATGAGCCCAAGTTCATGAAAACTGTCGGCGATGATGCAGCAGTTGTCAAAGGTTTCTTCAAGGTCTGCCGCTGTTTTTCCGGGTCCTGAGTAGTAGATAGTATTTGGAGGCATTCCTGCACGCCGTGCGAGATGCACTTCGTTTTTCGCGGCTGCGTCTGCTCCTATTTTTTCTGCGGCGAGGTAGGAGACGAGCGGCTCGAAAGGATTTGCTTTGACGGAATAGAGAATGTCAAACTCCGGCAGAGCCTGCCGGAGTTTTGTGATGTTCTGTCTGACGATGTTTCCGTCATAGGTGTATTGGGGTGCAGTCATGATGGCGGGAGCCTCTACCTCTATTATTATAGTTCACGAAAGGCAATATGTGTAGAGTTATGACTACCCGGATATTTAAGGAGACACACTTTGATGCATCCCACCGTCTGATGCATTATCAGGGAAAATGCTCCCGTCTGCACGGACACCGCTGGGGGGCTGAGGTCTGGATGGAAGGAACCATTGATGCGACTTCCAAGATTCTGATCGATTACAATATTGTGAAGCAGGTTGTGGAGGTGTATGATCATCAGGTGATTCTGAATAAGGATGATCCAATGGCCGCGGCAATTCTGCCGTTCCAGAACCCTGTGCTGACGAATGGCGATCCGACAAGCGAGCTTCTGGCCGAGGATATCAGGGAACGGCTGAATGGTTTCTGCCGGGAAAACGGTATGGACGCTCATGTAACGAGGGTCCGCGTATGGGAGTCGGACGGTTGTTACGCTGAGGTTGATGCGGCATGAGAGTTGCCGAGACGTTTGTTAGTTTGCAGGGTGAGGGGATTCGTCAGGGTATGCCCTGCATGTTTATCCGGCTTGCCGGCTGCAATCTGCACTGCACATGGTGCGATACGCAGTATTCGCTTGGGAACACCGCAGGTGTTGAGATGAGTGCTGAGGATGTGATGGAGGCGGCAATTGCGTCCGGCATTTCGTATGTCTGCGTCACGGGCGGCGAACCGCTGTTACAAAAAGAAGAACTGCTTCCTCTGCTTGCAGCGATGTATGAGGCGGGTGTTACCGTGGATATTGAGACGAACGGAACAATTCCCTTTACCGATGCACAGGAGTATGCATCCGTCTGCATGGATGTGAAGTGTCCGTCTTCGGGGGAGATGAGCGATCTTGCACTGCTTGCGGCTCTTCGTGAGACGGACGCGGTGAAGTTTGTGATTGACGATGAGGCGGATTATGTGTATATGGTTGAGGTGCTTGCAGCTCACCCTGAACTTCGTGCACCAGTCTGTATTACGCCGGTCTACGGTACTGATACCCAATGGCTGGTTGAGACGATCATTGCAGAGAAGCTTCCGGTGAGGTTCCAGCTTCAGCTTCATAAAGTGGTGAATATTGCATGAAGGCAGTCTGTCTGATGTCGGGCGGCATGGACTCGACGACCCTGGCGTACGTTGCAAAGGACATGGGTTATGATATTTTAGCCCTTCATATGAATTATGGTCAGAGAACGCAGAGAAAGGAACTTGCCTGTGCCCGCCGTGTTGCTGAGCGTCTTGATGCGGTGGATTTTGTCGAGATCTCCCTGGATTATTTTACGAAGTTTGGGGCAAGCAGTCTGACGGACATGAGTATTCCTGTGGAAGAAGGGACCCTGGGCCGTGCGGATCATCCGAATACGTATGTGCCGTTCCGCAATGCGAATCTGATCTCGATTGCGACGTCGTACTGCGAGTCACGCGACGGCGATGCGATTTTTATCGGGGTCCAGTCCGGGGATCATATCGGGTATCCTGATTGTACGCCGCAGTTCATTGCAGCGATGCAGCATGTTATCAGTGTCGGGACGCAGACGGAAAAAGAGATCCGGCTTTTGACCCCGTTTGTGTCGATGAACAAAACCGATATTCTTCGCGAGGGTCTGCGGCTTGGTGTTCCGTATGAGGATACCTGGTCCTGTTATGATGCGGAGGACGCGGCCTGCGGTGTGTGCAGTTCGTGTCTTTCGCGGATGAAGGCGTTTGCGGATCTGGGAGTTGCAGATCCGATTCCTTATCAGAGACGCTGAGTTTCCGGTCTGATAATTATAATTTACAGATATTTTTCGGGTTGTTGTCAAGGTAAGCGGAGATATTGTCAAAAACAATCTTTGCTCTCGCAATCATTGCCTCTTCCGAGGCGAAGCCTATGTGAGGCGTCAGAATGGTGTTTGGTGCGGTAAGCAGCGGGTAGTCCTGCGGCAGGGGTGGTTCCATATCAAAGACATCAACTGCGGCACCTGCAATTTTTCCGGTCGACAAGGCTTCTGCGAGTGCGGTAGTATCCACAACCGGTCCACGGGCACAGTTGATGAGTATGGCGTCCCGCTTCATCAGGCTGATTCGCTCTGCGTTGATCAGATGGTATGTCTCGGGCGTACTTGGTACATGCAGTGAGATGATGTCGCTTGTTTGCAGCAGTTCTTCAAGGGTCACGTACGTTATGCCGATCTGTTGTGCCGCCGCGGTTTGTGTTCGCGAGTAGGCAATGATCCGTGTACCAAACGCCGCGAACAGCCGGGCAGTTGCAAGGCCGATGCGTCCGGTACCGATAATGCCAACAGTTCTGCCTGCGATTTCCCTGCCGGTAAGACCGGCTCCGGTCCCACCTCTTCTCACCGCTGCGTTTCCCTCAGGAATTTTTCTGAGCAGTGCTATTGTCAGACCCACGGCAAGTTCGGCTACTGCTTCATTGGCATAGTTTGCCGCGTTGCATACAGTAATTCCCCGGCTTTTGCAGGCATCCGTATCGATATGATCGATGCCGGTAAATGCCACATCGATCATCTTCAGCCGTTCTGCTTTCCTGATGACCTCTGCGGGATAAGGGTTGTTTGCAATGATCACAATGTCCTGATTGCGTGACCGGTCAGCAAGCTCTGCCGGATCGGTGGTTTTTGTGTCATATCTGGTAAACGTGTGTCCGGCGGCGGTCAGGCCTCCGGCAAGTTCATCGATGAGAGAATTTGCAACGCCGATTGGTTCAAGCAGACTGATGTTCATAAGCTATGTTTTTCCTTGCCTACCCATAGGGCGGCTGATTTCATATACTGATGCCTGAGGATTTTTATGATTTCACAACCAACTGACAAAGCAGAGAGCTTTTTCCATGCCGATCATTTACGATACCCCGCGTCTGAAAATATCTACAAAACCCGTGCATCTCCCCAACGGCTTTGATCGGGACTATTTATTTGTTGAACCGGTCTCGGCAGTCTGCATCCTTCCAACCGACGAGTGTTTTGTCTACCTTATCCGCCAGTACCGGGCAGTAATCGATCAGTACATCTACGAAGTTCCTGCCGGCGGTATGGAACCTGAAGACACGGACCCTGCAACGACCGCACGGCGTGAGCTTGCGGAGGAGGCACATTTTTCTGCGGAAGAGTTAATTCCCCGGGGATTTGTCTATTCATCTCCTGGTTTTTGTACCGAAAAGCTCTGGCTCTATGAAGCACGCGGTCTTTCTGCCTGCGATGCGTTCTGCTGTGATGAGGATGAGATAATCGAGGTTGTCCGCGTGAAAAAGGAGGAGGCATTACGGATGGTCATGGATGGACGTATCTGTGATGCGAAGACGATCGCGCTATTGATGAGGAGTTTGCTTTGAATCCTACTCTGTGAGGATATTTGTTCGCATGAGCTATAAATCAATCCATTTATTGTATAGTATTTAGAATGAAGTTCTCAACGGTGGGTTTTCACGAAAATATTTTTGGTTGGAATTCCTCTAATTTTGGAAAGAAATTCAATTTCAGCACACTTCTTGATGTTGTCCAGACACTATTATTTCCTCTGACTCTTTCATTACCTGCCTTTTTTTGGAAATATTTTAACACAAGTTATATCCTCACAGAGTAGGATTCAATGAGCTTTTATCAGAAATTGATCACGAACCGAAGGAAAGGGGGATCGATCTACATTGCACGACAACGTGCCGAAGAATGTCATCGACTTTGCCCGGATGACGATTTTATCCGAGATGAGTGTCGCTATTGGAAATATGTGTACTGGATGACCGGTGAGGTTACGCAACGCCTCGGTATGGATGCCAAACGTGAGCAAAGAATTGTACAGAATATTCCTGAGATATGTGGATACTCTCCCGAAGATTCAAGCGTCAGGATTGGTGGAATGCATCTATTTGTCGATGATCCTGCCCTGTGCAGACTAATTATATATGAATACTCTGACATTTGTGTTCAGGATGTCTATTATCAAAATCAGTATCCTGAATATCGTCTGGACCCATCGAAAAGAAATCATTTGGCCTATTTTGGTAATGAAGGGCCCTACGAAACCGAATCGGTCCAGCTCCATCCAGATGACATTGTCATTGACTGCGGTGCAAACATGGGAATTTTCTCCATCCTCGCCGTACAACGCGGAGCAAAAACAGTCTACGCTTTTGATCCTCAGAAACGTGCACTCAGGCTTCTTGATGCCAACATCAAATCCAATGGATGCGAAGGAAAAATTCTCCCGGTTCCCTTTGGACTCTCTGATAATAAGTGTTCAATCTCGTTTGTTGAAGATAATGAAAACATTGGTGGCAGTCGCATCTCCCGTGAAGACGACACCGCAACCACCACCATCGAATGTACTACCCTCGACGACTGGGTGACTGAAAGCAACATCCCGCGAATAGACTTTATCAAGGCAGACATCGAAGGTGCCGAACGCGACATGCTGAACGGTGCCAGAAAAACGATAAAACGCGATCATCCCCGCCTCGCCATCTGTACCTATCACCTTCCCGACGACCCGCAGGTCCTTCGCGACATTATCCTCAGTATCGACCCCTCCTACCACATCGACCAGCGTGAGAAAAAACTCTACGCGTGGTAACCTTCACGCATATTTTTTCAAAAGTTACAACAGTTCTCTGATACTTTTTTTGTCGCCGGTCGTGTCCAGCACTTCCCGTGCGGTCGGATCTGCAATCAGCAGAAAATTCGGCACAAGGGCGTATGCGGGAAACCGCTTAAAGAACTCCTGCACCATCAGCTTATTCATTTTCAGCAGCAGAAACTCCCGCCGCAGATCGCCCAGCTGATCCGAACCTGCCGCCTGAACACGGGGGAGCAGATCATCCTGCAGTACCGCAAGATGATGGCTGTTGAGTTCACCCATCAGATTCCGGCTCTCAACTCCCTGATAATACCGGATAATTACTGCCTGCGTGATGAGTATCAGTATCAGGATTATGGGGAATTCTGTTGGAAAAATTGAGATTTCCTCAAGATACTGCCCAAGCGTCAGTCCCGGAAACAGCATCGCGCCCACAATCAAAAGACCGGTAACCATCGCAAATGTACTGATATAAAGCCAGATCTTCAGTTTTGCCGTCTCGCTCTCTCCGGTCTTTTCCGTAGAGAATGATCTGCCGATGAAAAATCCCGACGTATCGGGTTTGGCGAGGACAATCTTTGCATAGAAGAGCAGAATTACCGCTATCTGAACAATAACCATCAGTAGCACATGCAGATCGATTACTCCAATTGAGTAGAGAATTCCTGCACAGATCAGATCAGTCAGATAAATAATTGCAAATCCCTTGGCAAGAGGTTTGGCATTGATCAGAAACGCATTCCAGAATATTTCGAGAAAGGTCACCTTGTTCTTTCTGACGGTTCGCAGCAGGTTTGCAAGCCGCAGGAACTCCCGGATATGTATCGATGTACTGCTGTCCATGATCCTGTGCGTCGGGTCAGATCCAAGGGACGGGATCATCATCAAAAAGAAGTAGAACATGTAGATGAAAAAACTCCCGACGATCCACAGCATCAGAATATAGATAGGTGTAATCTCTTTTTGAGTACTAAAGATTGCCCAGAGAACAAGAGCGATTGCCGGAAGCGGCACCCAGTACTTCGTCCTTGCCAGACGGAGTTTCCCCTCTTCAAGCGCCTTGCCGTACTCTTCCTCTGTTTTTATCTGGCCGCAGATACGCTTAATCAGTACATCCTTGGTGATCATTTTTCATCTGGCTACTTAACTTATTTACGTGACGATAACCTATATTTCCTACTATCGTGATCATGGACACCGAGGAGAACAACCGAAAAAAACAAAGTGTGGCCCGGTTGTCCATATTTTCAAATCTGTTTCTCACTGTTGCAAAGATAGTTACCGGCATATCAATAGGGTCGGTCAGTATTATTTCTGAAGGTATCCACTCGGGAATGGATCTCCTCGCTTCGTTCATCGCGTATTTTTCGGTGCGAAAATCCGCCGAACCGCCGGACGCTGATCATGCATTTGGCCACGGAAAGTATGAGGATGCCTCAGGTCTCATTGAAGCTCTTCTCATTGTTCTTGCCGCAGGCATCATCATCTGGGAAGCGGTGCAGAAACTGCTGCACGGCGGCGAGATGATCTCGCTTGAGCTGCTGTATGCGGGTATGATTGTAATGGGAATTTCAGCGGTGATGAACTTCTTTGTGTCGCAGAAACTGATGCGGGTTGCCAAAGAGACGGAATCCATCGCTCTTGAGAGTGATGCCTGGCATCTGCGAACAGATGTTTTGACATCTGTGGGCGTGTTAGCGGGACTTGTTCTGATTCAGCTGACTCATCTGCTGTTCCTTGACTCGGTTATTGCCATCATAGTCGCCCTTCTGATTCTCCGCGAGGCCTACTTCCTGATCCGCCGGAGTTTTGCGGATCTGATGGATCAGAGTCTGGCGCCTGAAGAGATCGAGGCTATTGAGAAAGTCATCTGCCGGCATGCAAACGAGTACACCAACTTCCACAGCCTGAAGACCCGCAGATCCGGGCCCGGCAGATTCGTTGAGTTTCACCTGATGATGCCGCACAAAACTCCGCTGGAAGAGGCCCATGCCGTCCTGAAAGACATTGAACAGGATCTTCAGGCTGAAATTCCCCGCGTCACGGTGATCGTACATCTGGATCCCTGTGATGGGAGATGCGGCTGTGGGATGTGTTCGTTTTCGTGCAAGCGAAACCATTGAGAGAATTTCTTACAATACTCCCGTTCCCAGAAAAATCAGAGAAGAGGTCAGGAGAAATTCTCAATCATTTTTTACAGGACTCCTCTTCCCCAAACATATAATAACTCCCGCACGAAATCTTCTTTTCAATCATGGACTCTGCGGACCGCCCGGTGTACAATGTCAGCGACAAAGTTCCGCCCTCTGTATTGGTTCTCAGTATCCTGCAGCACTTCTTTGTGCTTGCCGTCTACATGACGTATCCTGTTATTATCACCAAAGCGATTGGCGGCGGCGAGGATCTGTCCACCTTCCTCATCAGTGCCACACTGATAGGTTCTGGTATTGCGACCATCCTTCAGTCTCTCCGCTACACCGGCTGCGGCCATATTTTCCCGATGGTCCCCAACTCCTCCTACCTGCCTGCCTCAGTTCTCGCCGCAACCGCAGGCGGTCTGCCGCTTCTTTATGGCATGATGATGGTCACGGGATTTCTGGAAATACTCCTTAGCCGTCTTACCAGATATTTCCGGTTTTTTTTCCCCGGCGAAGTTGTCGGTGTCGTCATGTTCATGCTCGGCCTTGCCATTATTCCGTTTTCCTTCCCGCTCTTTTTCGGCAGCACCGCAGGCAGTCCCTTACACCCGTCTGCAACGGCGGTCGGCATCATCACGCTTGGATCTATGATAATTCTTGGTATCCAGAAAAAGAAAATGTTCAAATTTTATGCCGTTCTCATAGGAATTATCATTGGTCTCATCTCGTCCGTTCTCTTTGGTGTTCTGACGCCGGAAAGCATTCAGGAAGCAGGAACATTTTCCTTGTTCTCGATTCCAAATCCGATAGGAATTGTCAGCTATGATTTTGATATAGCCCTTCTTGTGCCGTTTGCTATCGGGATGCTCTGCGTCATGCTCAAGTCAGCAGGAAATATTTCTCTTCTTGATACCTATACCGGCGAGTCCAACAAGAACAATCTTCGTCGCGGACTCTTTTCTGAAGGGTTCGGGGCCATGCTCTGTTCTGCCGTCGGCGGTATCGGTATCGGATCGTCTGCATCCAACACGGGTCTCGTTCCGGGAACCGGCATCGCTGCCCGGAGTATCGGTCTTGGTCTCGGTCTTCTTCTCATTATCTGCGGATTTCTTCCGGCAATCGGCTGGTTCTTTCATGTACTGCCCGATCCGATTATGGGTGCAGTGGTCATCTATGCGATTGCCTTCATCATGATTGGCGGCGTTCAGAGCATTTCCACCCGGGTACTGGACAATCGTCGGATTTTTGTCGTTATCCTTCCGATCATGATTGGTGTTTCCTCGGTCATGTGTCCGTACCTCTACACGAACCTTCCGGAGACTGCCCAGCTGTTTTTTGCATCTCCTTTGACTTCGGGTGCCATCTGTGTCGTCGTTCTTGGTCTTCTCTTTAAGATCGGTATCCCCCGTCAGCTGACCGTGTCCCTTACTGACCGTCCGGGCGAGGAGGTCCTGCGGCTGCTTTTTGAGTGCGGCAGGGTCTGGACGATGGACAAGACCCAGATGTTTCAGATAATTCACCATATTCAGGCGATAATTGCAGTTTTACCGGAAGGAACCGTCCCGCAAAAACTTTCGGTAACGCTGAAAAACAGTACGGGAACTATCCTCACTGACCTCACGGTCTCGGGTCCGTTTGATGAAACTGCCGTGAAGACCGCAGGACATTATCCTGCGGTTGTCACGCTCAGAGAAGAGGCCGGCCTGACAGTTGTCCGCGCCAGCTATCTTATTGTCTGATTCAAACGATGTGCAGTGTCTTCATATCCGCATCAACGGTAGTGTTCGGCTGTACGCCAAACTGCTTCATCAGTGTATTCAGCACATCCGGTGAGATACAGGCCGGCAGATGAGGTCCGATCATAATATCCCTGATGCCCAGAGCAAGCAGTGTTAGAAATACAAGAATTGCTTTCTGTTCATACCAGGCGATGTTGAACGACAACGGAAGATCCCGGACTTCTGTTTTGAGTGCCTTTGCCAGTTCAAGTGCTATTACCACCAGAGAATAGGCATCGTTACACTGACCGGCATCCAGAACCCGAGGGAATCCTTCAATATCTCCGAGATTGAGACGGTTGTAGCGGTACTTGGCGCAACCTGCCGTCAGAATAATCACCTCATGCGGTAGAGCTTTTGCAAATTCGGTGTAGTAGGATCGTTCCTTATGCCGTCCGTCGCATCCTGCCATTACCACAAATCTCCGGATTTTTTTCTCATGGATCAGCTGTAGAATCTTGGGTGCCGCAGCAAGGACTGCATCATGACCCGCACCGGTTGTGATATCCGTTAAATTCAGATCGACCGGTACTTTGCAGGTTTTTGCGAGGGCAATAAGTTCCGAGAAATCTTTTGACCCGTCCGCCTTCTCAGGGATATGTACTGCTCCGTCAAACCCGACCGATCCGGTAGTAAAAATTCTCGTACGATACTCTTCCGGCGGCGGTACGAGGCAGTTTGTCGTGAACAAAATTGGTCCGCCGAACTTGGTAAACTCATCTTTCTGATTTGCCTAGGATGTCCCATAGTTGCCGATCAGGTTATCGTACTTGGTAAATGCCGGATGTGCGTGGGCAATCAGCATCTCTCCGTGTGTATAAACATCAATACCGGTTTCTTTCGTCTGTTCAAGAAGCATTTCCAGATCTTTTAGATCATGACCGGTGACCAGAATGCCGGGTTTTGTTCCGACTCCGCAGTGAACCTGCGTGATCGCTGTTGTACCGTAATGTTTGTTTGCCTCATCCAGCAGTGCGAGCATCTTCACTCCTACACTACCGCATTCAAGGACAAGATCGGTCCGTTCCGCAATCGTGTGCTTTTCAAACCTTGAGGCGAGTCCCCGGTACATGAATGCCACTATGGCAGGATCAGTTTTGCCGAGTACTTCTGCGTGAGAGTAGTAGGCACACATTCCTTTGAGGCCGAAGAGAAGAAGAGAGAACAGCGACCGTTCGTTGTCATCTTCCATGGCGAGCAGACCGATCCCTCCTTCAAGATGCATGATATCTTCCTCGGATGCCGGAATCCAGGAACACTCCTTTGGTTCGCCGGAAATTTTCGGATAGGCGTCACGATACCTGAGTATAGTTTTCAGATAGTTTTTGAACCGCTCTTTATCAAAATTCACGTTGGTGAGCGTTGCAAACAAAATCTCAACAACTGCTTTATCCTGTTGTGTGGTATTTCCCGGAATTTTTGCTCCGGCCGGCTGATGGATTTTCCGATAGGCAAGACCCGATAGAGCAAAGTTTACTGCATCCTGATAGCAGGCAGTGTCATTACTTTTTCCGCAGACGCCTCCGGCAGTACAGCCAAGGCCCCGTGCCGTCTCTTCACATTGCTGACAGAACATTTTTTTTATATCTCCTGTATCTCCATTCGAAGGGGATCAAATGGATACTACTCTCTATGGTTCTTTGATTAGATGTAGTTGGAGATAGTACTCAATATAAAAAATAGGGTAATGCAGATATTTACTCGTTTTTCCGTTTGTTTCCGCGCGTCTGCATTTTATAGAACACGATTAGAATCACAATGATGGCTGCAATGTAGGAAAGCAGGGAGAAGTAGCCGGCCTCTGCCGGCTGACTCATCAGAACAAGCGAGAGTCCGACTACAATTGCCGACAGCATCAGACCGATGACCAGTTTGTCGATGGAACCTTCAATGGTCACCCGGAGGTCGCCCAGTTCTTTTGCCGCAACATCGATTCTGAGCTTTCCTTCCGAGGCCATTTCCAGTACAGAAGACAGTTGCTGCGGGACTCTTGAAAGATCTTCGAGTTTGACTTTTGCTTCGAGAATCTTTTTCTGTACGTTGTCTGGGTCCCGCACATCTTCTGCGATCAGTTTCTTCAGATACGGTTCTGCCTCTTTTGCAAACTCTAGACCGGGATCAAGGGTGAACGCAACATTTGAAACAAGCATCAGCGCCTTTAGCAGCTGCATCAGGCCTGGCGGAACACGGATGTTGTTTCTCTGGAACAGTTCCTGAATTGCGGCAACAAGCCCCGAGAAGTTCATCTGCGCTCCCATATCCTTGCTGTCCTGAAGGGCAAGATAGAGTTCTCCGCGGAACTCGTCAATGCCTGCCGCCGGAATTTTTACACCAAGATTTTTGACGTAGCGAATCGTCATATCGGTGTCCGCAGAAAAGAGTGCAAGCATAAGAGAGATGAATTTGTTCCGGGTATCTTTCATCAGAACACCGCAGACACCGAAGTCAAGGAAGACCAGCTCTCCTTTCGGTGAGACACGGATGTTTCCTGCGTGCGGGTCACCGTGGTAGAATCCGTTCTGGAAGATCTGCACCATGAACGCTTTGAGTCCGCGGCTGGCAAGATCTTTGGGGTCCATGCCCATAGCAACAATCGCGTCCACGTCATCGCTTCGGACACCCGAGACAAACTCCATGGCAAGCAGGCGTTTTCCGGAGAACTCCCAGTAAATTTTTGGAACTTTAATACCCGGAATTCCTGAGGCCCGCATGTTTCGCGCGAGTCTCTCCGCGTTCATGCCGTCGCGGGTAAAGTCCAGTTCTTTTTTGATCTGTACTGAGAAGTCGTCAACAAGCGTTACCGGATTGTAGATGCGGAGGTCAGGTCGTTTTTCCTCGATCTTTTCGGCAAGGGACCGGAGGAGGATGATATCCTGTTCGATTCTCTCCTGAATATTGGGACGCTGGATTTTCAGGGCAAGCTCTGTTCCGTCCTGCATGACAGCGCGGTACACCTGAGAGATAGATGCTGCGGCAAGCGGTTTCGGGTCAAGAGAGGTAAAGACGTCGCGCCAGTCAGGGATGTATTCATCCAGTGTCGGAATAACTTCATCAAACGGTACAACTCCCACACGGTCCTGAAGTTTGCACAGTTCTTCGATCATTTCGGGAGGGAAGAGTTCGGTTCTCGTGCTCATCAACTGGCCGAATTTGACGAAAGTGGGACCCAGTTCTTCCAAAGCCATGCGGACTCTGGCGTATATCGAGTATGAGCTGAAGTCGTCCTGTGCTGCTTTTTTGGTGTTGATAAATCCGGGGAATAGTTCGTTGAGATAGTAGGAGAATCCGTACTTCATCAGTACGTCAAAGATCTGCCCGTATCTCCGGATGCTTACGCTTGCCATTGTATAGGTGTTATTTAGTCGTTTCAGATGTTAATAGTCACGGTGGGGATGGTTTAGCCGATGTATTCACTTTGTATTTTCAGAACTTCCGCACTGTTTTTTGCCGATGCGTACTCGGCGAGCGGCTCGGCGTTGAGAGCGAGGAAGTTCAGACCCCAGTGAAATTTTGCGAGAACTGCTTTTGCCTGTTCAGCTTCTCCAAGGATATGAAGCGTTGCTGCGATTGCTTCAACCGAGGTGAGCGTGAAGGGTTTTCCAAAGTTGACCGGGTTTGCGGCGACAAGGAAGGGAAGTGCCCGCCGTCCTTTCCATGATGTGAGATTTGCCGTATCAAGAACTTCCCATGAACAGTCGAGAGCGGTGACCGACTGTACCCAGTTCCGGTCTGCGGGAGAGATCACGTACTCTGCGGTAGGGTCCAAAAGGAGCGTACTTTTGGGAATCTGCGGGATGCGGGTGACTATCCGCATCATACCGAACCGTTCCAGTTTTTTCATGGTACATTTTTTCGGGTCACAGGAGTTGTCGCGGTATGCGATGAGAGGTATTCCTTTTGTCCGCGTTTCGTCCGCCATTGCTGTAGTGTTATTGGGCCTGTACGGTTATCCTGATTTCGGGTGATGCGTCCTGCATCTCTCTGAGAAGATCTTTGGTCCAGCAGATGAGCAGCTGGTAATACCGGTCAGGATTTTCCTGACGTACGGTCTGCTCATCGTTCCAGTGCAGGGAGGCAAGCAGTATTTCCTGTTCCTGTCCTGAAAGTTCAGTGACCAGATCTTTTTTGGTGGTG
>CAZABQ010000042.1:0-17107 GCA_964483485.1 uncultured Methanomicrobiales archaeon
AGTAATCCACAAAGACATCGCAGGACGCGTCGGCAAACTCAAAGTCGGCGACAAAACCATCAAAACTCCGGCACTGCTGCCGGTCGTCAACCCGCACCTGCAGATTATCCCGCCGTCGGAGATGAAAAAGATGGGCGTTGAAGGAATTATCACCAACGCCTACATCTTCTCCAAAAGCGAGGAGTACCGCAGTCAGGCACTCGAACGCGGCCTGCATGACGTCCTCGACTTCGACGGGCTGATCATGACCGACTCAGGATCATTTCAGATGTCCGTATACGGCAGTGTGGATATTACCAATGAGGAAACGATCTCCTTCCAGCGTGACATAGGCTCTGATATCTGGGTGCCTCTGGATATTCCCACACATCCCGACACCGACCGCGAAGAAGTCATTACCCAGATGCAGGTCACCATGGACCGCATGCGGGAAGCAAAAGAGATCTTCGGCCCTGACGCCCCGCTCTCAGGACCGGTTCAGGGAGCAGTCTTTGAAGACCTGCGGGAGACCGCAGGCCGCACCGTTTCCGAGATGGGTTTTGCGTACTGCCCGGTAGGTGCAGTCGTTCCCCTGATGGAGGCCTACCGGTACCGTGAACTCGTCGACGTCATCATCGCCGCCAAAAAAGGCCTCAACCCGGGAGCCTGTGTCCACCTCTTCGGCGCAGGACACCCGTCCATGTTTGCGCTTGCGGTCGCTCTCGGCTGTGACGTCTTCGACTCGGCAGCCTATGCCCTTTACGCAAAAGAGGGACGCTACATCACCCCGTCCGGCACGCTGAAACTTGACGAAATGAGCGAACTTCCCTGCGCCTGTCCGGTCTGCCGCTCGCATACCGCAGACGAACTTCGTAAGTCGCCCGACAAACAAAAACTCCTCGCCTACCACAACCTTGCCGTAACCATGGCAGAGATCTCCCGTGTCCGTGCGGCGGTGCAGGAAGGAACCCTCTGGGAACTCGTGGACGAACGCTGCCGGGCACACCCGCGACTGCTTGACGGCTACCGCCGTCTGCTGGACCGCTCCGCAGAGCTTGAACATCTCGACCGGGCAACTAAACGCAGATTCTTCTATCGGGGCGCCGAGTCCTGTGATCGTACCGAGGTCAGAAAATATCATGAGATGATCCCCCGCATCAAACTCTCCGAGGTTTCCCTGATCGACGCGGGCGGCCCTGTCCCCTCACGCTTCACCGAAGTGATCGGATTCAAGCCGCCGTTCGGCCCGGTTCCGTATGAACTCGCCGAAACCTTCCCGGTCGGCCCCTGCGAAATTCCGTCCTGGGACGAAACAATGGTCTCCTGCGGCATCAAAGGTCTTGCGGCGCTTCTTGCCGCAAACCCGGCCACCAAAGTCATCATCTCTACAACCGAAACGTGGGCGCCTCTGTTCCGGTCCGCACTCCCGGACTGCGAGGTCATCACATGAGCGTCTTTGACGTGAGAGTCCGCGACGGTCTCGCCCGCATTGGCATGCTGCGTATCGGGGATGAAGAGATAAAAACTCCGGCGGCAGCAGACACCGTCCGGCTTTTCCCGTCGCTCCTTGCACGAGCATTCACCAACCTGCCTCTCTCTGCCCCGCAGTCCGACGCAGACAACTATTATGCGGCAGGATCTGACCCGGTTCTCTTCCATCCCCGTGCGGCATGCCCCGCAACATCAGGTGATGTGGTTATGGCTGCCGGATGGCGGTCAACCCTTGGCGACGCACGGCGGTACGTCGAGTATCTTGCACCGCTGCTCTCCAACACGCCGCCGGACGCAGCCCGCTATGCTCCGGCATGTGCACTGCCGTCGAACGCGGGAATGCTGATTGCAACCGGATTTGATCTCTTCGATTACACGGCTGTGGACCTGCTGTCAATTCAGGGAAAGTTCTGTATGACTGAAGGAGAGTTCGATGCATCCTACATGGAAAAAGGTGTCTGTACCTGCGAAGGATGCAGAACCGGCAACCTTCAGCTGCATAACCGGCTTGCTCTTGACCGTGAGATCGCCGTTGTGAGAACATGGATCGAGTCAGGACAGATGCGTGAACTGATGGAGCAGCGGTGCAGACTCCACGCCGAACAGGTGAGCCTTCTCCGTCATCTTGATAATTTTTCCGGAGCTGCCTTGGCACTCCCCGCTGTTCGGTCGTCGCGTTTTATGGCGAACTCTGCCGAGTCCATGACCCGGCCCGAGATTGCATTCTTCGAGGATCGTGTCGTGAACCGTTTTGTTCCGCCGCGAAGTGACGTCTGTGTTCTTCTGCCCTGTGCGGCACGAAAGCCGTACTCGATGTCCAAGACACATCAGAAATTCCAGAGAGTCATCGAAGGCAGGGCGCACGAGGTCATCGTGACGTCACCTCTTGGTGTAGTGCCCCGCGAACTGGAACTTCTCTATCCGGCAGGCCACTATGATGTACCGGTAACCGGTTACTGGGACCGCGAGGAGTCGGCGATTCTCATTGAGTATGTTGCCGCATACCTCGCAAAACACCGTTACGAGCGGGTCATCTGCCATCTTGAAGGCGGCGCAAAAGCGGTCGCAACAGCGGCTGCGGAAAAAGCAGGCGTCGTTCTTGAGTTCACCTGCACGGATGACCGTCCCTCATCTCCCGATTCTCTGCGGGCACTGAATGCAGCGCTGAAGGACTGCCGGAAACGCCGCAGTGACCCGATTCACGGAACGCTCGCATGGCAGTTCGGCGAGCAGGTGGAGACCAAAGGATGGGTGACCAAAGGCCGGTATCCGGAACAGAAGATCTTTGACAAAAAGCAGCAGATATTCTCCATCGATGCATCAAGCGGCCTTCTCCGCCCGACGATGGAGGGCTGGCAGTTTATTTCCGGTTATCGCGTTCGGATAAGCGACGGTTTTGTGCCGCAGGGAGATATTCTTGCGCCGGGAGTTGCAGACTGTGATCCAAACATCCGCGAGGGCGACGAGGTCTATGTGACCGGTCCCGGATATCTTGCAACCGGAAGAGCAGCAATGGGAGCTGACGAGATGCTGCGATCGTCACGCGGCATTGCCGTTCGCGTGCGCAAAACAAAAAAGGCCTGAACCTTTGGTTTCATCTGAACCTTCAAATATTACTTATACCTCTTTTTACAACGGAATTTTGGTACCAAATATACTCCTTTATAGGATTAGGGCTTACTATACTATCAACGAGTGCGGCTTCCAAACTCAGAGAACTCATTTGGACTCAACGCTCGTTACAGATCAGCACTCTCCAGTTCCGAAGGCGGATTTTGCCCCCAAATTGAAATCTGCCGGCAGGATTTGTGAAAGTGATAAGATCTGTTGAGACAATCACCAGAAAGAACAGGAACAAGTTCACCAAAGGACAGTTGGCTGTCCCCACCACAGCTACAGGCTGCTGCTGACCGGCAAGTATTCCGGTCGGCGGCAGGACACATACACATTCATACCACACACACACATACCCTCCAGAAACACAAATCTTAACGGTTCTCCACAAACCGGACTGGACGGCACGTGGTCAGGAGTCAGAAAAAAATCGCGTGCCGTTCTACATTTCGTATCTATTTCTCTGCTCTATTTTCCAATATGACGAACATCCAAAACATTATGTAAAACATTATATACAGTGAGGGCATATGTGTATATGGTTGTGAGAATCTGGGAGAGACTCAGCAAAACTCACAACAAACAATGTTATCCCGGGGTGCAAACACCGGATAATATTGATATCACGTCGCCGTAAGGCCGTGATCTGTACAGAGAGACAACATCACACACAGCAACCACCACACACAAGCAATTCATTCATAGTCGATTTGGTATCCTGATCCCCACACAACCGGATACCGTAATACTTTTTTTGTGATGTTTGGGGTTTTGGTATTCGTGCGGTCCGTGTTTGCAAATATTTAGGCATCATCCACGCCTTTATGGAGTTTTACTTCACAAAGTACACAAACAGCATGGACATCATCGCGGCACTTGCATCCGGCATCACTCATCTCGGGAGCTATGCGGCAGCGAATGCTCTGACCAGTCTTTTGCCGATATTTCTCCTTTCCGGAGCAATTGTCGTGTATCCAAGGACATCCGGCATCTTTCACTACTTCACCGCCGCAGTCCCCCGCCGTGTTTCTTACCCGGTTGCACTTTTTTCCGGTACATTTCTTTGTATCTTCAGTCTGGTAATTATTCCAATGTTTGCGGCTCTGCATCGGAAAGGATCTGCTGTCGGACCGCAAATAGTATTTCTGTACGCCGGCTCAGCACTCAACATTGCCGCAATCCTCGGCCTTGCAGCAACGTTTGGTACACAGAGTGCGTGTATCTTTGGGGTCTCCGCCGTATGTATCGCGGTAGTTACTGCTCTTATCATGGCATTTCTGCTGCAGGAACGTACAACACCACTGACATTTTCCCGCACAAGCAGTCAAAGTCCTTATGAAAAAACCAGATGGTGTATTCCCGGTCTTTTCCTTCTTCTCATCCTGATGCTGCTTGCGGGAGTTCTGCCGTTTTCGTATCCGGGAAAAATAACTGCCGTACTTCTCACGGGTCTTGTTGCGGCTCTTTATGCCTACCGTTTCTTTTCCATTGACAGTATTTGCGAGGCACTGCATGCCGGAGGCCGGATCGCTCTTCGGGCGGTCCCGTTTCTGTTCCTCGGCCACTTTTTACTGGGAGTGTTCATTTCCCTTTTTCCGCCTGAACAGCTGGTACCCTCTATGTCGGACAACTCGCTTCTCTCCTGCTTGTACGGCGCTCTTTCGGGGATCATTTTTCACGTTCCGGCAGCTCTGGATATGCCGGTTATCGAAACGACGTTCGGTTATCACGCAGGCGACATTGCCACAGGGCCTATGCTTGCGCTTCTGCTCTCCGGTTCCGGCATATGTCTGCCGCTCGTGATGGTTGTCCGCGTGGTAATAGGAACGCGGCGTGCTATTTTGTACAGTGTAATCGTTCTCACTCTTGCGGCTCTGTTTGGATTTTTGTACGGTCTTACCCCCTGATCGGACAAAGCACAACTCCATTATTGCAGGAGATCCAATACTAACTCATCAATGTCATCCATCGCCGATTACTTTCCCTATCAGTCCTACCGCAAAAACCAGAAAGAAATGCTGGAAGCGGTAGCAAAGACCGCACGGGAAGGCGGTATTCTTATGGTGGACGCACCGACCGGCAGCGGCAAATCAAGTGTAATTGCCCCGCTGCTTGCCGAAGCCGCCGGAAAAAAGATCTTTGTTGCGGTCAGGACAATTTCGCAGCTGCAGATTTTCATCCGCGAACTTGAACTCATCCGGCAGAAGAAAAAGCGCGACCTCAAGTTCGTGTACCTCATAGGTAAAGGAAACATGTGTCCCTTAGGCGGTTACGGTGATGTTTACCGCAGATGTGAAGGTGTCAAAGCCTTTTCAACCGCTCTCATGCAGGAACGGGCAGACCGCGGTTCGATGGTTCCGTCAAAAGACAAAATGATTCTGGAACAGATCCGAAAGCAGGATCGTGACCATCCGATGCTCTGTCCCTACTTCATCAACAGCCGCGTGTTTGTGCAAGGGGACGACGGCGGGCGTCGGCTGATTCCATCTCCCGAGATGAGAACTAAATCCGAACGGGCGCAGAAAGGCGTTGTCATGCCCGCTGATCTCCATGAGTTTGCGGGAAACGTTTGTCCGTATGATCTGATGCTTTCTGCGGCACGCGGCGCTGATGTGGTCATTCTCAACTATCATCACCTTTTCAACGATGACATCCGGGAACAATTATATGTGACCCTCCAGTGCGAGCCAACCGATGTGATGATGCTCCTCGATGAAGCCCACAACCTTGGCGACGTCGTGCAGGGTATCCAGAGTATCCGTCTCAGTGAAACCGATATCGAAAACGCTTCGCATGAACTTACTTCTATCCGCGGCAAAGTCCGGGGCGCAGACGCTGTCCGTCATGTTCTTCCCCGGATTGCCGAGTTCATGAATGGACTGAAACGGTCCAACGAAGTGGAGGACTGGTTTGATCCGGCAATTTTCAACCGCCTGTTAATCAAAGGCTCGTTGTACGCGAAACTCGACGACATCTTAGATGATCTGTTGTCGATTAAAGAGACACTCCGCGAGGCAAGCATTCAGAAAGCAGAGTACCGCGAGACGGCGATTGAACGTCTGTGCGAGTTTCTGTTCAGGATTTACCGGTCTTCGTCCGATCCGGCATTTCTCACGGTCTATGTCAAGGACGGCGAGTCGGTAACTCTTGAAGTCCGAAACATCGATCCAGCTAACCGTCTGCAGGAGATGGTCTCCATGCACGCCGCAACTGTTCTCATCAGCGGAACGCTTGCACCGGTTGAATCCTACCGCCGCTACTACTTTGGCGAGATGCCGGTTGCAACGATGTCGCTGCCGAACTCATTTCCCAAAGAAAATCGTCTGGTGCTGGGAAGCCGCGATATCACCACGGCATTTTCCCGACGCCAGAACATGGAAAATACGGCAGCAATCACCGCCTACATCCTCGCCTTTGCCAGACTTCCCGGAAACGTTGCCGTCTACTTCCCCTCGTACCAGTTACAGGCGCAGTTTGCCAAGCTCTGCGACGGAAAGATCAAAACGAAACAGGTCTTTATCGAACCTCGCGAAACCGAAGAGGCAAACGCAGCACTCAAAGAGTTTGTCACGCTTCCCGCCCGGAAGAAGTCAGGAATTATGTTTGCCGTCTGCGGCGGAAAATGGAGCGAGGGGCTTGATTACCGCGGCGATCAACTGACTGCGGCGATGGTGGTTGGGCTTCCCCTCGCACCGTTTACCCAGGTTCGGCGGATGGTGAACAGTTACTTCAAACGAAAGTTCGGTGCGGAAGGAGAGTTCATCGCCTACACTCTGCCGGCGATGAACAAAGCGCTTCAGGCTCTCGGGCGCGTTCTGCGGACAGAGACCGATCGCGGAGTCTTAATCCTTGGCGAAGAGCGGTTTTTGGATCCCGAGATCTTCTCGGGACTTCCGCCATGGATGAAAGCAGAGCTTAAAGAGTGCGACGCAGATACGCTGCCCGGGATTCTGGCGAAGTGGAGATGAGCACATGATGCAGACAGGCTCGTGCAGTTTCGGGTTGTGGAAGGTCATTGTGTCCTGGGAGGGAAACATTGTATATCAGGTGCAGTTTGTCAAAACCGCACCGGAATGTCCTGTTCCGGTTCAGTTCACCAGATTTCTTGCAGGTCTTGCTGATACTTTTTCGCCGCTTATATCCGCTGCCGTCACGGATGATTCCGCGTATGGGCGGGTATATGCCGCGGTCTCGCGGATTCCTTACGGCGAGACCCGTACCTACCGGGAAATTGCGCTTGCCGCAGACACGCATCCGCGTGTCGTCGGCAACGCCATGGCAAGAAATCCAACTGCGTTAATCGTTCCCTGCCACCGCGTCACTGCATCGGACGGAACACTTGGCGGCTTTACGCCTGATCTGCAGATCAAAAAAGATCTCCTGAAGCTTGAAGCCGCACGGCTGCGTAGTTTACGCAAAGCATCACAATCGTAAAAAACGAACATTTATCTTAAATACAGATGATGATATAAATATAGTAGGTATCAGAGGCATGGTTGACAATAATACTGCAGGAGGTTCCAGCCGTTACCGGAAATTGTCCGGTGCGGGTGTCTCGGAACGGCTGTTTTCGTGGGGAAAAGTCCAATCCGAGATTATATCTGCGGAAAACGAATATCTGGAGATTGCCGGATCTCTTTCTTCGGCCAATAGAACTATCGATCAGCTCAAACGTGAGATTGCATCACTCACGGCAAAATATGAACAGGCAACCGCTGAATCCGCACAATTAACCGAAAAACTTGCTGAAGAAACCTCCGCGCATCAGCTTCTGAAGGATAATTACGAGGCCAATTCGAAAAACTGGTCTGATGATGGAAAGGCAAAAGAGACGGCCCTTCATGATCAGCAGACGGAGCTTGCGGCCAAAAAGGCTGAGATTAGGCGGCTTGAGACTGAACTGGAGAGTTCTTTGGCGAGATCTCGGGAGCTTGAAACGCAGCTTGCCAAAAATACAACCGAGCTTGCCGAGAGGATTTCCAAATATAATGTCCTTGCTACTGAGTACACCGAACTTGTTCGCGAAAAGAATGAGTGCCTTGACCGTCTTGCCTCCTCTGAAGAAACCCTCTCCCGCCTTACCTCTACCCACAAAAAAGAGATTGAAACGCTGAACGCAGATTTCGAGGAGCGAAGCCGTCTGTTTGTTCCAACAATTCATGAACTTACCAGAACCGTGGACTCATGGAAGTACCAGCGCGAGTGCGACTTAACTGAGATTCACCGGCTTAAAACCGAACTTACCGCAAGAAACGAGGAGATTGTCAGTCTTAAAAAGGATCTTGATGCTCTGCGTGACATCAAAAAGCAGATGCTCACCGAGATCAACCGGATGGGATTTGCAACGGTGAAGGCTGACTCGGAAAACAGAACCAAACAGGAACAGCTCAAAGAGGAGCAGGCAAAACTTGCCCGTGAGATCAGTAATCTCGAACAGACCAAACATTCTCTTGAGTCTGATCTTTCTGTAAAGAAGCAGACGCTTTCCACGTACTCGGCCATTACCTCTGAGATTATCGACGAGTGGAAGAAACATGCGGACCGCACCAGAACCTGTATCGCCGAAGCGTCGGGAACAGTTCCAACTGAGCAGAAGTTTGGGTTCCTTGCCCAGATCAGTGGTCACCATGTGGCATTTGCGTCATTTGCTCCAAAGTCCTATGACGAACTGCGGGGTGCTGACGCTATGGTCCGCGATGTTGCAAAGAAACTGTCTGCGTGTCTTGATACAACAAACTGCCGCAGGGAAGCATTTGTGGTTGTCCCGGATGAGTGTATGATGTACATCGCAAAGACACTCTATGCATCTCCTGTCTGTTCGGTTGAAGTGATTACGCCGTCGCAGGTGACAGCAGCCGCCCGGACAATCGCCCGGTTTGTAGTCTACGAAAAGACACAGACCCGGTAACTCCTTTTTTTTGTTTGTTTTCCGATTGGAAGATGCGAATGTATTATCTGATAGGACTCACATATATTTTCCCTGATTAGATTATGAGCGATTCGGAAAATCTTGGTGCATTCTTCGGAAAGATCCGCGATGCCGGTGTAGGGGCACGCCTCTTCTCCTGGAAGAAGATCTGTGCAGCGGCGGAAACCGCCGAAGGGGAGTATAAGGTCTTGGTTGACACGCTCTCCGAGACTCAGACTCATCTTGAACGATCAGATGCTCTTTCAGCAGAACGGGAGGCAGAGATAGGCACGCTAACCTGCCGTCTGGAAGAAATAAAGTCCATGAACGAGGATCTGCATGGTGATGTAGATACTTTGTCTGAAGAGAAGGATATTCTGGAGAACAAGCTTTCTGAGATGACGAAGACTGCATCTGCAAACGCGAGTTCTGCGGAGCAGTGGAAAGCTGCGGAAGGAGCACGCCGGGCAGAACTTGCAGCTCTCAATACGCAGTACAAGGATCTTACTGCGATCCACACGTCTCTTACCGCCGAACGCGATAATCTGTCCGGGGAACTTTCCGCAGAACGCAGTGCCCATCTTGCCGATAATGATCAGGCACGGATATTCCGTGAGCAGTATCTCTGCCGCGAGTCCGAGATTGATGCTCTGAGAAAAGAACTCGATCTCGCGGTAAAGGAAAATGCCGCACAGCAGGAAGAGATCGATGTCTATGTGAGTGAACGCGATGTAAAGTATGCGGCTCTTGCGGGTGAGGCGGAGCGCCTGAACGCTCTTGCGGCAAAGCTTGCCGAGGAGAAAGCGGCGGCTGATCTTGCGGCACGGCAGAATATGGTGGAGATTTTTGAAGGCCACCATGCACGCGTGGAAGCGGTTCTGGAGAAAGTCTGTGCGGATCTGAACCTTGGCTTCAAGACTGAGGCAACATATCACGGCACGTCCCACCCGGACTTTGCGGTGCTGGTCAACAGCAGCTATGTGTTCTTCAACACGGTGTCGCCTGCATCTCCTGATGATGCAGCATCGTTTGCAGGACGTGTGGCAGCAGAGGCAGCAGAGCTTATCGAGGCGGCAAAAGAGGATGGTGTCAGGGGCGAGGCATATCTTGTGGTGCCGAATGCAGTTGCCGCAGATCTGACTGAGTTTGTCTATGAGTCTTCCCGCTGCACGGTGTTTGTCGTGACCCCCGAGGCACTGGAGGCAGTCGTTCGGACGCTTCGGAGAATTGAGGAGTATGAGTTCGCACGCCAGATTACGCCGTTCGAGCTGGATCAGATCTGCCGGTTTATCGGCGAGCTGAGTCATGCGGCCAAGAGAAAGGTTGTGCTTGACACCTACTTCAGCAACGAGATGCTTGAGCTTCTCCAGAAGGCGGAGAATCTGCCGACCGACGTTATTGCAGACATTACCGAGTACGAGCATGCAGCACGTATGAACCCGCCGACGGAGCGTGATTCGGCTGTTCTGACGGTGCCGTCACTTTCTGCAAAAGTGCAGAAGCTTGAGAAGGCAATGCTTGCCCGGGCTGCCGCAGACGCAGCAGATGTTCCTGAAGATGCGGAAGAAGAGTAACAATATCTGCAATCTCTCATAATCACTTTTTTTTCAGTTAAAGGTACGCGGAGTATCCCTCTTGAATGCGGTCATCGTCGTCTGATGGATATGGGGAGATCTCTCCAAAAACAGCACCACCAAAGAGAGCCACACCGCATGACTCCTCTCTCAAAAAAAGTTAGAGAATGTTTGCCAGAATCCGTCCGAAGTGCGGGACGAAATCTTTTTTCCGGGAGACAACGCCTTCGAGATGCATGGGTTCTTTTCCCCAGTGCATCTTTATCATCGTTGACTCGTCTGCGACCGCAAACATATCCGAACCCATCTCCGACACGCTTGTGTAGAGAGCAATGTAGATATCCGGCGCATTCGGTGCCTGCATTTTTTCACGAAGCGCCGCATAAATATCCTGGGACTGGTTGTGGGCGTATTCATAGGACGGCGTCAGAATCTGGGCAACGATTACCCGTTTGCCGGAAAGGCTGTACTCTTTGGTATCGCGGTCAAGCAGTTCAATCTGCGAGACACCCGAAAGAGACATGCCTTCTGCAATCAGCTCATGGGCATAGGCTGTCGGATCAACGCCTGCGATTTCAGCGAGGAAGGAGACAGCTTCCTCGTCAAGTCTCGTCGTCGTTGACATTTTTAACCCGAGCGTATCCGAGAGAATTCCGGAGAGAAGAGCACCGGCAACTCCCTTTTCAGGTTGTATACCGGACTCCATAAACCGGCGCGTTACAATCGTTGAGGTGGAGCCGACCGGTTCAAGATCAAAGCGGATAGGCTGGAGGGTTGCCATCGCCCCGAGACGGTGGTGATCGATGATCTCGATAATATCAGCTGTTTCAATTCCCTCAACCGCCTGACTGTACTCGTTGTGATCCAGAAGGATTACTGACTTTTCCACGTCGTCCATCAAAGAGTTGCGGGAGATGGTGCTGATCAGTTTACCGTCCTCATCAAGAACGCAGGCCGTACGATACTTCGAGTTAGAGACAAGTTCTTTCACATACTCTAGCGTATCACTCATGTGAACGGTTGGTACATCCGTCGCCATAATCATCTCCGCGGGCAGCGTCAGATGAATCGTTTTTGCGACACCAAATGCGTCCACATCCGTTGAAAGAACGGTTACACCGCGAGCTTCGGCAGCTGCAAGCAGCCGGTCGCCGACCGGGGCAGAGTCTGCAATAATCAGTGCGGCAATTCCGGCAGATACCAGAGCCAGCTGGGTCGGCTCGTCGTCACCGACAATTGCAATGTCTTTTTCCGTGATACGGGAGAGAATTACGTGCAGCGCATCGATTGAGATGTACACCGAGCCTTCCAGGACATCATGCCTGCAGACGCGAATGTCCGCTGAGAGAATCCGTGCAAGCGTTTCAACCGACATTGGGGACATTGTCAGGTTTTCCCGTTTGATTGTGCTGACGTAGGCACGTGCAAGGCCGTGTTCACTGACAAGGCCGATAAGTTTTCCGGCAGCGTCGGTGATCGGCAGGTTCCGCAGATCGTTTGCGTCCATTGCTTCGATGACATCAATGGTCGGCGTGTTTGCGGTTGCACTCTGCGGATAGGTTACGGGAATGTCCGCGACGGACGGTTCGACATTCAGAATGAGTTCGGGAGCTTCCACCCCGAACTTTTCCAGAGCAAATCGGGACTCGGCGTTCAGGTCGCCGCATCGTGCGGCGATGTACTGACCATTACCCAGTTTATTGAGATATGCGGCGTAACCAATCGCACTGCAGATACTGTCCGTATCCGGGTGCCGGTGGCCGATTACATAGATGGTTTTCACAGCTGTCTCCTGTTGATATTTTCTGGTTGTGAGTATACTATTTGAACGGAAGCAGTGATAGTTATTGTGCCCGCGGTAGTTGGCTTTCGCCGCTTCCCTACATAACGTTCATATACTTTTGGACGGTTTCGGACAAATGCTTATGTGGTCTGACTTCTCACCTTTATGCCACATGCATAAGGAAGAGCTTATCGAACTGCACCAGATATTTTTTGATATAAAAGAGTACTTCGAGTCGATTAATCCGGATCTCAAATTCCCCCAATATACCGCACTGAAGATCCAGCCGGATCAGATCAATCGCAGCAAACTTGAGCACAAATATGCAATTTTTATTCTCGGTTCAGAACTTGCTGCGTCCATGAAGGAGTTTGAGACGATCTCTTCCCGGGGCATTCCGACAAGAATGAAGGAACTTGCGGAAAAAACCCTCAAAGAGATGGAATCCGAGCGCGAACACTCGTAATATCATACTTTTTTTCTCTGTTGCTTTACAGATGATGCGCTAACGGCTTTGGACGCTGAGTCCTCCTCAACTGAGGCGTCACAAATAACAGGTACAGCCCCTTGGAAGGCTTATTGTGTCATCCACGAACTTGGACACAACTTTGGTGCAGTCCATGGTGACGCGTCGGTATCTCAAGGAACGAGTGGACGCCCCATCAAAACAGTGATGCAGTCGCCGTATAATTTGTCCGTATTTGATATATCTGATGAGTTTTCAACAAGAAACGTTGCAACGATTCAGGGATACAAAAATATAGTCGCAGGGCGCATATAAACTCAGGGCAGCTCATGAATACAAAAACACCACAAACACCTGATATCCCATTTTTTAGCGGACGCTTCAAAAAGAAATATCTCGCTGTGGCCGTTCCCGTCATGCTTATCATCCTGCTCCTATCAGCAGGATGCGTTAACACCCTGCCGGAACAGAACAATACCTCTTTGATCAACCTGTCTGAAAAGGAAAAGATCGCCCCCTTCAACATCTCCGGTACCGGCAGTTATCATGGTGATTCTCTGTATCTCGCCAACACGATAACCGTTCTTGCAGTAGCATCAGGAACTGAACCGTTTATTCTCTCTCTTCAAAGCGAAAACGGCAAGCAGACACTCCTGTTCAATGAACCCGGCTCGTCCAATGGAAAACGTCCGAGGTACTATATCACCTCCCGGGAAATATCTCTCGGAAATTATACTCTCAACATCATTTCCGGAACTGATTGGCAGATCTTCCTGAGCTCCGGTACCAAAGCACATTACTCCATCAACGAAAGCTATGAGGGCTATATTACCGGATCGGGATCGCAGAACCTCAGCCTTCCTCCGACATCCGGGGAACTTACCGTTCTTCGGGGATACGGGAGTACTCCGGGATACATTTCCGCAGAGCTCCTCGTAAACGGAAGCGTCATTCAGCGTATGGAAACAGATGCAACAGGTATGATTGGCTTACAGGCGGCGTATTCGCCGAAAAATACAGCAGATACCATTTCCCTGAATGTTGTTTCAGACAGTGAATGGGTATTTGAGGTAACACAACCGACTCCGGTACGTCCGATGTTATTTGAAAATATTGCGGGAAGGGGAAATTATGTGTCCGCCTTCTCTGTATTCAATGACAAACAACATCAGAAACTGGTATTTTCCAATGCAGGAAATACCTCAATTGATGCGGTACTGTACACAGCAGACGGAGCTGCAGACGTTTCCATTCCTGCAAAAACGAATGGATATCACTATCGTATCTACCAAGACCAGCGGCAAATAATTCCAATTACCGCTCTTATTGCAATAAAAGCAGAACCTGATTGTGAATGGCTGGTAGAATGGTGCGACTATGTAGTGTATTTCAGTCAGATATCCCCGGATATTTCTCAGAAAGCGGTGCCCCGGATTCAGGATGAAGATCTTCTCGAATTTCCGGTACTGCAAAGATTTGCCGACACCAGATTCACTGCCGTGTCCGTTCCGGCAAGTGAATCTGAAATCCTTAAACTCGCGGCAACAAACTACTCGACCATTGAATTTGCGGGAAATTATTATTCGCTTTCCATTGCCGGGTGGTGACAGAGTATTATCGAGGATTTCTGATTTCTGATCATCTCCTCTTTTTGAAGATGAAGAATGAGATAAGGTCCCCAATACCCAAGCCTACATTGGAAATGAAGTTTTTGTTCCCGTAAGGACCCCAACAGATGGATTGAGATATGACAGATCATCTGAGCGACCTTTCCGCTCCATTTTTTTAGTACCGCAGGCATCAGCGCTTCCCGCGTCTGTCTTGCTCAACCAGATACTCGGCAAGCAGCCGGGGAATCGGGGCAGTCATACAGTGCCAGTTCGGCGTTCCGTTGACTTCAAGAACCGTATAGCCTCCGTCTTCCAGCGGCAGAAGGTCCACGCCGCAGTAGTCAATGTTGACCGCACGTGCGGCTGCCTCGGCAGCCGCACGCATGTCGGGCGGGATTTCCACGGCACTGCCGCAGCCTCCCTGATGGATATTGTGGGTTAAGTGCTCTGACTCACGTTTGATTGCACCAACTGCTTTCCCTCCGATAACAAAGATGCGGAAATCGCGATCATTTTTCACATACTCCTGCACATAGTAGGGCGGAGTCTGTGTAATCTCATCTACTGAACGGAACATATAGATCCCATTTCCGTCAAAGCCGTAGACCGGTTTATAGACTGCCTTTCCGTCATGGGCGGCAAGGAAATCGGCAACAATTTTTTTGTCGTTCGTAAAACAGGTGTCAGGGCTTGGTGCTCCGGCATTCATCAGCATTGCGGTTGTGGTCACCTTACTTGCACAGGTGGCGATTGCCTCGGGAGAGTTAATAACACGGTTTTTCAGTTCGAGTGCTTTCAACAGTTCAAACTGAACACCATCCTGTTTGATACCGCATGCCCAGATGGTTTCTCCTTCAACCGGCAGGTTGAAAGGGTCCACCGAGGCAAGATCAAGAACTGCAAACGGAACATTCATCCTCCGCAACTCCTCCATAACCATGCCGGTTGAGTTGTCCTCCGGCGTGTCGGTAGGTTTAGGAATAATATGAATCATTGCCACTTCTGTATGCCTGCCGAAATCATAAGGATTTCTTTTGGAAAAAGAGTGTCTGTTGAAGACCTCGCGGACTGTGATGCCACAGATTACGTTTAGCCGGTTTTTTTCTGGAAAAAAATCCGGCTTATTCCAGCGGAAAATCCACGAGGTCTTCACCTAAAGTCAAAGAATTTCGAGCAAATCTGTTTGAATCCGAACAGACGTTATGACCATGCTTGTCGTTTTGGAGGAAAGTTCCTAACCAAACAACCATTTATTGCCGGACACCCAACTAACTACGCACGGAAGTATCCATGGAGAAAACCCTCTACGTAGAAAATATTGCGGACGGAACCGAGGTCAGATCGCTTTTTCTGATCAAACGATCAGATCTCCGCAGCAAACACGGTGAGCAGTTTGTACATATGACACTCGCAGACCGGACGGGAACAATTGAGTGCAAAGCCTATGGTGCCCGCGTGGCGGAAGCCGCAAGGGCGGTAAAGACCGGAGCAGTGTATGCAATTTGCGGTGTTGGCAAAGCAAACCAGACCGGTGAGCTGCATGTCTTTTCCGAGTCACCGCAGACCCTTGAATCGCTGATGGGCGAGCCGGTTGTACTGATGCCGGGACAAGCAACCGAGTTTATATTTACGCCGGCGGATATCAAGGGCAACGCAGCAGAACTGCAGAAAATAGTAGCGAGCATCATCAACGGCGATCTGCGGTTATTCGTTGCCTGCTGTCTGGACCAGAGATTTTACGAGTGTCCGGCGGCGATCCGCCGTCATCATGAGTACACGGGAGGACTGTGCGAGCACTCCCTTGAGACAGTGAGAATTGCGCTGAATCTTGTGGAAACGATGCCGCGAACCGAGATCAACCGCGACATGGTCATTGCCGGGGCGGTTCTGCATGATATCGGGAAAATTTTCTGTTTCGATAAAGTCGGCTACGGATACATCCCGAACGATACCTACAACTTAATTGAGCATATTACCATGGGAATTATGTTCATCGATGAGTACAAAAATCTCATCTCCGCATCTCAGCTGTTACAGCTCCGCCATATTATCCAGTCCCATCATGGAATTTACGGCGATGTTGTTCCGCTCACTGCCGAGGCATGGCTCGTGAATCAGGCTGACGGTGCAAGCTCAATGCTCCGGAGCATCGTGGATGATCTCGCCGAGACGCCGAAAGGTCAGAAAAAGAAGGGTCTCCGCAGCGAGAAGTTCCTCTGGAAAGCGGTCTGATATTTCCCCTTTTTTTATTCTGCCGGAAAGGTATACAGAAATACCCGCAAATATGGAGCGAATCGGCGATCAGACCCAATATCTAATTCAATCTCTGATATTTCGGATGATGAAACACTCTACCCTGAATTTCAAAGCCCTCATTTACCTCCTGTAAGGGCTCATAGATTATAATATATCCTCGATAGTATTGCATGTTGTTTTTGGTGAAACCCCCGCGATCTCTTTACTGTACTGCCAAAATACGGCACAGACGGGAAATGAGATCGACGGGTGGGCAAAGTCCCATCAAGAGACCCCGTTTTTCACCCCTCGTGTAAGCAAAAAATATTGCCATCACTAATTTCAAATTGAATTGAATACAAATAAATAGTTGTTAGGTCAATTATTTTTAATGCACATTATGGAAGGGTATCTACCCATCGAATGGTGTGTGCTGTGGGCTGTGCT
>CAZABQ010000043.1:0-16899 GCA_964483485.1 uncultured Methanomicrobiales archaeon
TTGGTTTTTACCTTGCCGATTGCATCGACAACCTCCATACCTTCGACAACAGTGCCGAATGCCGGGTGCGCCTTGTCAAGGTAGTTGTTGTTGACGAGGTTGATGAAAAACTGGCTGCCTCCCGTGTTCGGACCCGCATTTGCCATGGCGATGGTACCGCGATTGTTCTTGTTGTCCGGCATGAACTCATCTTTAATCGAATAGCCGGGTCCTCCGCGGCCGGTGCCTGTCGGGTCGCCGCCCTGAATCATGAATCCGTCAATCACGCGGTGGAAGATGACACCGTCATAATATCCTTTTTCGACAAGATCGACAAAGTTTTTTGTGGTGATCGGCATGTCTTCGCGAAGCTCAATGGTGATTGTACCCATCGTTGTGTCCAGTTTGACCTTCTGTGCTGTCATGTACTTAAAATTAGACGAGGACCGGCAATAAACATGAGCAATCCATCAGGGTGTCTGGTGAAAAATATGTCAGGCGAAAAATGATGAACATCTGTGCGTCCGCGCATTTCTGCCGGCAGCAGATGACCGTATTTTATTCCATGAGATACTGCGGATAATTTCCAAGCAGCTTGAACCAGCTGCTCTGTTCCCGCACCTTTCCCAGAGCAATTAAGACGTTTGCCTCTTCCAGATTGCCTGCAAGATCCAAAAAGAAAACGTACTCCCAGGGTGTCTTGGGTTTTGGCCGCGACTGAATCTTGAGAAGATTGAGCCCGTTGTACGCAAAGTGGGCCAGTACCCCATACAGCGCTCCGCTCGTATGGGTTGTCGAGAATGCAAGACTGATTTTATCGCACGCACCCGAAATTTCCATGTGCCGTGAGAGGATGACAAACCGCGTATAGTTGTTTTTCGCGGTCTGGATATTTTTTTCAAGAACATTCAGGCCGTAGAGTTCGGCCGCACGCATGCTGCTGATGGATGCTTTCGTCGGGTCATTGGTCTCTGCAATATATTTCGCCGCAAAAGCGGTGTTTGCATACGGGTAGGCGTTGATCTCGGGATGACTGCGGAGAAACTCGCGGCACTGACTGATCGCCTGTGGATGCGAGTATACTTCACGGATACTTCCGGCTGCCGCGCCCGGGACGCCGAGGAGATTGTGGCGGACACGAATGATGTGTTCTCCCACAATGTAGAGACTGCGCATAGTGATGATGTCTGCGACCTCCAGAACATCCCCTGCGGTCGAGTTTTCGATCGGCAGCACGCCGTAGTCGATCTCTTCTTTCTCCAGTGCCGTCAGCACGTCATCGAACTCTTTGTAGTTCCTGATCTGCGAGACTGAAGCGCCAAAGTATTCCCGTGCCGCCTGCTCACCAAAAGAGCCTTCCACTCCCTGATAGCCCACTCTCGGCACGGGAATTCTGGTCGTGTTTAAGCCGGTTTCGATCTCCTGCAAAAACTCTCCGCTGCCTGCATACAGATTGTCAATGGAGGCATGGAGCACTTTTTCGATCCGGGGCGTGGTCATAACTGTGGTACTACTTCGACCCGCAAAAATTTGAATGTGAGGATTATCCCGCAGAAAAATTTAGTCCTTCTTCTGCATCTTGTCAAGCTGCATGCGGAGTTTTCGCATCTCCTGCATTACTTCCCGGTGATATCCGAGAATCATGTCGCTGATAAAACCAATCATGAAGGTGAGAATTCCCGTAATGATTAAGAGCATCGTAAGAATACCCATGAAAAGATGCTCAATTCCTGCAAGCCACTCAAACAGAACATACAGGCCGAGACAGAATCCTGCAATACCCATCAGAACGCCAATCACGCTAAAGTGGAAGAGAGGATTGTTCATCTTGCCGTATTTGTTGATTGCCCGTAAAATCTTGTATCCGTCGCGGACCGGATGGAGTTTTGTCGGCGATCCGGGTCGTTTCTTGTAAAACGTCGGTACGACTTCAAACTTCAGACCCCGGTGAATCACCGCAGAACTGATCTCGGTCTCAATTTCAAATCCGGATTCCTTGAGATTCATCTGTTTTAATGAATCGCGGGTGAATGCCCGGTAGCCTGAGAGGATATCTGTCATGTAGACTCCGTGCGCCCACTTGAACAGGGTGTTCATCAGCCTGTTTCCCCAAAGGTTCAGGCGTGTCAGTGCGCCGCGCTCATACTCATTTAACCGGTTACCGATGACATGATCTGCGCGGCCGGTTACGAGCGGTTCAAGCATTGCGTCCGCATACTCCGGCGGGTTGGTTCCGTCACCGTCCAGCATGAGGATGTAGGGTTCGGCGATCACTGCAAACGCTTCGATCATTGCAGCCCCCTTGCCGCGTCCCTGCTGCGTCATGACCTTTGCACCGAGATCTCTTGCGATCTCCGGAGTTCCGTCCGTACTGTGGCCGTCCACGACAAGTATGTTGTGATAGCCGTGCGCCTGCAGTTCCTCGATAACCAAACCTATCGTTGCTTTTTCGTTGAGCGTCGGAATCAGCACACAGACATTGTCTTTGGAGAAGTCCATTCTTGAGTATGTACTTGGATGTATTGCGTAATCAGTATATCCGCTTTGATGTACGGGAAAAATCCCTTCTTTCTAAAAAAAGATTATTTGTTCTGGAGCTGCCAGACCATTCTGCCCTGCAGTCCGAAGTATTTGGAAAATCCGATTGCATCGCGCTGGTCGATGGTGGTCGTGTCAAAGGAGACCATGTCCTGAGAGTAGATGGCATTTTCGGATTTTCTGCCGAGAATGTGAAGACCGCCTTTGAACAGCTGGACGTCAACGGTTCCCGAAACGCGTTTCTGCGTTTCGGTGATAAAAGCGTTCAGATCATGATAGAGCGGCTCGTGAACGAGACCCATGTACGCAAGCTCTGCCCACTGATCATCCACAATGTGCTTGAACTTGAGTTCAAACCGGGAAAGAACGAGCTTCTCGAGATCGGCGTGCGCCGCAATCAGAACGGTCGCTGCCGGATGCTCGTAGTTCTCACGGGCTTTGAGTCCGAGGACACGGTCTTCAACCATATCATTTCTGCCGACGCCGTGTTTACCTGCGATCTTGTTCAGCTCAACAATCAGATCAACACCGTTCATCTTCTTGCCGTTCAGCGCAACCGGCACACCGTCTTCAAAGGTAAGGGAAACGATCTCCGGCTTGTCAGGTGCTGCCTCCGGCGATGTAGTCCAGTGGTAGATCTCCTCCGGCGGGTGGTAGTCGGTCTCTTCGAGTCTGCCGCCTTCGATACTGCGGGACCAGATGTTTTCGTCGACACTCCACGGGGTGGACTTCTTGACCGGAATTGGAATGCCGTGCTGCTCGGCGTAGTCTATCTCCCAGTCGCGGGTCATGTTATGCTCACGCATTGGTGCGACAATCTCAAAACCGTGCATGCGGAAGATGAAATCGAAACGCAGCTGGTCGTTTCCTTTACCGGTACAGCCGTGACCGATCGCGTTTGCCCCCTCAATCTTTGCTATCTTGACAATCTCTTCTGCAATGAGGGGACGTGCAAGGGAAGTTCCCATCGGATATCCTTCGTAGAGAGCATTTGCCCTTATTGCCGGGAAAACATGGTTTTTCACGAATGCATCCTTTGCATCAATGGTGTAATGCTTGTCAGCGATGAGTTTCCCTTTGTCATCCGCCATTTTGACTTCAGCAGCGGGCTGCCCGACATCCACGGCGACGGTGACAACGCGGTCATAGCCGTACATGTTCTTTAAGATCGGGACGCAGACGGAGGTATCAAGTCCTCCGGAAAAGGCGAGTACTACTGTTCCTTTTCCTCTGGCTGATGGTGTATCTGTCATTACGATGTATCTCCATTTACGAGAATGTGTGTAAAGTATTAGGGTGTTTGGCCTATTGAATGTGTGCCACTGAAAAAAACCTGCCCGAAATTTCTCTGAAATTTTGGGGGAGTGTCACGAATCACTATCTTTTTTAGGTACCTGTCGGCTTATTGTTATTTATGACAACGTATCGTGAGGATTTTTTCGAGTACTTCAGGTCAGCCGACAGGGCAGTACTTCCCGGTCTCCTTGTCTGCACGGCAGTAACGGTAGTTTCGTTCCTGCTTACACGGGGAACCCTCTGGGACGGGGGTTTTGCGGTTCTTCCTCATGATCTCTTTGTTGACAATCCGGTTTTTTCCCTGCTCACGAAAATCGGTCCGATTGTTCTGGCTCTGGTGATCTGTCTTTTCATCAACTACCGACTCTTTGATGCGGGAGGATCGTATGCAGGAAAGTATCTCCTGCGCATCGCCATCATTCTGATGGGTGCGCGGGTCACGGCGGATGTTCTGATGACTGCGTCTGCGACCGGTCTTGTTCTTATTCTCGCGGTTCTTGCACTGACAATTATTCTTACCATGATTCTTGGCAAACGGTTTGGTCACAACTGGGAAACATCAGCGCTTGCCGGAACCGGTAACGGCATCTGCGGAGTCTCGGCCACACTTTCGGTGGCGCCGGTTATCCACGCGGATCAGAAGTATGTCCATGCTGTGGTCGGCGTGATAAGTCTTCTCGGTATCGTTGGTGTGTTCCTTATTCCGGCAATTGCGTTCGGTGTCGGGATGACGGACACGCAGGCCGAGGTGTTCATTGGTGGAACGCTGCATGAGATCGGGAACGTGATTCCGGCAGCTGATCTCTATACTGCCATTTCAGGAGGTTCGGATGTCTCGGCACTTGCTCTTGCCTACAAAATGATCCGGGTCGCGATGCTGGTTGTTGTTGCCTCTGTATTCGGCTGGCTCTGGTGCAGGCGGCAGGAGGCAGTTCCTGCGTCCTGCCCTGCCGAGAGGGTGAAAGCAAAAGTTCAGGGATTTCTGATTCTCTTTGTGATCATGGCCGTAGGTATGACCGCCTTTATCATGGCATCGCCGGTCACAGGACATACCGTTCAGGCGGGGCTGGTAAACATCTCTGTGACCGTTCTGACCATCGCAATGGCCGGTGTCGGCCTTTCGATGAACCTGCGGCAGACGCTTTCGATTGGTAAAACCCTGATGCCGTTTGCATCCCTTATCTGGGCTGTTCAGGTTGTGGTGCTTTTGGGACTCACACTTCTTCTCGTCTGAAATTTCCTTCGGGAAATCTATTTTTTCCCGTCTTTTTTCAAACTACGATAGCTCCTTGCCTTAGATTAATATGGTTTTATGCTCTAAACCATATAGGACTCGTCTGCTGATATTCCCAGGCAGGCAAACGATCTGTCTGCGGGACTGCTTTTCCTGCAAATGACCGGATGGTGGTACTATTGAGAATTCTCCTCATTCACGCTGACAATATTGAGTACGAGGTTGTGTCCAAAACAAAAATGGCAGAGACCGGGATCATACCAAAGGATGCAATGCAGGATGCTCTTGTAGCATTCTGCGCAGTTGAGGCTGTCGATGAGTCAGATCCCGCTGATATCACAGCGCAGACCGTCTCGGAAATAACTGATGTTGCGGGGAAGGTCGGGGCCAAAAGAGTGATGATCTATCCGTATGCCCATCTCTCCGGCAATCTGGCATCCCCTGACTCTGCGGTGGCAGTTCTCAAAGAGATCGAAGCTGTTCTGTCTGCTTCCACCTCTTTTGAGGTTAAACGAGCACCGTTTGGTTACTACAAAAAATTCACCATCACCTGTAAAGGTCATCCGCTTTCCGAACTTTCCCGTGAACTCGTCCCGGGAAAAAAGCGCGCTGCGGATGAAAAGTACAATACCAATACCGCTCAGTCCGTCTCCGCATCCCCTGCAAAACGGACGGACAAGTGGACAAACACCTCCTGACACCAAAATCTTACTCCTGAAAACAGGGTGAGATACGCCCTGTATCTTCCCTGTTTTAGTCAAATACCATCCCGAAGTCCGGGTGACTTCCTATGCTGATTGAGCGTTCATTCCACCAAAAACTTCTCATGATTCTGGCAGCCGCGGCTGTCTTTATGGATTATCTTGACACAAGCATTGTGTCGATTGCACTGCCGACGATCTCCGAGAGCCTCGGTTCCGGTTCTTCCCTGTCATCATGGGTAATGACGTCGTATCTTCTGGCGCTCGGGAGTACGCTCCTCCTCTTTGGTAAGCTTGCTGACCGTACAGGACTTCAGCGTATGATCTTTACGCTGGGTTTTGCCCTGTTTACAATTGCATCGTTCCTCTGCGGCATCGCCTCAGACATCACTTCCCTGATTGCATTCAGGATATTTCAGGGTGTTGCCGCGGCAATGATGGTGGCAACGGCAACCATGCTCATTACCCTGCATCTGCCAAAGACCATGCAGCCTATCGGTATGGGTGTTATTGCAACCGCCGGCGGTGCGGCTCTTGCTCTCGGTCCCGGTATCGGAGGGGTTCTGACCCAGTTCATCAGCTGGCACTGGATATTTTTCATCAATATTCCAGTGGGAATTGTCGGTGTGCTGGTTGCGCTCTTCCTGATCCCAAAGCCCGACCCTGCGGATCTTCCGGTGCGGTCAAAGCCGTTCGACTCGCTCGGTGCAGTATATCTTGCCGTGACGCTTGTAGCTCTGCTTGCAGGACTGGAACTTGGTGTATCCGAGGGATGGAATCCGCTGGTGATTCTCCTCCTGCTCCTCTCTCCGGTTTTCGGCTATCTGTTCCTGCACCGTGAGTTCCGGCACCCTGACCCGATTCTTTCCGCCCGTCTTCTGATGAACCGGACGGTGATGTGGGCGTCAATCTCAACGCTGTGTATCACACTGGTGTATCTTGGCGTAATCTATGTCATGCCGTTCCTTTTGACGGAACAGTATCTGCTGCCGACCGCGATAGCGGGCGGCATCATGCTTCTCCCGCCAATTGCGATGGCTCTGATTGGGATTCCCGCAGGAGCGTTCGTTCGCCGGTGCGGCTGCATGTTTCTGTGTAATGCGGCATCAGTTCTGCTTGCGGCAGGGATGGCGCTCTTGGGCGGTGCAATACTTCTTTCAAACATGCTGCTGATCTTTGCCGGACTTGGTATGGTGGGTCTTGGCATGGGGCTGAATGAGGGTCCGAGCATTCAGCGGATAACCGTTCACAGTCCGCTTGAGCTTCAGGGTTCGTCCGGTGGTCTGATCTTTACGGTGATGAACGTGGGCTGCGTTCTCGGTGTTGCTCTCTTCTCGGTTGCAGCGTCTGCGGGATCCGGAAATGCGGAAATCTATACGCCGGCAGGTGTTGCTCTTGCCTGCATCGCAGGTCTTGCGGTTGCCGTGATTGCCCTTGTTACGTCCAGACTTGCCCGCGATACGGTGAAGTGCTGAAATGCAGCTTAAACGGCAGTTTCTGAAGGGTATAGGTTTCCTCTGCCTTGCGCTTGGAGCTGTAGGGATTGTGGTCCCCGTCCTTCCGACAACACCGTTCGTCATTCTTGCTGCGGCCTGCTTTTCCTTAAGTTCACCCGAGCTTGCCGCGCGGCTTGAGAAGAACCGGTACTTCGGTCCGTACATCAATCACTACCGCAACAAAACTGGTGTCCCTCTGCGCCATAAGGTTTCGGCCCTCATTTTTTTGTGGGCGATGCTCTCTGTTTCGATGATTGTTGTACAAAAATTCTTTGTCACGGTTATTTTGTGCGTGGTCGGTGTTTTTGTGACCCTGCACCTTCTTCTGATGAAAACCCGAAAAAAAAGTTAGTCGTCAGTGAACTCAAAGAGTTCTTCGACCGGCGCCTGCAAAACTTTTGCAATGTCAAACCCGAGTTTTAGCGAGGGGTTGTATCTGCCGTTTTCCAGATGACCGATGGTTTCCCGCCGTACTCCGACCATTTTCGCAAGTTCTTCCTGCGTGATGTTGTTCTTTGCCCGGTACTCGCGTATTTTTGTTTTAAGTACCACGTTCTCCTCCGTACTGTTCCGAAAATTCATGGGCCACAATCATACAGATAAACACGAACATACTCGCAGCAAAGGTCAGCGGGAATGAGATTGTGAAGATCTCTTTGTCATCTATGAGAACAGTTGCTGCGTAGATGACGCAAAAGAACAGAACCTGAAGGAAAAATGCGGTTGATGCAGCGCGCCTTACGTAGGCGATGAATAGTTCGTCGGAAACAACACGGATGTAGCCAAAAAAGACAAAAAAGGCAAAAAATGCACAATACTGTATTTCACCGGTCGGAATGGCAAGAAGCCCGAGCAGCCCGACGAATCCCATGAGACTTAACTTGTTTATCATTGTTGCATGTGATCTATTTATCACACAATGTTATAAATATATCTCTTCCATGATCGAAAAAAATCAGTCGTTGAATGGGAGATAGAGGTCCAGCTGTTTCTGGAGTTTGTTTCTCTGAATGTCCCATTTTTCAGTGATTTTTTTACGAAGTTCCGTTTCAAGTTCGGGAATTCTGTTTCCAATATACTTCTCAAAAAATTCCGGGATGATTCTGTCTATGTCGCGGTCTACAACCCGTCCGTCTTCTCCAATGGTCTGAAGACTTGACTGGAATGCGAGCGGATACCCAAGCGGCAGAACCATGTAATGGATCAGCTCGCGGGCAACCCGCCTTGTTCCGACGCGGAATGGTTTGAGGGTTCGGAACTCACGGTGCCACAGAAACATCTGTTCTGCGGGATGATAGCCGTCCGCGAGCTTTTTGTAATAGGTGTCGAGCTGATGCCGGACGGCAATTTCATTTTCGCGGCTGAGTTTTTCCGGTTCTTCGATATTGGCAAGGATCATATTTCTCATCCGCTGGATGAGGGCGGGGGTTACCTTGCGCGGATTTTTGTTGCGCAGCATCGTACAGGCACGAAGATTCTGGATTTCGTTGACGTCGCGGAGATATTTACCGTTCGGAATTTTTCCGGTGTCAAGCATCATGACAACTTCTGAAAAGGTAAACGTGTTGCCGGCGGTTTTTGCGGATTCATGAATATAGTGATACTCGCGATCTTTCACGTGAGCTTTGTACTCCTCAGGAGTGAGATAGTCATGAAGCCGCATATCCAGATACCGGTATTTTTCCAGAAGACGGTATGCCTCCTCGTTTGCCGCGTATTCGTATCTGAAGTTTTTTATGCGGTATGAGGCAACTTTTTCACAGCATTTGATCTCCAGATCAAAGCCGTGCAGCAGAATGGCACGGGAAATCTCGGCGTCGGTCGGCATGACTCCTGCTTTGATAAGTTTTGATGCCCGGAACTTTCGCGAATCACTGTTTACTTCGCGAAGGAGATAATATTTTACGACGCCATTCTGTACCCGCGTGTCTATTCGGAAGTAGATGTCCTTTTTCATCCCTTATGTATTGAGTGGGACGCGGGAGATGTAGTAAGTTTCGACCGCATTGTTTTGCGATGTCAGTTCCGCGGTCGGGTGTGGTTCGCGGAACCCGTTGAAAAAAAGAATTATATTCCGGTGGTTCCAAGAGTCCAGCTCTGCATGTCCCGCGCGCCGTGCGGGTAACTCCACCAGATTTTGTGGCTCATGTGTACGCACCAGAACTCTTTTGCGGCAAGCTGCTCTGCAAGCCGTTCCGCATCAGTGATGTTCATGTGTTTGGAGATGTGGACCTCCGGCGGAAATATTCCATCCAGCAGCAGGAGGTCCGCGTCTTTCATCACGTCAAGTGTTCTGGCTGGCAGAGCCGCAGTGGTGTCGCAGGAGTAGACAAACACCGCACCGTCCGCTTCAATCCGAACACCGTAAGTGGGGGTGTCGTGCATCACCGGAAAAAGGGTTACCTGCATGCCGCAGATATCCACCTGCTCGTATGCTGTGACGGATACTTCGCGGTGCGGTATGAACGAAAAGATCCCGCCGCAGTAGGCAAGAACTTCCGGTGCTCCGTAGACTGTAATCGGGTCACGCTGTACGCGGTAAAAGTCGCCGAATCCCATGAAGTGATCATAGTGTCCGTGCGTCCAGATAACCGCGTCAATCACCGGCGAGCCTGCGGCAAGAAGCTGGGCACGCATGTCAGGCCCGGTATCTATTAGCAGATGCTTTCCTGCGTGTTCCACAAGAATCGAGGTCCGCAGCCGCTGTTTGCCGGTCTGTTTTGCTTCAGTACAGACCGCGCAGCTGCATCCCACTTTCGGTGTTCCGACAACGTCTCCGGTACCAAGAACAGTTACCTTCATGATTCTCAGGTACAGCCGCTCCGGGCAATGTTTCTGCGGTTCACCAGTTCCATACCGGCACTGACATCGCTTTCATTGATCTCTTTTCTGCCGGCAAGAAGTGCTGATACAATTGCTTCGGTGAGCATCATCCTGAGGTCTGCGCCGGAAAATCCTTCCGTCTGCTCGGCAATCGTGGAGAAGTTCATGGTGCAGGGAATGTCGGTTGCCACGTGGCGGAGAATTTCCTCCCGCATCGTTGGATCAGGGAGCGTGAAGGTAACCACTTCGTCAAACCGTCGCCATGCGGCCTCGTCAAGCATTCCTGCGTGGTTTGTCGCACCGATTAAAAGCACCTGATCCTTAATCAGATTGATATGATCGATGCTTTTGAGAAGCGTGTTTACCGCCCGCTTCATGGTTCCGTTGTCGTCGGAGATACGGGTCTTTGCGATGTAGTCGAACTCGTCGATGAAGAGAATACAGGGCGCAATCTTTTTGGCGAGGTCGAATATTCTGTCAATATTTTTCGAGGTCTCGCCAAGATACTGTGAGGTCAGCATCGAAAGCCGCACTTCTAGAACCGGCATGTGTACCGAGCGCGAGAGTGCAAGGGCAAACGAGGTTTTTCCGGTTCCGGGCGGTCCGACCAGAAGAATTCTTCCCAGTTCATAGATTCTGTGGCTGCGCAGGAACTCCTGATTTTCAAGAGAGATCTGTACTTTGCGGACGATCGCCATCTGATCCTGAGTGCAGACCAGATCTTCTAAGGAAAATTCAATCTCTTCAGGGGCATAGGCAACCACAAGGTCTGCCGCTTCCCGGAACGATTCGGATTTGGCGGTGAGCGCGTTGATTTTTCCATTCAGGGACGCGAGGGTGTCTTCAAAGAGAGGAATATTTTCTCTGGCGGTTTTGTAGGATATCCCTGACTCTCCTGATGTTTCAAGGGATAGCGAGAGGGCAGGATTTTTCATAACAGCCTCGGCACCCGCATGACGGAGATACCATTTCATCGCCGGCGCAAATGTCGTCACGGCGAACTGGCCGAGATCATTGACCACCAGATAGGAGTTTTTTCCGTTGGCAATCAGACTGCGTGCGGCGAGGTTGGGGAAGTAGGTCTTAAGCTGTCCTTCTTTGATGGCGACCGGCCGGGCAATAATGCCCGGGGCATCAGGACAGAAGAGAGGACGCAGAGATACCGGCAGATCATTTACGCCGAGTGCGGTGTTTCCGTTCACCACTTCCGCTGTCAGAACAATTTCGGTTAGCTGCAGCAGTCCGGAATCAGTAGCAGTTGCGTCCATAGACATTCCATATATATGGGTGAAAAAACGGCATAAGGGTTTTGTACTGATCAGTGTTTTGGGAGGTGTGATATGACCCCTGATTACGGGAGTTTTCTCCCAGAAAAAAATAGTCTGCCGAAAAAAAAGGTATGATATTTTCGGGAACGCTTCAGGTTCCGTGGTTCCAGCTGCACATGTACTCTTTCTGTTCTGCGGAAAGATCGTCCAGTGTTGCCCCGACCGCGGAAAGTTTCAGCCGCGCAATATATTCATCAATGTCAGACGGCACATCATGAACCCCTGCGGAAAGCTCGCGGCCGTGTTTTGCGACGTACTCAACCGAGAGCGCCTGCACCGCAAAACTGAGGTCCATGACCTCGATAGGGTGTCCCATACCTTTGGGTGTTGCGAGGTTGACGAGTCTTCCTTCCGCAAGCAGATGAATCTTTTTGCCGTCGATGACATAGGTATCAATACCGTCGCGGTGCTCAACAGCACTTGCGTGCTTTTCAAGCCAGGGGATTTCTATCTCATTGTTGAAGTGGCCCGCATTGGAAAGGATTGCGCCGGACTTCATCTCCGGGAAGTGGCGGCCGGTGATAATACCACAGTTGCCGGTCGTTGTAACGAAGAGATCGCCAGTTTTGGCTGCGTCATCCATACTCATCACCTCAAATCCGTCAAAGTATGCCTGCAAAGCCCTGCGGGGATCGATCTCGGTTACTATGACGCGGGCACCAAGTGAACGTGCCTTTGTCGCAACACCGCGACCGCAGTAGCCGTATCCGGCAACAACCACATGACGGCCTGCAAGCAGAACGTTTGTGGTCAGCATGATGGATGCAAGAACGCTTTCGCCGGTTCCGTGAACGTTGTCGAAATAGTGTTTCATTGGCGTATCGTTCACCGCGATAACCGGAAACTCCAGCTTTCCGTCTGCCTGCATCGCACGCAGACGGTGGATACCGGTCGTCGTCTCTTCGCAGGCGCCCGTGATTCCGGGCAGTACATCCCGGCGGTCAATGTGGACGCGGTTGATAAGATCCATACCGTCATCGATGGTGAGCGTCGGGCGTGCATCAAGAACTTTGTCTATTGCTGCATAATACTCGTCATTGCTGCACCCGCGCTTCGCATAGCAGGCAACGCCTCCTTCACGGAGTGCGTCTGCTACATCATCCTGCGTTGAAAGCGGATTACAGCCGGTGATGTAAACCTCTGCACCTCCGGCAGCGAGTGTTCTTACCAGACATGCGGTTTTTGCTTCCACATGGAGTGCCATTCCGATTCTCTGTCCGGCGAGAGGTTTTTCTTTTTCAAACCGGTCGCGGATTGCATTCAGGACAGGCATGTACTGGGCTGCCCACTGTATTTTCTGTTCTCCGGTGTGCGTCATCTGATATACCGGTTTGTCCTGCAAGAACATAATACGCAATGATAATTTTTCCCGCATACCAACTATACTGGTATGGGACTTACACGGCGGGTTATTCCTTGTCTTGATCTAAAAGACGGGAGAGTTGTCAAAGGGGTAAACTTTGCGGGACTGCGGGATGCGGGAGACCCGGTAGAGCTTGCGCGGACGTACAACGAGCAGGGAGCTGATGAAGTGGTATTTCTGGATATTGCCGCATCCAGAAACAATCGTCAGACCATGGTCGATGTTATTGGCAGAGCTGCCGATCAGCTGTTTCTGCCGCTGACGGTCGGCGGCGGGATTCGCACAGTTAAAGATATTCAGGAAATTCTCCGTGCAGGCGCTGATAAGGTGAGTCTGAATACGGCTGCGGTAAAAACACCGGAGGTTATTCATGACGGGGCAAAACTGTTCGGCAACCAGTGTATTGTGCTCGCCGAGGATGTCAGAAGAAACTACGAAATGCGCGAGGGGGTGACGCCCGTGCATCTGCGGGACGGTCGCACCTGCTGGTATGAAGTGGTCATCTACGGCGGCAGTCAGCCCACCGGTATGGATGCGGTTGCGTGGGCGCAGGATGCCGTTTTGCGGGGAGCCGGGGAAATCCTCCTCACCTCGATGGAGACGGACGGCGTGAAGACCGGTTTTGATCTGGAAATTACGGCGGCAATCTCAGAGAATGTGGATGTTCCTGTTATTGCTTCGGGCGGGGTGGGGACGCTTGAACATTTCTATGACGGATTTGTACTCGGCAAAGCAGATGCCTGCCTTGCGGCGAGTGTGTTCCATTACGGCGAGATGACCGTCCGCGATGTGAAGGAGTATCTCTCTTCACGCGGTGTTTCGGTGCGGTTGTGAACGGCTGGGATACTGACTACACGCTTCGCGGAAACCGGTGGGGGGGAGCTTCCGGGGTTCTGCCGCCTCTGCCGCAGGGATGCCGTGTTCTTGAGTGCGGCTGCGGTAACGGTAAGACGCTTACCGCTATGACTGTATCTGGATGGCGTGCGGTTGGTGTTGATATTTCTCCGGCAGCGGTCTCGCTTGCGGAATCTGCGGGATGCAGTGCTGTTGCCGGGGATGTTACCACGCTTCCGTTTGCAGACTGTTCGTTTGATTTTGTGTTCTGCTGGCATGTGCTCGGGCATCTGCCGCGAAGACTGTGGTTACCGGCAGTATGTGAGATGCGCCGTGTTCTTGTTCCGGGCGGGAAACTTTTTTTCAAAGGGTTTTCGCGTCGTGATATGCGGTGCGGTACAGGAACAGAGGTTGAACAGAGTTCATATCTTCGGGGTGACGGTATCGTGACCCACTATTTTTCAGACGTTGATCTCCAAGAAGTATTTGGCACAGGAGAACTAACCAGAATTTCATGGACTATGCGGGTTCGCGGAACAGAGTATTTCAGGGAAGAGTTATGCGGTGTCTTTGGGAGAGATTTGCATGAGTGATCCAATTGTTGGCGAATGGGAGCGGTCGGTGCTGCTTGCCGGAAAAATGTACTGCCGGTTTTATCATGACAATACCGGTATTGCGATCGGCAGGGTTCTTGGGCACGACATTAATGAGCCGTTCACTTGGCACTCTCGGGGAAACGGTGTCTATCACATCTGTGCTCACGGGCAGGAGCATGATATCCATCTTTCCTGTGATCGTCTGGAGACGGAGTTTCGCGGCTATGCTCTTGATATGACACGAATCAAATCCAAAAAATAATTCTGATGTTTCCTGTTCTGGAAATGAGCAGGCATATTTTTCAAAGAGGATTTGCGCGGTGTCCCTCTTGAAAATGACAATAGTCGTTTGCCGGCTCAGGAGGGATTTTTTTCTAAAAACGAATGAGACACCCGCTGAACTCCTCCCAAAAAATAGGTTGCGGGAAAATCCCTTAATCCCTGTTTTTGATCTCGGCAGCTATCTTTGTCAGGAACTCTTCCGGCGTCATGGTAACCGTGTTGCTGTCCCGTGTACGTACGGAGATGGTTTTTGTTTCCAGCTCTTTTTCGCCAATGATAATCATATACGGCACACGCTCGGTGTACTGGGCCTGCCGGATCATATACCCGATCTTTTCATTGCGGTTGTCCAGCTCACAGCGGATTTTTGCATCTTTGAGCATCTGGTAAACCTCGGACGCGTATGCCTCGCTCTTCTTGGAAACCAACAGAACCTTTGCCTGCATAGGTGCAAGCCAGACCGGGAATTTGCCGGCGAAGTGTTCTGTCAGAATTCCAATGAACCGCTCAATTGAACCGAAACAGACACGGTGAATCATAATTGGCCGCGGCCGCTCGTCGTTTTCATCTACATAGGTGAGGTTGAAGTTGATCGGCATCTGGAAGTCAAGCTGAATAGTTCCGCACTGCCATGTTCTTCCAAGGCAGTCGCGCAGATGGAAGTCGATTTTCGGGCCGTAGAACGCACCGTCCCCTTCGTTGACCGTGTAGGGGAGGTTCAGTTTTTCCAGAGCATCCACAAGACCGCTCGTTGCTGCTTCCCAATCCTCGTCACTGCCCATGCTGTCCTCCGGGCGAGTGGACAGCTCCAGGAAGTACTCAAATCCGAACTTGGAGTACACCTGATCGATCAGACTGACAACTGCGGAAATTTCATCCGCAATCTGATCTTTGCGCATGAAGATGTGGGCATCATCCTGCGTGAAACTGCGGACGCGGAACAGACCGTGCAGCGTTCCTTTCAGCTCGTGGCGGTGGACAATACCGATTTCTGCAAGCCGCATGGGAAGTTCGCGGTAACTGTGCGGCTCACTGGCGTACACCATCAGACCTCCCGGGCAGTTCATCGGTTTAATGCAGAAGTCCTCATCATCGATGCGGGTTGCATACATGTTTGCCTTGTAGTGGTCCCAATGACCGCTCGTTTCCCAGAGACAGCGGTTCATGATCAGCGGCGTTGAGATCTCCTGATAGCCGTTTGCCGTGTGAAGTTCGCGCCAGTACTCAAGTAAGGAGTTTTTGATGATCATGCCGTTTGGCAGGAAGAACGGGAATCCCGGCCCGACATCCTCGAACATGAAGAGTTTCATGTCCTTTCCAATCTTACGGTGATCGCGGCGCTCGGCTTCCTCCTGAAGTTTCAGGAAATCCTCAAGCTCTTTTGAGGTTGCAAAGGCAGTCCCGTTGATTCGTGTAAGCATCTTATTTTTGCTGTCGTTCTTCCAGTATGCACCGGAAAGACCGGTGAGTTTGAAGGCCTTCAGGGTCTTGGTGTAGGTAAGGTGCGGACCGACACACATATCAACGTATTCACCCTGCTGATAGAAACTCAGCGGCTCGTTTTCGTCAAGATCTGCGATGTGCTCAATCTTGTACGGTTCGTGCCGCTCTTCCATGAGTTTCAATGCGTCTGCACGCGAGAGGATGAACGGTTTTATTGGCAGATTTGCTTTCACAATCTCCTGCATTTCTTTTTCGATTGCAGGAAGATCAGCGTCCGATAGTTTTGTGTCTCCCAAGTCGACATCATAATAAAATCCCTTCTCGGTTGCAGGTCCGTAGGCAAATGATGCATGGGGATACAGACGTTTGACCGCCTGGGCAAGTACGTGAGCTGCCGTATGGCGTATTACGTGCAGCTCCTCTCCTTTCTGGCACTCTCCCGTATTTCCGTCGTTATAAATTACCTTCATACTGTATTTCCTACCGTGAAAATCAGTTTCAACGGATATGTATAATCTTTGGGCTTCTTTGTCCGCTCCCGTTTCAGGGAGTCGTGCAGAGTATTCTCTGCTTTCAGCTCAAGATAACCGTACATGTTTTGGTCTTTTACGTCATATGTGTTTTGGTAAACGAGAGGTCGCACCTTTATTCCTCAGTAGCCCACGAAAGACGCTGAACGCATGCCTTCGGCCTGCTTACCGCTTCGCACGCCGTTCCGTCGTGCTCACTGCTTCGCAGCTTCGCGGGAACACACGGTAATTTTCAACATCACAGAATAGACAAGAAAACCACAGAAATAATTTTTTTTAGGATTCCGTGATGTTTTTCGAATACGATTAATGACGAACATCAAATGGCAATAAACGAATTTAGGTGCAATGCCGGTAAACGGCAGTTCAAAATATACGACTGTCTTCGGATAATATTTTTTAAAAGCGGGCCTAAAGGGATTTGAACCCCTGACCTACGGATTAAGAGTCCGTCGC
>CAZABQ010000044.1:0-16868 GCA_964483485.1 uncultured Methanomicrobiales archaeon
GTGTGCAGGAAGCAAACATTGCAAACGCTATTCTGAAGTCAGGAGTGCCGGTCAATGTGGAACGTGCGCAGATTGACGGCGATGACGGTTGGACACTGCTTGACGTCGCAGATGACAAGGCGGAAATCTTCATCGCAGCGCTGCATCATCCGGGGGTAACCGTCCGGATTCAGAAGGATGCGGTCTCCCATAACAGAACCGAGTGCGTTGACTGTGGTTTGTGCATCAGCATCTGTCAGAAGCAGGTGTTCTCCTTTGATGACTCATGGCAACTGCAGGTAAACTCGGAGCGCTGTGTACTCTGCGGACGCTGCGCGATGTACTGCCCTCAGCGTGCACTGAGTCTTCAGAAATGATCCGGGAGCATTTCGAGTACCGCCAGACTATCACCACCATTCTTGCCGACGACGAGAGCCATATTGCGGCTGCCAAGGCAGGAATGATTGCTGCACGGACAGACCTTGAGTCATATCTGTGTGCGGACCCTTTTTTTGGAACTTCCTATTCACCGGTACCTGCCGAAGCAGGAGCACCGCTGATTGTGCAACGGATGGCGGATGCCTGCCGCGAAGCAGAGGTAGGGCCGATGGCTGCGGTAGCCGCAGCCGTCGCATGGGCCGGTATTGATGCGATGATTGATGCGGGCGCGGTATTCGGTCTCATTGACAACGGAGGAGATATTGTTTTTATTGCCAACCGACCGGTTCGCGTTGGTATCTATGCAGGGAACACCGCAGTTTCCGGAAAATATGCATTTGTCGTGCCGCCCGCAGAAGGCATTCGCAGCATCTGCACCTCGTCTGCGACCGTCGGCCCCTCGGTCTCGTTCGGGATTGCCGATGCAATAGTGGTTTTTTCCAAAAATCCTGCCAAAGCCGATGCCTGGGCAACCTCTCTGTGCAATACCATTCTGCCTGCGTCTGACGGTCTTGCAATCATGCCTGATGCCGAAATAGACGGAGTCTACGCAGTTATCGGGGACTGGACTGCCGCATGGGGGGATCTGCCGGAAATTGTTCCGGCTACTGTCAGGTATGATCTGATAACCAAAGGGGAATGAGGTTATGTTGAGCAGTGCTCACGGGCATAGGCTACAGCGCGGTCATAGGACTCCTCTCCCGCAAATGCCGCAACGAACTTTTCCCCGTTCCATACGCCGATAAAAAACAGATTTTTGGTTTTATCAAACCCCATTACCAGCTCCGCAAACTCAACGGTACCCACGCGGACACCCCGCAGAAGCTGGGATCCCGGTTCAAGCAGCAACAGATCATAGATGTCCTCATCAGGGACCTCGTCAAACGCATACATATATACCTGTGCTGCATTCGTCAGATCCGACGTACAGAGTTGTATTGCAACCCCGGGATCCAGTTCGTGCATCAGTCGCGCAAGCTCCGCATCATCATCGCCACACCGGTCGTAGAGATCGTCTGCCAGTAAATTCAGTTCCGCATCAGTCACCACAGTCATATTGTCAGGGTATTATTCTTTTTTCAGGGTTGAATAAACTTATTCCGGGGAAACCGGTATTTTTCGCTCGAACTTGTGGTCCTTGAGAAGTTTTTCGTATTTTTTCAGCAGACCGCGGTCGTCGGTACCAAGACTCCCCCCCGCATCGATCGCCTGTCTGAGCAGTGCTTCGTTGTTGGTAAGAACTGCGAGAAAGAGATCGAGGTTTGGATCGTTCACGCCTTTTTCCTCTTTCAGATACCGGAACGCATCGCGGACGTACTCGTCATTGTAGGTGATCTCGGATTTAACCGCATTGTAAGCGGTCTGTGACAGCCGTTCAATGCTGTCCTTAGAGATTTCCGGCAGCATATCATAGATATTGTTTTTCAGGTTCAGCAGTTCTTCATGGTACTGGGTACTGATCCTATTCAGTTCCTTTTCCGCGTTGTGTGCGGCAAAACCAATCGTAATACCGTCCTGACGGTTGAGAATAATCAGCAGTTCCACATGCAGCGAGGTTTTGTCACCGCCTTTTCTGAGCAGATATTCAATTGACAGCCATGTGGGGCTTAAAAGAAACTCGCTGATGATCTTTTTTTCAGCATCAAATCCCAGATTCTTCATGTCGTTTCGGTACGAAGACTTGACGATGATGGATTTGAGTGCGGTGTCGAGCTTTACCAGATCTTCTTTGGTATCTTCCCGTGTCTTGTGTTCAAACTCCTGAAGTTTCCGGGTCTGCGAATATCCGTAAAAACTGGAAATAACACTGACAATCAGGGACGTGAAGGCTACGTAAACAGTAAGGTCCGCCATTACTGTATCATCTACTCAGGCACCCTATAAGCCGGAGGATGGTGACAAAAATTATCTGCGCGAGGGTATGTCCCGCCCGTTGGCTGCTGAGGCATGGTGTTGTGTTTGACCATGCAGATTTAATCTCTTTTGGCATCCAAACTGTTAGCAGATGAAGGACGAGGAGATTGACTGGGCACTCTATCACATGCTGCCTGACGGCAGACCGGTGATGATTTCCGCTCTGGTCGAACAGTGCGGGTTGCCGCGTGAGGTGGTGGAGGCATCCCTTGAGCGGATGGAAAACAACTGCCTTATTGCAGTGATGGGCGAGTCCGTCAATCTCCTGAGTCTTGCGGATATGCTGATGATGAATCAGATGATGCATGATCCGGGCATGCCGGTCTATATTGAAAACGGAGTTATCAAGGCGAAGAAGTAATGCTGAAACCAGAATCCTATATTTTGAGAATCGGCCACAGGCCGGAACGTGACCAGCGGGTGACCACGCATGTGGGGCTGTGTTCCCGTGCTCTTGGAGCAAGCGGAATGTATCTTGCCTCAGACGATCAGAAAGTTGCCGACAGTATTACCGATGTGGCGCACCGGTTTGGGGGAACCTACTTCTGTGAAAATAATGTTAAGTGGAAGAGCTGTATCAATAATTTCAAGAAAAACGGCGGAAAAGTGGTTCATCTGACCATGTATGGTCTGCGCCTTCAGGACGTCATTGCCGATATCCGCAAAGAGGAGAAAGTGCTGATTGTGGTTGGCGCAGAAAAAGTGCCGGGCGATATGTACGAGCTTGCGGACTACAATGTTGCGGTTGCGAATCAGCCGCATTCAGAGATTTCGGCGCTGGCTCTCTGTCTGGATCATCTGTACGAGGGAAGGGAGCTTGACCTTGCGTTCCCTGATGCAGAGCTTGAGGTCCTGCCGACGAAAATCGGAAAGACGACCATCAAACACGATGAGCATCACGGTGACGAAGCGTGAGTCCTGCGGTTCTGGTTGCCGGATACACCACCCGCCACGTCGCCGCGTCTGCGGCACGTGCGGGCTATGAGGTGTATGCGGTAGATCACTTTTGTGATCAGGATCTGTTGTGGTGTACGAAAGATGTTCTCGCTTTTGATGAGCTGAAAGAGTTGCCGTTTGCCATTTCGGAGATGCTTGACCGTCATGCTGTTGACATGGTGATAACAACGTCGGGTGCTGAGCTTTTGGAGATTCCCAAGCGTTTTGGAACCAGCCCAGAGGTCGCCGCGCGGTTTATGGATAAGGGAAAGACACAGGAGTTCTTTGAGTCGATAGGTGTTCCGGTACCCCGCGTGCTCGCGGACGGCGAGTATCCAGCGATGATGAAGACACGGGGCGGGGCGGGCGGATGGCGGAACGCGATTGTGCGCAGTGATGCCGAACGCGCGGTCTGGGAAGAGTTTGTAGAGCATGAGCCGAGCCTTGCACAAGAGGTCATCGAAGGTCAGCCTGCAAGTGTGTCTTGTATCGGAACCGGAACTGCGGCAAGGGCAATTGCGGCAAACGAGCAGATTCTTCGAGGCGGTACGTCCTGCGCCTACGCGTTTTCCGGTTCGGTTACCCCGTGCACGCATCCGCTTGCAGAGCGGATGAAGGAGCTTGCGGAAAGGATTGTTGCTGCGAGCGGTTGCGTGGGTTCGGTGGGTGTGGACTTTGTGCTTACGGATTCGGAGGCATATGCTATTGAGGTCAATCCCCGGTTCCAGGGAACGGTTGAGACGGTGGAGGCGGCGACCGGTCTCAATCTGTTTTCACTGCATGTTGATGCATGCCGAGGAGTTCTTCCGTCTGCGGTGCCCTTTGCGCGGCAGTTTTCGGTGCGACGGATTTTTGCGGCTCCCGCAGATATTGTAATCCGTACCGACATGCGTGATCTCGCAAAAACCATTACTGATATCCCCTATCCCGGAACAGCGTTTGAAGAGGGGGAGGTGATGTTTTCCGTGATCGGCTGCGGCCCTACCCGTGCGGATGCTTTTACCTCTCTGGATAAACATATTACCGACGCCGTCCAACATATAAAGACATGACGGCGATCACCGAGGAAGACCTCCAGAATCCGGCAATATATCAGTATCTTCACAAACTCGTGGGTGATGAGGGTATTGAACTTCTCCGCAGGTGTCCCAGCGAGGAGTTAAGCGATGAGGATATTGCAGCAAAGACGGAGATTAACTTAAACTCTGTCCGCCATACGCTGTATAATCTCTATGAGCACCGGCTTGCCGAGTACCGCCGCATCAAAAATAATGAGACCGGATGGCTGACATATCTGTGGATTATGCGAATGGATAATCTGAATACGGTTCTCAGAGGCGAGATGGAGACAGCGGTGGGGAAGCTTTCAGCCCGCCTGCGGTATGATGAATCAAATGATTTCTATCAGTGCAAAAACTGCGGAATTATGACGACGTTTAATAATGCCGTAAATACGAACTTTGCCTGTCCGGAATGCGGGGAGATGCTGGTTCACTTTGATGACGAGCTGCTGGTTGTTGCGCTGAGGAGCCGCGTCGAGAAGATGCAAGAGGCTCTCAAAAATGAGAGCTGATTACGAAAAACTTCTTTTTTCTGCCGGATGCGATGCCGGTGTTGTGGAACATTGCAGGGTTGTTGCAAAGACTGCAAAGCGGTTTTCCGGGGATTCGGTGGATGAGTCTCTTGTGTGCGCCGCATCTATGCTGCATGATATCGGGCGGTCAGTGACGCATGATATTTCCCATGCCCAGACCGGGGCTGAGATCTGCCGAAAGCTTAGCGCGCCGGATGCGTTAACGCAGATTGTTCTCCGGCATACCGGTGCAGGACTGACTGCGGATGAGTGTACGATCCTCGGGCTTGAGCCGACAGACTGTGTTCCCAGGACTCTTGAAGAAAAGATTGTGACGCATGCTGATAATCTGGTGAAAGGATCCAAGGTTATTACGATTGAGGAGCGGATGATGCGTATTGCGGATCTGTCTCGGAGATCCAAGCGGCGAATATGGCGGCTTGCAATGGAAGTTGAACTGCTTTCCGACTAAAGCAGTTGCGCACCGGACGAAAGGAATATACCCGATCCTATGTAACGAAATATACACTTCTTTGGACATGTAGCCAAGCCAGGATATGGCATCAGCCTCCTAAGCTGAAGATCTAGGGTTCGAATCCCTACATGTCCGTGTTTTTTCGAGGAAAGTAATATGGAGTACCGACTGGTTACGGAAGGGTCAACGACGTTTGAGGCGCCGGTACAGGATGAGAACACGCAGTTCCCTCCGGGAACAGCGCCGGTGTTTTACAACACGAAAATGGAGTTCAACCGTGATATGACGGTACTTCTTCTCGCGCACCTGAAACCGAATGAGTATCTGGATTCGATGGCTGCGACCGGCGTCCGTGGACTTCGTGTTGCGCACGAGACAGGAACACCGGTCATCATCAATGATCGGGATGCGGCAGCGATTGCGATGATTGAGAAGAATGCTGAAGCCGTCGGCGGCAGTATTCGCGTAACCTGCGATGACGCAAACCGGCTGATGTGCGGCGAGCGGTTTGACGCAGTTGATCTTGATCCGTTTGGAACGCCGGCCCCGTTTCTTGATGCGGCGTCACGCGCGGTGCGGCGGTATCTGTTTGTAACAGCGACGGATACCGCCCCGCTTTGCGGAGCGCATCTGAAAGCAGGAATCCGCCGCTACTTTGCAACACCGAAAAATACCGAGTATCATGCCGAGGTGGGACTCCGCATGATGATGGGCGCTATGGCAAAAGATCTGGTCAAGTATGACCGGGGGATGGAGCCGGTCCTGAGTTTTGCGAAAAACCATTACTTCCGGTCTCATGTCCGCGTGCTCGGACGCGTGACTGCGGCGGACGCGACGATGGCACAGATAGGGTTTGTTATGCAGTGCCCGAAATGTCTTTACCGCGCCGAACAGAAAGGGTCACTTCTGCCAGAGTCCCATATATGTCCCCTCTGCGGTGCGGAAACCGAGGCGATCGGGCCGCTGTGGATGGGACCCCTGCAGGATAAGGAGATCCTTGAATCCCTGCGTGCAATCCTGCCCTCAATGCAGTTTGGTACGGCAAAACAGATGGATAAACTGCTCTGCCAGCTTCTTGGAGAGCCGGATACCTGCACGTTTTATGATTATCACGTGATATCACGAAACCTCCGTGTCTCGCCGCCGGCAATGGATGAGATGATTGCCGGGCTGAACGATCTCGGTTACTATACGGTAAGAACGCATTTTGCGGTCACCGGTATCAAGACAACTGCCCCGCTGACGATAATTGAAGAGTGGATCCGTTCATGGAACGAGGTCCGCGGACTGCCGTAGAGAGAGGGGAGAAACGCGGGTGCTCCGCCCGTCAGCATGGGCAAAAAAGTCAGTATCCTGCAACCACACAGAACAGTCTGCTCCGCACTTCCGGCGGATTTTCGGCGGTTCCTTCAGCGATACGCTCTTCAGGATAGCCGAGATTCTCACAGACCGCAATACGTATCTCCCCGGATATCCCGGCAAGTGCCGCAGCAAGCTGTGTAACGGAAAAGTCCGGGTCTGCTATGACGAATACCGAATGTCCGGCCGCGGTATCTGCCGCGGCACGGGCGATTGCCGACGCATGATCTTTTCCGTGCGCATTGACCACCGCAACATTCGTCCACGGTGCTTTCAGTCGTGCAAACGCCACCTGCATCGAAGAAATTCCCGGCACCACGTCACCCGGCAGATAGCCAAGACCTGCCATCAGCGGATCACCGGTCGACAGCACAACCGCATTCTCCGGCAGGGTGCGCAGTGCCTTGTAGTCGGTAATCTCGATGAGCACCGCATCAGCCGCCGCAAACTTCCGGGCAAGTTCAATAGCCCGGTCTGAACCGTAGATCAGTTTCGCCGCACGAATTCCTGCGGTCCCCTCTTCGGTCAGCATTCCTGCACCAGCCCCGACGCCGATAATAATCATGAATCCTCCCCTGAATCAATCATGACGGCACCGACACGGTCGATAATTACGATGCGCAGATGCGGATACCGGCGAGACGCATCCGCAACCTCCGCGGAAAGTGCCGCAGGACCGGCAGACGACGCCATCAGTTCCTCAACGGTTGCAAATCCCCGCGAGGTTGCAACCTCTGGATGGAAAAATCGCAGGATCAGACCGGGAAGACCGCAGATAACCGTATTTCTGCACAGTTCCGCCGCAGACAGTGCCTGACCTATTTTGGAGCCGGCAAGCACCACCTCATATTCGGGGAACAGCAGACGGGAAAAACGCAGTCCTGTCCGTCCAGTCGTGATCACCACATCCCGGGCAGCGGAAATCCGTTCCGAAAGGGTCTCGGTCAGATGATCATCCCATGGCTCGACAAATCCGGTTGTTCCAACCACCGAAATGCCGCCGACAACACCCACTTTTGGATTCAGCGTCAGGGCACCGATACGTTTTCCTTCAGGAATTGTCAGAGTAACAGCTGCTCCCGCGATATCTGCAACCCGGCAGGCTGCCTCAACCGCCGACAAAATTTCCGCACGCGCCGGCGGACTGATGGCCGGTTCGTGCTCCGCATACCGTGGCGTCGAACGTGCAAACCTGCCAATGCCGTCTCCTGCGGTAAGCGTAATTTCATCGGAGAGCACCGCATGTGCAGAGATCAGAATTCCGGCAGTAATATCATCTGGATAATCACCCGAAAACTTCCAGGCTTCACCGCATCCGTTGCGGCCAAAGGCCGCTACAGATGCGGTGATCCCGCATGGAAGCTGAATTTCAGCGCCGATAATCTCCGTTCCGCCAAGCGATGCAACCGCCGCAAACGCCGCTGCGGCAGCGGTCGTACCGGTTGTAAACCCGCGACGGAGTACTGTCCCGTTTGCCGTGAGAACACCGAACCCGCTTTCGGCAAGCCGGCGCGCCTCATGCGTAGTGCACCGCTCAACCCACGCCTCAGGATAGGGAAAACCGCTGACCGGATCAATCATTTCTGTTGTTCAGCAAACATCGTAATAATCTCGTTTAACGATGCGACCGCGATAGGCGTCCCGCCCCGGGTACCGGCATTGGATATCGAGGGAACATTTTTCGTGCGGAGAACCTCTTTGGACTCTGCCGCATTCACAAATCCGACCGGAGTTCCGATAATCAGCGCCGGACAGATACCCTCATCCACGAACGAACAGACGGTCAAAAGTGCACTCGGTGCGTTCCCGATCACGACGACTGAGCCTTTAAGCCGGTCCTTTAAGGCTACAAACCCTGCGGAGCTGCGGGTAATCCCAAGCTCTTTGGAGATATCTGCGCCGTAATCAAGAGCGCACTCCACACTACAGGTATGACCGCGTTTCTGAATGCCGGTTAAGACCATGCGGATATCCGTAAAGATCGGAGCGCCTGCCGCCACAGCCGCAAGACCTGCGGCAACCGGATCATTCTCGAACCGCAGCAGATCAGCCATTGCCCAGTCACCCACCGCAATGGAACATCTCTGGCGGATGCGGTCTTCGGGCGTTGCGTTTCCAACCATCTCGCGTGCAAGGCTTCTGCTGCGCGAAGAGATCGAGAATCCTTCCGGCGTGTCAGCACCGATATCAGTATACGTACTTTCTGTGGTAACCGCGGGGTGTGATAATTCCTTTGACATCTCCGTCATCCTCCCAGAATCTGGTTTCCTCGCCGCCGATAAGTAAAATCGAGTGCATGTCAACCAGCTCGTCATTTTCTCCAAGTGATGCAAGGGTTACGCAGAACGCTTCTTCACCGTCCCGGAACACGTTTTTCACGACGCCAACCGGTGTTTCAGGAGTGCGGTACTGCAGAGCAATATTGATAGCTTTTCCAAGGTTCAGCGGTCTTCCCCGGCTTTTTGGGTTGTAGAGTGCAACCGGAACGCCCATCTGGAACGCAAGGTTCAGCCGCTTTTCAATCATTTCCCACGGAGTCAAAAGATCCGACAGACTCAGCGTTACGTAGTCGCCGGAGAGCGGAGAACCGAGCCGGGACGCTGCTGCGGTCGCCGCAGTAACTCCCGGAAGCACTTCAACATCGGTGCTCGGGAACTCGTGTTCAACGACTTCGAGCACAATGCTTGCCATACCGTAGACGCCTGCATCGCCGCCGGTGATCATCGCTACGTTGTGGTCTGCGGCAAGGCGTGCTGCCTCTTTTGCGCGGTCGACCTCTTTTCCCATTGAGCTTGTGATGACCTGTTTGTTTCTGATCAGCGGTTCGAGCATCTCAAGGTAAAATCCATTGCCGATAATGATATCAGCTGCGGCAATTGCCTTGATTGCGGCCGGGGTCAGCTGTTGCAGACTGCCCGGTCCGGAGCTTACTATCCAGAGAGTTCCCATGATTCTTATGTTCCTATGGCAATGGTGACGCGGCCATAGACGGTCTTGTTCAGTATCAGAGTGCCGGATTTTGCGAGGGCCAGAGCGCACGGCTCTGCAACGCCGGTAAGTCCGAGCATTTCCGCACGGGACGGACTCTGCGGTACTTGTGCGTTAATTGTTTGGTCATCTAAAAAGATGAGATTGCCGGATAAGGATCTGACGGCTTCATGAAGCCCTGCTTCATGAAACTTCTTGACGGTCGTTGCATACATCGTCACTTTCTCTCGGGCAATGGATGCCGCGGCACATGCGGCATCAACCGCCGAGAGGATTTCATCAGCAGTTGTTCCGAGACGGCACCCGATACCTATTACATAGGCCGAGTCGTTGACGAGAACCGAGACTCCCGGATTTGCGACGACGATGTGCGGCGCATCCACACGGACAAGGGGGACATCGCCATCGAGTAGTGCACCGTTCACCTCGCGGGTTGACGAGCGGTTGACAACCACAAGACCTCCCGTCCGGGCGGTCTCTTCGACCGAGGGTCTGCCAAGTGTTTCGGTGGCTGTTGAGATAACCGGTTCGATGCCGAGTTCGGCAAGACGTTTTGCGCAGAGGTTGCCGCCGTGATGACCGCCGAGGACGGGAATTGCGTATCTGAGATCAGGCGTTACCACGACGACCGCAGGGTCATGCCATTTATCGGTTAAGAGGGGAGCACAACCCCGAACAGCGATTCCTGCGGACATGACGGCAACGATGGTGTCAACGCGTCCGTAGAGATCGGTGAATACGTGTTCCGCGTACGGCACAAGCTCTGCATCGAGATGTTTGGCGATTTTTTCTCCAGAGGAGAGAAAACGGTTCAGAGCAACGACTGCGATGGTCATCCGTAGAGATGGGAGTTAGTGTAGGCTGCCCTGATTCCTTCAACGACGTCGCCGACAATGATGAGGGCAGAGCGCTCGATACCTTCGTCATGGACTTTTTTGGCGATATCAGCAATTGTTCCGCGGATGATTTTCTGATCCGGCCATGATGCATGGTAGACAACGGCGACCGGGGTATCGGCAGGCCTTCTGAGTTGCTGCATTACCGTGTCGATGTGGCCGGTTGAGAGGAAGATCACCATGGTCGTTCCGTGAGCGGATAGCTCGGCAAGCTGGTCTGAGTCCAGTGTCTGACCTGCAGACCGCGTGACGATCACGGATTCTGAAACACCGCGAAGGGTGTATTCAGTCTGGAGAGCCGCAGCTGCGCCAAACATTGAAGAGACACCCGGAATTATTTCTGCATGGATACCGTCCTCTTCAAGGGGCGCGATCTGCTCAACAATGGAGCCGTAAATTGCCGGGTCTCCCGAGTGCAGCCGCACGACGAACTTTCCAGCTCTGACGTTTTCTGCGATTACCCGGGTTATCTCTTCGAGTTTCATGCCCCATGAGTCGAGTTTGAGAGGGGCAGGGGACTGTTCCACCAGTGCCGGGTTGACAAGAGATCCTGCATAGATGAGGACGTCCGCCCGTCTCAGGAGATCCATACCTTTGACGGTGATGAGGCCTGGGTCGCCGCATCCGGCGCCGACGATGTAGTATTTCATAGTTTCCTCGCAATCATGATGGAGAAGTAGTTGGTTTTTTCCGGAAGGGTGCCGGTATGGACACGCTCGCCGTCCATATACATCCGTTCGACGACGATGAAGTCATTGTAACCTTCGGTTTTCAGTTGTTCTGCCAGATTTTTCGGGTGCGTGACTTTCATCTGGATTTTTGTGGCCGGGACGGCGGGGCCGTCGGTTACAAGAAATGCACCGTTTACCGGAATTTTTGCATGGGAGGCAACTGCGGTGATGGAACTGATGCCGGGGACAGTCTGTACTTCAAGACCCGGATAGCATCCCCGCACCATCTCAGCAAGACGGGAGAAAGTTGAGTAGTAGTTCGGGTCGCCAATGAGACCAAAGACAGCGTTGCCTTCTTTTGCGGCAGGCGCAATTTTTTCTGCGTTGCGCTGCATGCATTCGGAGATAACCGCCTCATCACGTGTCATGGGGAATTCAAGGGTCACAATCTTTTGTGCGTAGGGTTTGACGAGTTCATAGGCGATACCGCCCGGAACGAATACGGTGTCGGCTTCTTTGATCAGTCGAACAGCTTTGAGGGTCAGGAGTTCTGCGTCTCCCGGTCCGAGACCGACTGCGGTCAGCATTCGCGGCCTCCGTGTATAATATAGATAGGATTTATGGGTTTGAACATAATGCGCTCCACAAGTTCATGGGATCTGGATACCTGTAAGTGAACGGCATCATGAAATATGCCGAGATTCTGCATGGTATGTATGGTTTCAACAGCGGTTTCTATGAGGACCGCATTGACGACGATGCTTCTGCATCCTTCGGCGTTGAGCCGGGTAATGATCTCTGCAATGTCACGGCTTCCTCCGCAGAAGGCGCAGTCGATTTTTCTGCGGGGGAGATCAAGAAATGCGATGGCTTCCCCTTCGACGGTTTCGACTGAGGGCAGTTCTTTACAGGTTTCTTTTGTGCAGATGATTGCGGCAGGTCTCCGGTCAACCGCATAGACATGGCCTGCGGGTCCGGCAAGGGCAGCAAGTTCTTTTGTTACGGTGCCTGTTCCGCAGCCGATATCGGCGACCGTATCTCCGGGCCGTATGCCGAGTTTTGCAAGTGATACGGCCATCACTTCCGGTTGTGTTGGTCCTCCGGGTAATTCCATTCTGTTCTCCGTTGTCAGGTAAAATTACATTAGCGAAATGTTGCTGAATAGTTTTTGCAGGGAGGTGATATAGTTGTATGGAGTAGTCTCCTCAGTCAGGTAAACCAAACCTGCTAACTTTCATATACCATAGGTGCGTATTCCTAACTTATGAGAAAATCTGGCATTGTGCTTCTTGTGCTGGTTGTTGTTGCCGCATGCGTTCTTGCGGCAGGGTGCATCGGCACGAACAACAGTACGGCTACTCCGACGCAGACTCCGGTTCCTACCGGTAACGGAACGGTTGCTCCAACCCCGGCTCCGACAGAGGAGCCGGTGACAACGGTGACGGTTCAGAAATTTGGTATGGCCATCCCCGCGAACGATATGATTCGGTTCGTTCTGCCTTCCAATCCGACCACCGGCTACCAGTGGGCCGCAGCTAATGTAACGGGTCTTGTGATCAACCAGACCTATGAGGCAACCCCGGTTGCGGAAGGTATTGTCGGTTCGGGAGGGCATGATATCTTCACGATCACGGCAGAGAATGCAGGTACCTATACGTTCAACGCAGGATACCAGCGCTCATGGGAGAATGAGACTCCGCTTGAGACGTTTACCCAGCAGCTGGTGTTTGCCAATGTAACGGATAGGCCCGCAGATGAGCCTATGCTTTCGGTTGCGTTTGATGGTACAGTGAATCCGAAGACAGGCGAAGTGGTGAAGATCGTTACCGAGGGTAATCCGACCACCGGTTACCAGTGGATTGTGTCCAACGATACGACGGTGAAGGTGCTGAACTCAACTTTCGTTGCCTCTGCGGCAGATTCCGGACCGATTGTCGGTGTCGGCGGCAACTATGAGTGGCTTGTTACTGCGGATAAGGCAGGAACGTACGTGTTCGGAGCAGAGTACAAGCGTTCATGGGAAGAGGAGCCGGTCGGCGCATTCTTCTTTAAAATCACCTTTGTGTGAACTTCAAAAAAATTCTTTTTTTTTGGTTTTGTGCCGAAGTTTGTTCTTTGCGAAGAATTATTCGCTGTCGTAGATCTGCTGGACTCTGCCAACCTGTCCACTGGTGAGCCGGACTTTGATTCCATGCGGGTGCGTGGGTGAGTTGGTTAGGATGTCTGCGACCCGTCCCCACGTCAGGGCACCGGTCGGCTGATCGGCCTTGAGAACGATTGCCACTGCGGTGCCGGGTTTGATATTTTTCCGTATTCGTCCGTCTTGCATGCGGTTTAATGGTAGAGTCTGCACCGCTATAAAAGTTCATCATCTCACAGACGAAACATGAAGAAAAGAAATGGCGAATGATTTTGAGCGTGCAATGGTTATCTGCGTCAACCGGTACTTTACGGAGCACCGGATGAAGGGGTTTGCCTACCGCTTAAAGCAGGCGCATTTTAATACCCAGTATGTGGACATTATTGTCGATTCACTGGATCCTGCGCATTATCTGGCTATTGAGTGTAAGTCTCTGAAAGGGAAGCGTTTGTCGTTTACGAGCAATTTTCATAAGGATAAGGACGGCGTGCATCAGATCGATAATATTTCGGGTTTTCTTAAGTATACCGGCCGCAGGGGTTTTCTTGCGGTTGAGTTCCGGGGGAACGGGCCGAAAAATGAGGCATATCTGATGCCATGGGAGATGGTGTGTGCATTTTATGATGTTCAGGCAAGTATTTCGATTGAGGAGTTCCGTAAATGTATCTGTCTGGAGCGGACTTCCTACGGGTATCATCTTGAGGGTCTCTCAACTCCTCCGTCAGACTAAATATGCCTGAACGCAAATACATACAGAATCTATGCGAGGGTCGAACAGATTTTTATCACTGAATGGAAAGCCGGTCAAGACGCCGGTTGTACTCGCATCCATGGCGGGAATAACCAACGCCTCGTACGTTCTTGAGCGTGCGGCCCATGTGGGGGTTGCGTTTATCGGCGGCTTTTCTCTGGACTCCGCGACACAGGAGGCGGCAAAGAAGATGGTTGCATCGGGCCGCACCGAGTTTTCCGATGATCTGGATGACATTGCGACTGAACTTGCTATGCTTGACGGATCCAATGTGATAATCGGTCTGAACCTTCGCGGATCTGCACCTGAGGCTTTTGTTGAGGCAGCGCGGCTGTTTGGGAAGGATGTTATTTATGAGATCGATGCCCACTGCCGCCAGCAGCCGATGATTGATGCGCACTGCGGAGAGTATCTGCTTCATAATACGGACGCGCTGTGTGCTATTGTTCGTGCTTTGCGCGCAGAAGGTGTGTGTATTTCGGTGAAGATTCGGGCAGGTGTCACGGATGACCGACTGCTTGCGCGAAAGCTCTGGGCTGCGGGTGCAGATATTTTACATGTGGACCTGATGGATACCGGTTATACGCGTATCAGGCAGATCAGGAACAGCTGTCCACTGGTGCTTATCGCAAATAACGGAATTGATTCTCCGGATAAGATGATGGATATGTTTTCGCACGGTGCTGATCTGGTATCCCTTGCACGTGCGGCAAGTGTATCAACTTTGCAGCTTCTTGACCGCTATATTCGTGCGACTGCTGAGGAGAGCGGCTGGTATAATGCACCAAAGCAGCTCTGCCGCGGCGGGGATCTCCGGTCGCTGACGTTTTGCTGTATGCCGGTAAAGCAGTGCCCGCTGTTGCCGAGTCTTGACTCGATTGGTATGAGCCGTCAGGATTATCTGGCGTTAAAGGAGGGTCTTGTGCAGGAGTCGGAGATCGCAAAAGGCAGTCATACCTGTTTTGGGAGTCTTGCCTGGTGCTGTAAGTCTTCAACTCCCTGTATGTTCCGTGATATGACCCTAAAGGCTCTGCCTCTTCCGAAGAATGAGTATATGGCGCTGAAGCGGGATCTTTCGGACGGTATTATGGAGAAGATTTTTGCCGATGTCCCGACCGACTGTTAAGCCTGCTGATATCGCCGAGCTTGCTCAGTTTGCGATGCTTCTGGAGGTTACCGCCCGGCAAAAACCGGGAAATATTGACCGGTGTCATGATTATGATGATACGCGGATGACGCATTTTCTTGCGTCTGCGGTTCTTGCGGGCCGGGTGTTTTCCGGGGTTGCTGAGGGGAGTCTTACGATAGGTGAGGCGATGTATGATGCTGTCGCCCGGACAAATATGCATAAGGGCGGGAATACGCATTTCGGTGCGTTTCTTCTGCTTCTTCCGCTGATTGCGGGGAAGGGTATTTCCGGTGCGAAACAGGTTGTTTTGGAGACGACTGTTTCTGATGCGGTTCTTTTTTATCAGGCGTTTGGTCTTACGCAGGTACGGGTACGGTCTGAGGATGCAATGGATGTGCATGATCCGTCGTCGGTGCAGCGGCTGGTTGATGAGGGTATTACGATGTATGAGGTGATGAAGTATTCTTCCGGGCATGATATGGTTGCGCGGGAATGGACGAACGGGTTTTCGCTGACGAGGAAGGCAGCTGATCTGCTGTTTCGTCTGGGAGAGGGGGCTGAGGGTATTTCCCGGATGTTTCTGATGCTGATGGCTGAGCACCCGGATACGTTTGTTGCGAAGAAGTTTGATGAGGAGACTGCGCTGAGAGTTATGGATCGGGCACGTGAGGTTCTTTCGGGCAGGGTGAGCCTTGCGGATTTTGACGAGGAGTGTATCATGAAGGGTATTAACCCCGGTTCTCTTGCTGATATCTGTATCGCAGGTATTTTTACCGCTCTTCTGGAGGGATGGAAATGGGACTGTTAGGTGAGGGTATTACGGAGGTTATTGCGGTGACAAAGGATAATGCGGCACCGATGGGTATTCTTGTGAAACCGGGAATGTCGCCGCGGATGATTCTTTTTAAAGGGTCGAAGACGGTGGAGAATATTCTTGCGTACGGGTGGGTTACGGCAAATTTTGTTTCCGATTCTTATCTGTATCCGCACTATGCGTTCTCTGATGTGGCACCGGCGGATCTTTCGGAGGTGTTCGTGGGGGGTGTTGTGATGCAGCGGCTTTTGGGGGCTGATGCGTGGATGGGATTTTTGACGCGTGTTCTTCATGAGACTGAGGAGACCTATTATGTTGAGCTGGTGCCGGTGGCGTCAGAGTATATCCGTGAGGATTCGCGCCCAATTAACCGTGGTTTTAATAGTGTGATTGATGCGACGGTACATGCGACGCGGTATGTGCACAGCAGAGATGAAGGGCTAAAAAAGTTGCTTGAGTATCATCTGGGGATTATTGCGAAATGCGGCGGGCCGCGTGATCGTGAGGCGGGCAGTCTGATTCGGGAGATCTGCGGACTGTAATTTTTTTGTCTGAGACCATTTTAACGCGAGTGCGTGTTTTGTTTTCTAATAGGACTTACGCGGTGTGAGTTCATGTTGGTGTTTGCGGGTGTCTCATTCGTTTTTGGAGAAATCTCTCCTATGGCTTTTTTTATTTATTGTGTGTACTGTTAAGTGGTATCTTTGGCTCCGTGAACAGAGTTATTTCAACGCGGATTTTCGCGAATCGCGTTTTTTACGTCGCTATTGCCCACCCGTCACGGGTGGGAATGCCGCTCTCGCGG
>CAZABQ010000045.1:0-16627 GCA_964483485.1 uncultured Methanomicrobiales archaeon
TGGTGCTTCCGACAAGACCGGAACACCTGCACGCGCAGACCTTCCGGGCAATGGCAAGAGAAACCTTCTCCTGTCTGACGGATTTGGTTTCCACGCAGAACACCACGGTGAGAGAAGAAGAAAGGCACAGCGCGGGAATGAGATCGCAGCTGATTTCGTTCAGGTAAATGCCAAAATCTCCACCTACGGTGAAAAGCCGATCGCAGAGATCTTTGCCCCAGCAGAAGCAAAGGCAGAGTAAATCTCTCATCAATACTTTTTCTCTTCTCAGAAGCGTTTATCAAAAAAGATTACTGCTTTCTGCACACTGTTTCGTGCAGGGCAGATTTGTATGCATCAGAGGGTATGCGGTATTTTTTTGCCAGAAGAATGATTGCAGCTTCCGGCAGCAGAAGACTGTCAAAGTGTTCGTTAATCTCCTGCAATTCTGCGGCGAGATCTTTTTTGGGCTTGCCGCTCTGGGCGGCAATGGCATCAAGAAGTGCTTCTACCGGATCTTTTTCCTCTTCGACTTCGGAAAAGATCTCATCACCCGGACGAAATCCGAGAGGTATGGTAATATCTGCAAGAGGCCCGGCAAAACGGTAGCTGTTTTCCGATCCATCCTTGGTGAGAAGATTTCGTTTTGCCGCAAGATCGATCAGTTTTTTTGCCTGATCCTGACTCATCCACCGTTTATCCTGCACATAATAGAACACCAGCTCCATTTTGCTGAGCCGCTCTTTTCTTCCGTGTTTGAAAGGCGCGGCAACCGTGGTTTCCAGTTCGTTCACGAAAGAGCCCCAAGAATCATTTTCTTCATGTCCATTGAATCGAATCCTTCGATGGACGGAGATTTGGTGATAAAGACTTCAGTTCGGTCACCCTTCTCTATGGTCCGGATCATAAAACGGTGATCGTTTAAGGGAACGTTACCGGATGCTTTGAGCAGGGTCTCGGTGAGTACGACAACAATATCAGCCGCATCAGTAGCAATTTTACTCATGCAGGAACCCTTCACGATTTGTTCAAAACCAAGACGGTCATTAGCAAGCAGAACGGAAATTTCCCGTTTGATTGGTCCGCGCTCGGTACGGAAGTTATCCTGTCGTCCTGAAAGGGATTCTACGGCGTTCAAAAATGCCGGAAAAGGGACGTCTATTTCAAACTCAAGATCGCAGCGGTTCGGGAACTGATAGGACACTCTTCTCATGTATCAGATATTGGTCACTGCTATGGATAAGTAGATTTTGCTGTGAACAGGAAAAATCCGGAGATACGATACCCAGACATCTGGAGAAAAGAAAAAAAAATATTTTGTTTATTCGATCAGGACTGCGTTGATAACGCCGTCCTGACCCGGCCGGCTGACGATCTGGGCTTTACCGATGTCGGTAATGATGATTGCGCCTTTGGTCATCAGATTACGGCGAACGTAGTTCGGGTTTGCTGCGTTTTCTGCCACAGAGGTAATCTTCGCCTTCTGGACTTTTCCGGTCTTCTTGTCGCTGACGTTTGCGAACTCACAACGGAGTGCACGAACTTTCGTGTTGCCGCCCATCACTCTGATGGTCTTTACCCGGGTTACTCCAACGGTGGTGTCTGCCGGGGATCTGCCGATCTCAAACCGCTTCTTTCCGCGGTTTGCATGATAGCGGCCGCCGGTAGACTTTCTAACGGATCTTCCTTGCCAAAGCATGAATTAATATCTCCTATAATGTGTTTCTCTGATCGAATGCCCAAAGGTTTTCAGGCATCTCAGTCTTTTCCAGAGTCCTATATGTATAGGTTCTACGGATATTTAAATTCCGTCAGGCAAGTATTGCGTCAGCGACCTCTTTGACACCTTCGCCTTTTCTGAGGTTGGTCTTGATGATGATCATCTCAGGGTTGTAGCGTTTGATGTCGGTGATCATGCGTTCAACATTGCAGCCGACCGCCTCAGCGAGGTCCACTTTGTTGATGACGGTAATCTGGCAGTCACGAAACATCATTGGATGTTTGTTGACCACATCGTCGCCTTCGGTCGTGGAAATGACGACAATCCGTTTTTCTGCGCCAAGTTTGAAGTCGGTCGGGCAGACCATGTTGCCAACGTTTTCAATCAGGACAACATTGATGCCGTGAAGGTCAAGGTGGCCAAGGGCGTGATGGACAAGATGCGCGTCAAGGTGGCACTCTTTGCCGGTGTTTGCATTAAAGGCAGGGATACCGGTCTTGACGATTCTCTGGAAGTCGTCGTCACCGTAGACATCACCTGCGATTGCGGCGGCATTAAGGTTGCGGCGTTTGAACTCAGGAACGATCTGTTCGATCAGCGAGGTTTTACCTGAGCCGATAGCTCCAAGGAGATCAAATGCGCGAACGCCGTGCGCTTTGAAATGTTCTGCGTTATGTTCTGCGAGACGGTTATTTGCACCGTAAATCTCGGCCTCCATGTGAACATCCACGTGGTGCATAATGGTAGTATTGGTGTGCGTCTGGTTTATAGATACACTATTTCCCTTGTGCGTATGAGTGAGTCATACCAAGATGAAGAAAAATATGTTTGTGGTCGATAAACATTGACTTAATGTAATTTATTAAAAACAATATGTAAAGACATATTAACATTGGCGCCCAATTATGGTATGTCAGAAAAATTCTGACACCTAAAACACACACCACAGGAGAAATATCAGTATGAATACCCTGGTAAAAATTACCGCAGTTCTGCTTGCGCTCACTCTGCTGGCCCTTCCGGCAACGGCGACTGCAACAGAAGAGGGACACGAGGTTTTCGTCGTGTCACCTACAGCAGATAGTTATATTATCAATATGGAATACGCCGGTTTAGAGCATCATGATCAGATTCCCGAACATATGGAACTTCGTCCGTTTTTCCGCGACAGTGATCCAGAGTTCACGGTAATCGATGCAGCAGTTGGCGGATATCCGGCGGAAAATATACTCATGACCGAGACAACGGACATGACTTTCGATGACGTTTCAGAAAACAACATCCCATTGAACTCCTACGAGTACGCAGCAGTTCCATAAACACATATACCCCAATACCATTTTTTCGGCGTCCGCCATATTACCTTATAGATTTCCACGTCCAATGGGTACTATCAAATGGCGATTCGTTTTCTGTACCCCTGCTACTTTAACACGGAACTGACCCGCACACAGGGAAGACGTGTGGCAAAACCTCTCGCAGTGGTTTCGCCGAACCTTGCCCAGATTGCGCGGGCTGCAAAGCAGTGCAATGTATCAGTTCTTGATGAGGAACGGGGGATCACGCATCCGGCGCACTGGTTTGCACGGGAAGGCAGGCTCCGCGTCGAGTATGAGGGAAGCAAAGAGGAACTCCTCCAAAAAATTGCACACAAACTGAGCGGGAACTAACTATTATGTATGATTTCCACTGCCACACCACGATGAGTGACGGCGAGCTTCTGCCGACGGAATTACTCCGCCGCCTCGCAGTCCTTGGCTATACGGAAGTTGCAATCTCGGATCATGCAGATTTTTCCAATGTGAAAGACCTGCTTTCTGCTCAGGAAGCGATAAAAAAATCCGCAGAACTTTTCGGTCTGCGTCTCTACTCAGGCATTGAAATTACCCATGTACCGCCTGAGCAGATCGATGAGCTGGCAGGATACGCCAAAGCATTAGGAGCGGAGATTGTGGTCGTGCACGGCGAGACCATTACAGAACCGGTTGCGCCCGGAACAAATATGGCGGCACTCTCAAGCAGTCATGTGGATATTCTTGCGCATCCGGGACTCATTACGGAAGAGGAAGCACGACTTGCTGCGCGAAACGGTGTGTTTCTCGAAGTAACAGGACGGGGTGGTCACAACCGGACGAACGGGCATGTGGTGTCGGAAGCACGCCGCGCGGGTGCGTCTCTTGTGGTGGAGTCGGATGCTCACGGACCGGACGATCTGATGAGTGAACACGTGAAGTATCTGGTTGCTCGCGGGGCGGGGATGCGTGAGGACGAGGCAGAAAGGGTTCTTTCTCTTTCTGCGGATGACATCCGCTTCCCCTGATTCTATTTTACCATTCTGGAATAACTTAATATAGGTCTCACCCATCATAATATAATGCATATATATCCTGTGGTTTGATTCTGCAGTGACTTACGATATATGCGGTATGATATTTGAGGCTGATTTGTGAAATTTGCGGGAAGTGTTACAGCAATTCTTGGACGACGGCTGTTAGTTGTCAGGAGTGATGCAGGCCAGCTTCCCCCCCTGTATACGGGGGTTGCAAATGAGGCAAACCGTCCTGTAGGTAGAATTGTTGATCTCTACGGGAGTGTTTCACGCCCATATCTTACCGTTCTGTGTAACGATGGTGTTTGTGCAGGTATCGGGGATAATCTCTACGTAATTCCCGAAACAAAACCGGAAAAGCCAGGAAAGAAACATTATTATGCGTCCGGACGCACGGGTGCGGATACGAACCGCCGCCCGAAGACCGGGGGTTCAATATGGAAAAAGAAATCGAAAAGCTGAGACAGTTAAAAGAAGAGCGCGAAAAGATGAAGCAGCGGCAGAACACCGCTGTGGAAAAGGTAAAGGAAAAGCAGGGCGGCAGTGACACAACTGCAACAGTCTGTCCGGAATGCGGCAGCCGTCAGCTTGTCCATGACTATGAGCGTGCGGAACTGGTTTGTCAGCAGTGTGGTCTTGTGCTGGATGATGATTTCATCGATCGCGGACCGGAATGGCGTGCGTTTGATCATGACCAGCGGATGAAGAGGTCGCGTGTCGGTGCACCGATGACCTTTACCATTCACGATAAAGGTCTTTCCACCATGATCGACTGGAGGAACCGTGACAGTTATGGTCGTGCAATCTCCTCGAAGAACCGTGCCCAGCTTTACCGGCTGAGAAAGTGGCAGCGCCGTATCAGAGTTTCCAACGCAACGGAACGCAATCTTGCATTTGCGCTTTCCGAACTGGATCGTATGGCGTCTGCCCTTGGTCTCCCAAGAAACGTGCGTGAGACCGCGGCAGTGGTGTATCGTGATGCCGTGGACAAGAACCTGATTCGCGGAAGAAGTATTGAAGGCGTTGCGGCGGCGGCGCTGTATGCGGCATGCCGTCAGTGCAATGTGCCAAGAACTCTTGATGAGATCGCCGAGGTGTCCCGTGTTTCCCGTAAAGAGATCGGCAGAACCTACCGGTTTATCTCGCGTGAGCTTGGTCTGAAACTTCTGCCAACGTCACCGGGCGACTACGTACCGCGGTTCTGTTCGGGTCTCAATCTGAAGGGAGAAGTTCAGTCCCGTGCGATGGAAATTCTGAAGCAGGCGGGCGAACGTGAGTTAACGAGCGGGCGCGGTCCGACCGGTGTTGCTGCTGCTGCCATCTATATTTCGTCAATTCTCTCCGGAGAACGCAGAACGCAGCGCGAAGTTGCTGATGTTGCAGGTGTGACGGAAGTCACGATTCGGAACAGATATAAGGAATTGGCAGAACAATTAGATATTGAGATTATTCTCTAATCAGGATTTGCGGTGAAGAAATTTCCCCGCCAGTCCCCCAATACATTTTCTCGGGCTCGTATATCAGGGGTAGATAGCTACGTTCGCAACGTAGATGCCGCGGGTTCAAATCCCGCCGGGTCCATGTTTTTTTTATGTGTTATTTTTTTATGTGTTATTATTGTTCAGACTGGTTCCATATCCCGCATCATTGCCCGGTACAGAAATTCGGAGAACCGGGTCATAGGAGAAGAAGAGTGCTTCGGTGCAGTTTCAAGGCTGGTTGTACAGCAGAGTTTGTGATAAACGCCGGGGGGTTTTGTGTTCATCTGCCTGACACCGCAAGTTGGCTGCGGTCTTGCACGATCTGTGGGGAAAAAAGAAAATGTAACGCCGGAAGAAGAGTCTAATCTTCTTCACGCGCTTTTATTTCTGCGATGTGTCTGCGAACAGCAACCGTGTCTGCGGAAAGCGGCAGGTCTTCCCATTTAACCAGTTCACCGTCCGTGTCGCAGAGGGCGACCGGCGGATCGGATTTCTGAGTCAGGAACGCCGTGACGAACAAGGCAATACCGCCCATTACCCAGGGTACGAAGGTCTGGATACCGATCCAGAGGTTATCCTGCGGTTCGATGGCAATCTGACCGAAAGCTACCGACTGGGCAATGATGCAGATGATGACGCCGACAAACCCAACAATGATTGAGGCGATTGCCGAGGACGCATTGCATTTTTTCCAGAAGAGTGCGCCTACCAGCGCCCAGAACATGCAGTTGAAAAGGATCGTGAACGAGAAGATCATCATCCAGTAGAGACTGTCTATGACGAAACTGAAGAACACGCAGAAAATTCCTATCACCAGCACCAGCATGCGGGTAAGCCGGAGAACCTGTAAGGAGGTGGTTGCGTATTTGGAGAGGGATCCGTGCAGCATCAGAGTGGAAATTGCAGCGGACGCGGCGAAGATAGTGGAACTTGAGGTTGACATGATTGCTGCAAGAAGGGATCCGATAAAAACTGCCATCAGAACCACGCCGATAACTCCCATGACGCTTGGGTCAAAGAGCCGCTCGGCGAGAACAAGCAGCACATAGTTTCCGTCTTCAGCGAGGACCTCTCCCATTGGAATTCCTGAAGGAGTGGTCGCTCCCTGCGAGACCATGACAATTGCTATGAGTGCAATCAGCATGGAAAAAAATCCTGCAATCGCATACATTCCTGATCCAATAAAGAGACCCTGACGTGCGGCTTTGGTGTCGCGGGCGCACAAGACGCGCTGGGTAAGTTCAACCGAGGCAAGGTAGCCAAATCCCATACCGGAAAGACCGGCAAGCCACGTGAAGATGCCGAGAGGATCAACTGTGAATCCGGTAGAGACAGCACCTGCACCATCATTTGGAAACAGGTTCCAGAAGTTCTCCGGTGTTGCGGCGGTGAGGACGTCAACTCCTCCGACAAAGGCAATTCCCGTCGGAATTAAAATGATCAGTCCGAGCATGATCATGACCGCCTGAATGTTGTCAGTGTACACGACAGCAAGCATTCCGCCAAGATATGTGTAGAGGACGACAATGAGTCCGGCAATGATTGCACAGATGAGGGGATCAAAGTTCAGAAAGAGCTTGAAAATGGTGGTCAGTGCAACGATGTTTGCCGCAGTCCAGGTTATCATAGACGGAATGCACATCAGCGTGGCAACAGTTGCACCGCGTTTGCCAAACCGCAGACGATACATTTCACTTAAGGAGGCAATCTTGAGTTTGCGAAGAATTGCGCAGAAAAACACTGCCATCAGCACAAGAGTCAGACAGGTTGCCCATGGATCAGCGATGGTGGATACCACGTAGCCGGTATATGCGGTTCCTGCAGCTCCCAGTAGTACGCCGCCGCACCAGTTGGTGGAGAAAACAGTTCCACCAACCATGAGGGGACCGACGCCTTTGCTTGCGATAAGATAATCTTCCGCACTTTTATCTGCGCCTTTCCGCTGCACAAAGTATCCGATGGCAATCATCATTGCCATGTAAATGACGACAATCATCAGCACGAGATTGTCAACAAAGAACTCGTTTATTTGCTCTAAACCCATAGACCACGCTCCGTATTTGATAGGGGAAAATATACAGAATAACCGCTGTTGCCACCAACGTAGACACCACACGCAGTATGATAATGTTGTTGCCCCCTTGATTTCTTAAAGGTGCTCCTTCAAAAGCGTCCCGATTAATTGGAGTTTGGGGATATTTGCGAGTATTCAGATGATATTTACCACGGAGAAAATGCTCACAATATGCCGGAAATTGTCATCACTGACCCCACAAAGATTTTATGGGAATGAGACATCCGGTAAAAAAAAGAAAATGTTTTGGCGGCAGTTTGCGTCTGCCGCGCACCATTCGTGATAAACTCAGACGATTGTAATTTCCATCGTGTCGTAGAGTTCCTGATACTCAAGACCATCCGGGGTGACGGCAGTAACAAGCATCTCATGGATCATTGTCTGCTGGTTGGTGAGGTTCCCACTGTCAACAGTACCGTTCTCATCAGAAGTGGTTTCACCAATCGTCCTCGTATAGGTAAGACGGTCTCCTGCCTTGACCATATTCTTGTTAAGACCCTGTTCCTCACACTGTTCATTCGTCCAGAATCCGGTTTTTTCGGTTCCTTCAGAATAGATAGGAACACGAATTGTGTCGCCTTTCTTCAGGCCAATGATATTTCCGGCAATGACGTTGTACTCACCTTTCAAAAGCCAGTACGGATTTGTATGCGTCTTGGTTGAGAGAGTAATATCATCATTGTCAGTTGTCGCTCCGGCAGTGATAACAGGATTTTCCGTCAGAATGAGCGGAACCGGCATCTTACCCGCATCAAGAATTTCCCGGTATTTGGTTTCATTTGAGGTGACCATAACAGTATCACCTATGTATGCGGTGAACTGCACAGTGACATTGTCACCGGTTTTTATCGGTTCGGAAGGAGTCGTCCCGATACAACCAGCGGCAAGAACGAGACCGCCAAGAAGAAAAACAGCAAGGACTGCTGCGAGATGTTTCATGCATAATGTATAGAACACTATACATTAACAACCTTATGGAAAAAAGGACGTTGCACCAAAATTCGTTTATTACCATTTGACGTTCGTCATTAATCGTATTTCATCCCGCGAAGCGGTAAGCAGGCCGAAGGCATGTGTTCGGCGTTTTCCGTGGGATACTCAAGAATTAAAGGTGCAAGGCCGGAAAAAAGTGTGGGTTATTTGATGGTTGTCGCAAGTGCCCATTCCGGCAGATCTATAGACAGCCCGAACGCCCAGAGTACAATCGTAAACAGCAGGATGGTAAATATAGCAACCCCCATCAGATTCAGTGCCCATCCTGCATTGATCATATCCTTCATCTCCACATACTCTGTGCTGTAGGCAATAGCATTCGGCGGAGTTGCGACCGGCAACATAAACGCAAAACTGGAACATACCGCAGCAGTCATCATCAGAATCCACGGATTAACCTGAAGAGATAAGGCCGTCACCGCGAGAATCGGCATCATCACCGAAGCAATTGCCGTATTTGACGTGACCTCGGTCAGAAGCATCACCACAACCGCGATGATGATAACCAGGAGAACAATTGGCACACCGTTGAGAACCGTGAAATAGCCAACGATTGCCTGTGCAAGACCGCTTTTGATAAACGCCGCAGACAAACACATACCTCCGCCGAAGAGAAGCAGAATCCCCCACGGAATGCGCACCGCCCACTGCCAGTTCATCGTGAACTCCTGCCTCTTCCAGCTGATAGGAATCAGGAACAGCAGCAGCGCACCAAAAATTGCAACCGTACTGTCATCAATTCCCGGGAAGATCATCTCAAGACCGGGAATCGTAAACGAACCGAAGTCCTTGTTCTTCTCAAAAATCCAGAGAAATGCAGTCAGCAGAAAAACAGCAAGAGTATTTTTCTCGCCGCGGGACATTGGACCAAGAGCTGCGACCTCTTTGGAGAGTGCCTCTTTTGCATGATCCAGCGTCTTTGGCATCTTACGATAGGCAACTCTCGTCAGCCAGAGCCACACAATCGGAATGAAGATCAGAAGAAGCGGGACACCAAACTTCAGCCAGGTAAAAAAGTCAATTGAAGGAGCGTCAGGAAACAGCACCTGCATCTGGGCAACCAGAATGCCGTTTGCAGGAGTTCCAATCAGTGTTGCAATACCACCCACACTTGCGGCATACGCAACGGCAAGAACAAGACAACCGGCGAAAGCTTTCTGTTCCGTGGTCATATCCTTGTAGACCTTGGTCGGGAGAACCGTTGCAATGATGGCAATAGCGATTGGGATCATCATCATGGCAGTCGCCGTATTGGACATCCACATAGACAGAAACGCTGTTGCTATCATGAACCCGAGCACCAGCCTCTGCGGACTTGTACCGGTAAACTCGATGATCTTCAGAGCAATTCTCTTATGCAGGCCCCACCGCTGCATGGACATCGCAATAATGAACCCGCCAAGGAAGAGGAAAATAACCTTGTCTGCATACGGGGCACAGGCTTCGGCAGGACTGAGAATGCCGAGAAGCGGAAATGCAACAATGGGAATAAGAGCAGTTGCCTCAATCGGAATGGGCTGAGTAATCCAGAAAATGGCCATCAGCACCGTTACCGCCGCCGCATAACGCGCCATGACCGGAAGAGCGGTTGGATCTATCGGGATTAACAGTATGGCAAGGAACGCTCCAATGCCAAGCATTAACCCAATGCGTTTATTCATAACCTACATCTTACGCATGATACAAATTTGAGTATTCCTTTTTTGATCGACCGGCATCTACCCTATCATTAATCATCTTGCTCGACCAATGGTACACCACATTCTATAAAACAGATACATTTTCAGGATTTGCATATACAATGGCAGAGGAAATACCCCAGGCACAAATTGAGAAGGATGAAGCGCGAAAGCGGTATGAGTTCAAGAAGTCGCTGGAAAAACTGGAGGAAAAAGAAGGTTCGGGAACCGAACTGATCTCACTGTACATCCCTCCGGACAAGCAGATTTACGATGTAACCGCACAGCTTCGCGACGAATACGGCCAGTGCGCCAACATCAAAAGCAAACAGACGAGAACGAACGTGCAGAGTGCAATCTCTTCGATTCTTGCGCGGCTGAAATATTTCAAGAACCCTCCGGAGAACGGTATGGCAGTGTTCTGCGGAGCGATCAACGTTGGTGGAGACAAGACGGATCTTGAATCAATCATTGTTGAGCCGCCGGAAGTAATCCGTACCTACAGCTATCGGTGCAGTTCCAGCTTTGAACTCGAACCGTTAAAGGCGATGCTCGATGACAAGTTCGTCTACGGACTTCTGGTCATCGACCGTCGCGAGGCATACTGGGGATTTCTGCGCGGAACCCACATCGAACCGATCAATGGCACAACATCAACCGTCCCCGGCAAACAGAGAAAAGGTGGTCAGTCAAGTATCCGTTTCGAACGTCTGCGGCTGATTGCAATTCACGACTTCTATAAAAAAGTCGGCGAACGGTCTTCTGAAGCATTTCTGGCAGAGCCGAACTTCTTTGAGAAATTCAAGGGAGTTCTTATCGGGGGTCCCATGCCCACGAAGGAAGAGTTTGCAGAAGGCGACTTCCTGCACCATGAGGTGAAAAAGCGGATCATCGGTCTCTTTGATGCATCCTATACCAACGAGTTCGGTCTGCGTGAACTCGTGGACAATGCACAGGATGCCCTTCGCGGCGTCGGCATAATGGATGAGAAGAGGGAGATGACACGGTTCTTCAAAGAGCTGATTAAAGAGAACGGATGCGCAGCTTACGGTGAAGACAGTGTTCGTGCAAACCTTGAAGCGGGAGCCGTTGACACGCTTCTGCTTTCCGAGAAACTCCGTAAAGCACGACTGACGATTCAGTGCGGCAACTGCGATTATCAGGAAGTGAAAACCGTGCAGGTTGAGGCCGGCAAAAAGTTCAAGGATCTGCCGCTTGGTCATTGTCCAAAATGTCAGTCGTCGTTGTTCCTTGCAGACGAAACGGATATTATTGAGGAGCTGACCAACCTTGCGGATACGTCAAACACCCGCGTTGAGATCATCTCGGATGATTTCGAGGAAGGTTCGATGTTGTTTAGTGCGTTCGGCGGAATTGCTGCAGTTCTGCGGTATCCAACGGGGATGTAAGCATTATGTACCGGGAGTATATTCAAAAAGTTGAGGCTCTTCTTCGCGAGATTACGGGAGAAGAGGATGTGCTGCTGACTGACGGCGGCGATCATGCAGATATTGCATCGACCGTCGCATTTGCTCTGGCAAAGAAGGAACGGAAAAATCCCGCGGCAATTGCTGCGGATATTGTGGCAAAAATTTCCGCAAGCCCTGATGTTGCAGGGCTTTCTGTCTCAGCAAAGGGTCCGTACATCAACTTCGTGTTCGGCGGAGATTATGTGGCGGAATCTGTTCGAGCGGCACGGAGTCCTGCCTATGGCCAGTTACCTGCACGAACCGAACGGGTAATTCTCGAACACACGAGTGCAAACCCGAACGGACCCTTACATGTAGGCCATATCAGAAATACGGTTATCGGCGATACGCTGGTACGGGCATTCCGCAAAGCCGGGTATCCGGTTGAGGCCCAGTATTATCTGAATGATATGGGCCGCCAGATTGCAATCGTTGCATGGGGTGTCAAAAACCTGCATTACGATCGGCTGCCAAACGAGAAGGGCGATGAGTTTATTGTACGCCATTATGTAGAGGCCAATAAAATCGCCAAAGAAAAACCGGAAATCGAGCCTGAGTTCGATCAAATGATGGAAAAGATCGAGGCCGGGGATCCCGAGACCGTAAAACTGTTCCATGATTCGGTGGACATTTGTGCGGAAGGAATCAAAGAGACCCTTGCGGCGATGAATGTTCATCACGACAAGTTCGTCCGTGAGACGACGTTCCTCTGGAACGGTGAGATGCAAAAAGTTCTTGCCCGTGTTGAGGAGCTGCCGCAGGCTCACCATGAAGACCGGATGATGTATCTGGACCTGTCGGAGAAAGGTTTCGGCAACAAATATGTTCTGCGCCGGAGTAACGGAACCTCCGTGTATGCGGCACGTGATCTGGCATTCCATCTCTGGAAAAACGGCCAGTGCGACAGGAGCATCGATGTGCTTGGCGCGGACCACAAACTGATCGGTGCACAGTTACAGACGACGCTTTCCCTTATTGGTGAACGTCCGCCGGAGATTGTACATTTCGAGTTCGTGTCTCTGCCGGAAGGATCCATGACGACACGCGGCGGCGTCTTCATTACGGCTGATGAACTTCTCGCGGAGACGAAGAAACGTGCGCTGGAAGAGGTTACGGTCCGCCGCCCAGAGCTTTCCGAGACCGAGCGGGAGAAAATCGCAGAAGCGGTAGCGGTTGGGGCAGTGCGTTACGATATTGTGAAAGTGTCTGCCGAGAAGTCAACGGTGTTCGACTGGAAAGAGGCACTGGATTTCGAGCGGCAGAGTGCGCCGTATGTGCAGTATGCGCATGCACGCGCCTGTTCCATTCTGGAGAAGGCAAAAGCCGAGGGAGGATTTGCGGAGAGTTATTCGTACTCCGACCCCTACGAGATTGCGCTTGCAAAGCACATTGCACAGTTCCCATATGTGATTGAAAAAGTGGTGACGGAACTTCGTCCGCATCTCCTTGCGACGTATGTGCGGGATCTTGCGGATCTGTTCAACTCGTTCTACCGGTTTGTGCCGGTACTGAAAGCCGAAGGGCAGATGCGCGATGCACGACTGACACTTGTTGATGCAGGCAGAAACACACTTTCTGCGGCGCTCGGCGTTCTCGGTATTGAAGCGCTCCGGTCAATGTAAGATCGAACGGAAAAATATTCGACCACTCTTTTTTTCTCCCGGCGTTTTTTTCAGATGTTGATCGTATGAAGGGGAGTAATCATGATTACTCCGCGGCATGCCAGGTTCATCACTCAGCCGCATAAATCCGACCATACCAAAATTCGTGAGGAACGCCATGGCCAAGACCAATCCTTATCATTGCTTCCGGCGAATATAGTCTCGATGTACATCGGTGTTGATCATGGAACAACCTCCCTGCGCTTTGCAACCGATACCGGAAAGCGGATCAAAATATCCCGCAAAGATGCAAAAGAGTTTGTAATTGAGGATCTGGAAAAACTCTGCCCGATAGAGAAAATCGAGGGAATCGCTCTCTGCTACTCCATGGGCGACAACTTCACGGAGATTGCCCCGGTCTCCGGACTCAAAAACCGCGGTGTTATCACCCGCGACGGTGCAGGAGAACACATTGGCGGCGGAACGCGGGTCTTTGACGTCATCAGGGAGTCCGGCATTCCGGCGGTCGCCATCCCCGGCATTCACCGCGGCTCAGATACCGACCCGAGATTCAAAATATATTCCCACCAGACCAGCCCCGAAAAACTCGGTATTGCATATCTTGCGGCGCAGACGCTTGGAGACACCTTCATTGTGTCCGACATCAGTTCCAACACCGTCTCCCTACTTATTGCAAAAGGGAAATTCATCGGAGCATTTGACGCCTGCGTGTTTGCTCCGGGCACGCGCCACGGTGCACTTGACGTTGAGGCCATCAGAAAAATCGATGGGGATGAACTCAGCGCAAATGAAGCATTTACCACTGCCGGGGTGACGTATCATCTGGAAGAAAAATACCAGAAACCTGCCCTTGCCATGTGGGCCGCAATGGAGTGCGCATCCCTCTCGCTCCTTGCTCCAGACGCACCGGTAGCACTTGCCGGAAGCCTCGCACCCGAACTTGCCGAGGAAATTTCCGCGCTTCTGCAAAAGCCGGTCATCGTCTATGACGAGTGGGCAGCATCCGACGGTCTCTCCCAAATCGCACGTGACGTCTTTTCCGGTGCAAAAAAGATTCTTGGCATCCCTGTTTCCAAAACACTGCAAAGATGAGGTTCGGGTATCGTCGAATAACAATTCGACCAAAATAAAGATAAGCCCAATCAACCCACTCAGACCAAAAATACCAGATATTCACACTTATTTTTCAAAACAAAGCAGTATAACATCAGATATTCGGAATCACTAAATTCATATTGATTAATCGTGATAAATTATACTGGTTATTCACGTGAGAGAGCTACGCATCCATGGTAGAGGCGGACAGGGTTCCGTCACGGCTGCGGAACTTATTGCTACCGCAGCCTTCACGGGTGGAGTATACGCCCAGGCGTTTCCGGCATTTGGTGTCGAGCGCCGCGGCGCACCCGTCCAGGCATTCGTACGGTTCAGCAACGAGAAGATTCGGCTGAGAAGCCAGGTCTACGAGCCGGATTATATTATTGTACAGGACAGCACCTTAATCCGCGACGTGAACGTATTTGCGGGCATGTCGGAAGGTGGAATTGCAATCATCAACACCGAAAAGGAAGGAACCTACAACCTTCCGGCGGGAGTCAGACTGATTGTCATCGATGCAACAAAGATCGCCTTGGAAGAGATCGGGCTCCCCATCACCAATACTACGCTGATGGGTGCATTTGCCGCAGCAAGCGGTGAGATCACCTTGGAGGCACTTAAGGGCGCAATTGAAGATCGATTCCCCGGAAAACTTGCGGCGACCAACTTTGCCGCAGCAAAACGGGCATACAATATGGTAAGCGAGGGAGCAGTATAATGCCGCTTGGAATAGGATGTACTGCACGACCCGGTCAGGCAAGAAACAACAAGACCGGATCATGGCGGGTCTATTACCCGACTCTGGACAAGGAAAAGTGTACCAAATGCGGAACATGCCAGCTGATCTGCCCTGAAGGATGTATCAGCCAGCTGCCGGACAAGAACTACGAGATTGATCTTGATTTCTGTAAAGGCTGCGGTATGTGCGCCGAAGAATGCCCGGACAAGGCAAAAGCTATCACCATGCACATGGAGGAAAAATAAATGACCCTGCATATTATGGAAGGATCCATTGCCGTTGCGGAGACGGTTCGTCTCTGTCGCCCGCAGGTGATCTCCGCATACCCGATCACCCCGCAGACCCACATTGTCGAAGGTCTCGCGTCAATCGTTGCTGACGGCAGGCTTGACGCCGAGTACATCTGCGTCGAGTCGGAGTTTTCCGCGCTCTCGGCATGTATCGGTGCCTCCGCCGCAGGCAGTCGTGTGTACTCCGCAACCACTTCGCAGGGTCTTGCCCTGATGACCGAAGTGGTCTTCAACTCCGCAGGAATGCGCCTGCCAATCGTGATGGGGATTACCAACCGTGCAATCTCTGCACCGCTCTCTATCTGGAACGATCAGCAGGACTCCATCATGATGAGAGATTCCGGCTGGCTTCAGTTCTATGCAGAGGACAATCAGGAAGCAGTTGACTTACACATTCTCGCCTACAAAATCTGCGAAGACCACAACATCCTGCTGCCGGCCTTTGTCTGCTTTGACGGATTCATCCTCTCACATGTGTTCGAGCCTGTCGACATTCCCACCGAAAAGGAAGTCGACGAGTTCCTTGGGCCCTTCACCCCATACCAGCGGCTTGACGTCAAAGATCCGATCTCATTTGGAATGTATGCAACTCCGGACTATTATCTTGAGTTCCGTTACGAACATGATCAGGCAGTTCACCGGGCGGCAGACGCTCTGCGCAAGTACGGAAAAGAGTTCGGCGAAAAGTTCGGACGTGACTACTCCGCACTGGTCGAGGGATACCGGCTCGAAGACGCAGACGTTGCAATCGTTGCGATGGGTTCCATCTGCGGAACAACCAAGGACGCAATCGATGAGATGCGTGCAGAGGGCAAAAAAGTCGGTCTCTTAAAGATACGCTGCTTCCGCCCGTTCCCGGTAGAAGATATCGCAAAGGCGCTTGCACACGTGAAGACAATTGCAGTGCTTGACAAAAACGTCAGTCTCGGCGCAAAGGGAGCGGTCGCAATCGAGGTTAAGGAAGCCTGCTATGGTTCCGGCATTCCGGTCTATGACTACATCCTTGGTCTCGGGGGTCGTGACGTGCGCAAGAAAGATATCAAAAAGATCGTGGAGCTTGCCGAGAAAGGTTCCGGCGATATATTCTATGGACTGCGCGAGGAGTTGTTATAAATGGTAGATCGTACAATTGAAAACTTCGACTGCGGTCACCG
>CAZABQ010000046.1:0-16188 GCA_964483485.1 uncultured Methanomicrobiales archaeon
TCCGCACCACGGCAAACCTAATTGTACCATACTGACATACCAATAACCATGACCGGTGTTCTTGCCGACAGCACCCTGCTTCTTCACTTCACCAGCAGACGGCCCGACGGCGAAATATTTGAGGATACCCGCTCGGCCGCCCCATTGCAGGTCGTCCTCGGAAAAAAACAGATAAACCCTGCATTTGAAGAAGCTTTGATCGGCAAAACCGAAGGCGACACCGTAACCGTCCTCTTACCCCCCGAAAAAGCCTACGGCAAATACCATCGAAAACTCGTCGTCACCGTAAAACGAAAAAAACTCACCCTTGACCACGACCCAGTCCCCGGCGAAATCATCAAAATCGAAGTCATGAACAAACCATGCCTCGTAACCGTCGTCAGCATCACCGAAAAAAGCATCACCGTTGACGCCAACCACCCGCTCGCCGGCGAAACCATCAGTTACGAGATAACCATCGTAAAAATTCTCAACACATGACCCAACCCGGACACATCCACCTCTGTGACTGCATCACCGGCATGAACCGGCTTGCTCCCGCCTCCGTTGACGTCATCGTAACCTCTCCCCCCTATAACATCGGCAAACACTACACAACCTACGACGACACCGTCCCCCGCACCGGCTACCTCCGCTGGATGCAGGACGTAGCCCGTGCATCAGAACGCGTCCTCGCAGACACCGGCTCCTTCTACCTCAACGTCGGCGGCAGCCTCAAAGACCCCTGGATTCCCATGGAAGTCGCCATGCAGTTTCGCGACAACGGATTCATCCTCCAGAACATGATTCACTGGATCAAATCCATCGCACTCCCCAAAGAAGACATGGGAAAATTCTACGCCGCAAACGTCTCCGAAAAAGGCGTCGCCGTCGGTCACTACAAACCAATCAACAGCCTCCGGTATCACAACGACTGCCACGAATTCATCTTCCACTTCACCAAATCAGGCAACGTACCAATTGACCGGCTGGCAAACGGTGTCCCCTATCAGGACAAAAGCAATGTCAAACGATGGGTCAAGAAAAAACAGGACCTCCGTGACCGGGGAAACACCTGGTTCATCCCCTACGAAACCATCCGCGAAGAACGTCCTCATCCCGCCGTCTTCCCCGTCCGTCTTCCCGAAATGTGCATCAGGGACCACGGCATTGACAACTGCCGTCTCGTCATGGACCCCTTCATGGGCATCGGCAGCACCGCAGTCGCCGCCGTCCGACTTGGCCTCCCCTTCATCGGATTTGAAATCGACGAAGGCTACAAAAAAATTGCCGAAGAACGAATCACCGCAGAACTCGCCGCCCGTCACCGCTAACTCCGCCGAATCCGAACCGACGCAATCCCCCGGATAACCTCCGGCAGCCGGTAATACTCATCGCACGTCATCTCCATCGTCATCTCCCGTGTAAGCATCCCGCCGAACTTCCACGTCGTATCAGGAACCTCCGGCATCTCAGCCGCAAGCACCCGCGGATCAGCACAGGCAATCTCCTCAAGAACAGCAGCAACCCTCTCTGCCCCCTCCGCACTCTCCCAGTCAAAAATTCGGATCGCAAACGGATCATAGCGGAAACCGTGCCGGCTCTCCGCTATTCTGTTTTTCAGCAGCCGTGCAAGCACCATATTCGCCCGTGCGCCAAGAAACGTCGCAACCACCACTGACCACCCGGCAACCTCCGGCTCGGCCCGCACATGTACCGTCCCGGGCACAAAATCATCAGGCAGCATCCGAATCAGCCCGTCCAGTACCTCCCTCTGCTCCTCCTGCATCGGCAGCACCGTTGACCTCCGCTCAAGCAGCGTACACACCGCCCGGCACACCGTCGGCGACGCATCCGCACCCCGGACCCCGCTTCCGCCCCAGAACGGCCGCTTCATATCGCCCGCACACGACGCCGGCTCCACAAGAGCACGCTTATGCACATCGTCGCGGAACAGCAGCCGCCAGCTCCGTCCTGTAAACGAAAACATCTTCCCCGGCTCACTCCCCACAAATCGGGGATCCAGAGTTCCCACAACCGTCCCGTCCGGCAGCACCGCCAGATACCCTCCCGCATCATGAATCACCGAAATCAGCGCAATCCAGTTCGATTTCCCCAGCTCCCGCTCGGCGCGGGGACCAACAGAGAAAAGATCACCGTCCCGGCAAAGATATTCCATCTCCGCAAGATACTCAAGTAACCGGGAAATTTTCCCGGACGGAACTGCCGAAAACGGTGAAAGAGACCGCATTGCATCAATCAGTGTCTTCCTTCCAAGACCCCCGCACCTGCCCTTCAGCAGAAGAAACAACTGCTGCACCAGAACATGATACGCATGTGCCGGAACCGTAAGCGGCTCCACCTCATGCCGCATCGCCGACTCAATCGTCGCCGCACTGATCAAAAGATCGCACGGACTCTGCAAAACAAACATCATCGCAGCAGGCCGCCCCCGGCGGCCTGTGCGTCCCAGCCGCTGCAAAAACGAGGACACAGTTTTTGGCGGCCCATACTGCACCACAAGATCCAGATCCCCGATATCAATCCCCAGCTCCATCGTACTCGTACAAATCACACAGGTCCCCCCGCTCTGTTCAAACGCCGCCTCAGCTGCTGACCGGTCCTCTGCCGACACCGAAGAATGGTGCAGATGCACATTCTCCACCAGCTCCGCAAGCGGCGCCATCAGTCGCTCCGCAAAACTCCGGCTGTCCACAAACACCAGCACCTTTTTCCCCCGGACAGCAGCCGCAACCGACCGCACCTGCGCCGAAAACTCCTCCTCCACCACAAACGAAAACTGCTTCGGCTTTCCGGGAGACGAAACACTCACCAGCCGCTTCTCCCTACCCGGTCCCGACATCCACACAAGCAGCTCATCAGGATTGCCGACCGTCGCCGACAGCCCGATACGCTGAACCGTACGCCCCGAAAACTCCAGCCGGTCCAAAAGACAGCGTAAATGAACCCCCCGGTCCGTCTCCATAAACGCGTGAATCTCATCAATAACCACAAACCGCACCGCAGAAAACGCCGATCGCGAATCTGGATCACCGAGCAGAACCTCCAGTGATTCAGGCGTCGTCAGAAGAACGCCCGGCAGATCGCCCTCCCCGGAAAACTTCCACCGGTCGCGTGCCGCCACATCACCATGCTGCGACGCAACCGACAGCCCCGCACGTTCACACATCAGCCGAATCCGATCCTCCTGATCATTGATCAGCGCCTTCAGCGGCGATAGGTAGACAGCACCGACTCCGAGGCACCCCCTCTTCAACAGGGAATCGATTACCGGGATGAACGCAGACTCCGTCTTCCCTCCCGCCGTCGGCGCAAGAACCACCACATCCGCGCCGCCGGCCACCGCCAGAAACGTCTCCTCCTGCACCGGCCGGAGTTCGCTCCACCCAAGACCCGAAAGAAGCACCTCCTGTAATGTCGGGTGAAACGACTCAAACAGCGTCATCGGCTCTGAATACCTGTATCAACTCTTCGCGGAACTTCTCCGCAGACATTGCCCCCGCCCGCATCCGCACAGCCGTGCCGTCGCGGATATACATCACGAGCGGAATACTGGTAATACGCAGCTGCGTTGCAATACCGTGATTTCTGTCCGTATCACATTTGCAGAACTGCACCTCGGGAAACTCGGTTGACATCTCCTCAAAAATGGGGCCAAAATACCGGCAGGGGCCGCACCACTCAGCCCAGAAATCGATCACCACCTTCGGCCTCCCAAGCGTCACCTGATTAAAATTATACTCCGTCAGATGCACAACCGGCCAGCCTTCCGGCGGCGGCACGACCGCCGCGAGTTCCTCCAGCCGCTTCCTTCTCAATTGTTCCAGCTCGGGATCTTCCATACAGAAAATATGGGTCCGCATCGTAATGAGCGTATTCCACCTAAAAATGAACACCTATTTATACCAGCCCTGCGTATATGTTATCCCAAGCATTCGGAGCGAGGTGGGGTAGTCAGGAGATCCCGACGGGCTCATAACCCGTAGACCAATGGTTCAAATCCATTCCTCGCTACTGTTTTTTTTCTCAGATTTTTTCTACACAACACAATGCACTTAGTCTTATCCGTCCAACAACTCTGGTAATGACAGCATCCAAAATTCTTCTTCTCATCATCGACGGCGTGGGGGACCGTCCCTGCGAATGTCTCGGCGCTAAAACACCGTTAGAGGTAGCCAATATTCCCAACCTTGACGAACTCGCCAAAACCGGAATCTGCGGCATCATGGACCCGATCGCCCCCGGAATCCGTGCGGGTTCCGACACCTCCCACTTAAGCATTCTCGGCTATCCCCCCCAGCAATACTATACCGGCCGCGGACCTCTGGAAGCCGCCGGCTGCGGCATCAGCATGGAACCCGGCATGATAGGATTCCGCGCCAACTACGCAACCCTTGACGAACAAGGCAACGTCATTGACCGGCGCGCCGGAAGAATTCCCGACACCGCCGAAATATCCGCCGCCATCCAGAACGGTGTCGACCTCAGCAGATACGGCGTCACCATCGAATTCCGGCCGGGAACAGGTCATCGTGCAGCCCTTGCTCTCCGGGGCAAAGGACTCAGTGCTGACGTCTCCAGCAACGACCCCAAATCCACCGGCGTTCCGCCCAAGACCATCCACCCCGAAGGTGCCGCAACTCCCGAAGCGCAGTTCACTGCCGAAGTCTGCAACGAGTTCTGCCGTCAGGCAGAACAGATTCTCAGGAATCACCCGGTCAACCTTGCACGCAAAGCCGCAGGCCAGAACCCGGCAAACATCGTCCTCATCCGGGGCGCAGGCGTCATGGGCGTCTACGAACCCTTCGCAGAAAAACACGAACTCTCCGGCAGCGTCGTCGCCGCCGCGGCTCTCATCGCCGGTATCGGCAGCTCCGTCGGACTCAAAAGAATCCCGGTCGGACCAAAAACCCCGCTTGACGAACAGGTCAGACTCGTCATCAGCGAACTTGCCGTTCAGGACTTCGTCCTCTTCAACATCAAAAATGCCGACGAATACGGTCACGACGGAAAAGCAATCGAAAAGAAAGACTTCCTCGAAAAAATCGACCGGGAACTCAGGCCTTTGATGGACATGCCCGGACTCATGATCGCCGTCTGCGGTGACCACTCAACCCCGTGTACCATCAAAGAACACAGCGCAGACCCGGTTCCCCTGATCATCCGCGGCGACGGCACAAGAATCGACCGCGTCAGTGCATACGACGAGATTTCCTGCGCAGCCGGTGCCCTGTGTCGGATTTCCGGCGGAGATCTCATGCCGATCCTGCTTGATCTCATTGACAAAACCCATAAGTACGGCGCATAACGATATTACTACTAACTACAGGGTCGACCATGGCAGAGGGAAAAAAACGGATTATTGTTGCAGAACCCATTCCTGAAGCGGAGCTTTCCCCAGAAATCACTGCGCCCGCCGCAGAAGACGAGGACAAACTCGTCGAGATCGTTCCGGAAACAGAAACCCCGCACAGCGAAGAGTCCTCGGTCGCCGCAATTGCCACCGCAGAACTATTCAAAAAATGCATCCTTCCTGACAAAACCGAACTACAGGAACGCATCCTCAAAACAAAGAACGATATCCTCGTAGGTGACCACTGCGACATCGGTTACGGCCTCTACGGTAACGACATCGTCATCTGCGAGTTCTGCACACTTACCGGTGACGTCGTTGCCGAAGGTGATCTCAGAATCGACAACTTCTGCGAAATCAACGGCACCGTCATCTGCAACGGAGACGCCTACCTTGGCGAAGGTGTCAAAGTTCACGGCAAACTGACCATCGGCGGAAACCTTGACATCGGCGACAACGTAGTCATTGAAAAAGAGTTCAAGGCACTGGGTGACATCTGCATCAGAAACCCCATGCCGGTGATTCTCTATCTCCTGCTCTATGTAATGACCATGCTCCACCTCGACAACGAGGCCGAAGTGGAAAAGACCGTGAACGCCATCATCTCCGAAGCAAACTGCGAGCCGCTTGTTCTTCCGCCCCGGACCACCATGGACCTGCGCTACTTCTCCGTCGTAACGCCGATGGAGGTCGGCGTCAACTGCCGCTTGCATGGAAACATCAAGGCAAAATCTCTCACCCTGAAAAACGATGTGACGCTGTTTGGCGGGGTTCACGCGACCCGCAGAGTCAACATCGGTGAGCGGACCGCCGTTCACGGCGACGTGATCGCCCACAGCGTCAGAATCGAGCGCGGCGCCGACATCCTCGGCGATGTCTCCGGTGACAAGGTCTGGCTGCACGAAGATGCTCTGGTAAGCGGAATCATCCGTTCCCCCGGAGGCCTCACCATCGGACGGTTTGAGGAGAAAAAAGCATGAAAACGATTCCCGCAATGCTGGAACTGGACGAACTCCGATTTCTGGAGCCGGACTACGCCTCTCTTGTCAACAGCGGAGAACCGGGCATTCTGATCTGCGAAGCCGAACCGTTCCCCGGCGGTGCACGGATGCTGATTGACGAAGAAGAAAATCCTGTGCTTCTTGCCGTTCGCACGGATGCCGAATGGGTCGGAACAAGCTGGAGTTTCCGCACTCCCACCGAACAGGAGTTCGCACTGTTCTCTGCTGCCGACGGCGACATCTATCAGGAACCGCGTGCCGCAGTCGATGACGCACTGCGTGCCCACTTCTCGCAGATTCTTCTTGAAGAAATTGCACCGGTCCGCGAAGATCTTCCGCCTGACAGAATCGAGAAAGTCCGCGATCTTCTGCATGAGGTCTGGGGTACTTCCGCCCCCGGTCTCTGTCTTGACGCCTGCGCAGGTTCGGGCATCGGCTCCATGATCATCCGTGAGATGGGTGGCGTCCCTCTTGCCTACGATAACGACCCCTCCCTTCTGGCGCTTGGTCTCTCTTCGGGACGTCTGGTGCCTGAAGGTACCCTCTACATCGACGGAACCGTCGCCTCCGCCTACCTGCCGGATGCAGACCGAGGCATTGGCATCATGTTCGGCCAGATGTATGTCTACACGCAGGACCTCTGGCGGCCGATTGTCGAGGAACTCGCAGGAATTACTGCGGAGACGCTTATTACGGTCGCAACCGAAGAGGAGGCGCACTGGGTCCGGGAATGGGCAAAGGGTGTTGACCGCGACCTTGAGATCTGGGAAAACGATCGTGACCCGATCTATGACCGCTGGGTCTGTTTCGGGTAATTTTTCTGGAGATAAGTGAGCGGCTGAGTGGCGAGTGTGGTTTTTTTGGAGTAACCACGGAGCACACGGACCAAACAGAATACCACGGAAAAATGCACGGAGAATGCCTGCGGCGCCGCAGGCATTCTCCGTGCATTTTTCCGTGATGTTCCGTAAAATTTCCGTGTGATCCGTGGTTACCCCGAGTACATCCGCAAATCACCACTCAACCGCGTAACCCCCATCCGAAAAAATCGCTTACGCAGACATGAATTCCTGATTAACAGCAAAGTAATAATTCCTTTCCCCCTAAATTATACATACCATACCGGGAAGAGGAAAGGAATTTTATCATGGTTTTCAGAGTATTCGTCGAAAAAAAGCCTGCTCTTGCAAACGAGGCCAAAGCACTCCTTGGTGAGCTTCACACACTGCTTGGCTTGCAAAGCATCACAACACTTCGGATCATCAACCGCTACGACGCAGACAGAATCGAAAAAGATCTCTTTGAATACGCCAAACACACCGTCTTCTCCGAACCGCAGCTTGACACTGTCACTGACGCACCGGTCCTCGCCACAGACGAACGGATGTTTGCCGTTGAGTACCTTCCCGGACAGTTTGACCAGCGCGCCGACAGCGCCGCACAATGTATCCAGCTGATCTCCCAAAAAGAACGCCCCATCATCAAAACCGCCCGCGTCTACGTGATCGGCGGCGCAATCAGCGACGACGACCTCACCAAAATCAAAAAATACGTCATTAACCCAATCGAAAGCCGTGAAGCATCCCTTGCAATCCCCGCAACTCTTGCGATGAACTGCGCATCCCCGAACAAAGTCTCCGTCATCACCGGCTTTACCTCCCTCGACGTCCGAGGCCTTGCGGACCTCTCCAAATCCCTCGGTCTTGCCATGGACGCCGCCGACATCGCATTTTGCCAGCAGTACTTCAAAAACAGCGGACGTGATCCGACCATCACCGAAATACGGATGATCGACACCTACTGGTCAGATCACTGCCGCCATACCACCTTCCTCACCACGCTCGACTCCGTCCGTACCGAAAGCCCTCTCCTGCAAAAAGCCTTCGACGACTACCTCGCCGTGCGAAAAACCCTCGGCAGAACCAAACCGGTCAACCTCATGGACCTCGGAACCATTGCCGCGCGGTATCTGCGTTCAGCGGGAAAACTTGAAAAACTTGACGAGTCCGAGGAAGTCAACGCCTGCACCGTGAAAATCACCGTCACCGTGAACGGCCGCGACGAAGACTGGCTCCTCTTATTCAAAAACGAAACCCACAACCACCCGACCGAGATCGAACCCTTCGGCGGTGCCGCAACCTGTATCGGCGGCGCAATCCGCGACCCCTTATCCGGTCGTGCGTATGTCTACGCAGCCATGCGCCTCACCGGTGCTGCAAACCCCCTTGCCCCCGTTGATCAGACGCTCCCGGGTAAACTCCCGCAGAGAAAAATCGTCACCACCGCCGCCGCCGGCTACAGCTCCTACGGCAACCAGATCGGCCTTGCAACCGGCATGGTGGACGAACTCTACCATCCGGGCTACGTCGCCAAACGCATGGAAGTCGGCGCCGTCATCGGCGCCGCTCCCGCCGCAAACGTCCGCCGCGAATCTCCCGAACCCGGAGACAAAATAATTCTTCTCGGAGGCAGAACCGGCAGAGACGGATGCGGCGGCGCAACCGGCTCCTCCAAATCGCACACCGCAGGCTCCCTGGAATCCTGCGGTGCGGAGGTCCAGAAAGGAAACGCTCCCGAAGAGCGGAAAATTCAACGGCTGTTCCGCAACGCCGACGCATCCGTTCTCATCAAACGCTGCAACGACTTTGGCGCAGGCGGCGTCTCCGTTGCCATCGGCGAACTTGCCGACGGTGTCAGAATCAATCTTAACACCGTCCCGAAAAAGTATGACGGCCTTGACGGCACCGAACTTGCCATCAGCGAATCACAGGAACGCATGGCGGTCGTCGTAGCAGCAGACGATGCAGATACCTTCCTCGCTTTTGCCCATGCCGAAAATCTTGAAGCGACAATTGTTGCCGAGGTCACCGCAGACCCGCGTGTCGTGATGACCTGGAACGGTGATGAGATCGTCAACATCTCCCGCGAGTTCCTGAACTCGAACGGTGTCGAAAAACACACCATCGCCGACCTCTCCATTCCGCAATCCTTTACCAAACCGTTCTCCGGTAGCTTTACCGACAATTATCTCACCCTTGCCGGTGACCTCAACATCTGCTCAAAGCGCGGCCTCTCGGAGAGATTCGACTCAACCATTGGTGCAGGTGCCGTTCTGATGCCGTTCGGCGGCAAATATCAGCAGACGCCGGTACAGGCAATGGTTACCAAGATCTCCGTCGAGCACGGCGACACCAATGACTGCTCGCTCATGGCATGGGGATACAACCCCTCGATTGCGGAGAAAAGCCCCTATCACAGCTCCTATCTCGCCGTCGTTGAAAGTGCCGCAAAACTTGTTGCCACCGGTGCTGCGTTTTCCGAGGTCTACCTGTCGTTTCAGGAATATTTTGAAAAACTTGGGAACGATCCAAAACGCTGGGGCAAACCGGTCTCAGCACTCCTCGGCGCATTTGCTGCACAGATGGGTCTTGGCATCGGCGCTATCGGCGGCAAAGACTCCATGAGCGGCTCGTTTGAACATCTCGACGTCCCCCCGACCCTGATCTCCTTTGCGGTTACCACCGAAAAGATCCAGAACATCATCTCAGGCGAGTTCAAAGGTGCAGGCCATCGCGTCGTCCTTCTCTCCCCCGTATACGATGCCGAACATCTGCCAACAACTGAGTCGCTTCTGCAGATCTTCACTCAAGTGACCAAACTGATGCGTGAAGGGCATGTTCTCTCCTGCTGGACGCCTACCTCCGGCGGCATTGCCGAGGGCATTCTCAAAATGGCGCTCGGCAACCGCATCGGCTTCAATTACGCTGACGACATCTCCCTTTCCGACATCTTCGGCTACCGGTACGGCTCGTTCATTCTTGAACTCGCCGACACTGCCGGCACAATCGGCACGCCTCTTGGCACGACAACCGCTGTACCCGAGTTCCGGTTTGGCAGCGACGTTGTCGCGCTTGCAAACCTCCAGCAGGTGTACGAATCAACGCTTGAATCCGTCTTCCCCTGCAACATCCCGCAGGACGGCCCGGCAATCCCGAAGATCACCTTTACCGAGCGAAACACCGCAAAACCGCGTGTCCGCGTTACAAACCCCCGTGTTCTCATACCGGTCTTTCCGGGAACAAACTGCGAGTACGACAGCGCCAAAGCGGTTGCCCGTGCCGGAGCAGTTCCTGAGATCATCATCATCAACAACATGACCGCACAAGACACCGCAGCATCGGTGGACCGCGTCGCAGACGCGATCCGCCGCTCGCATGCGATCTTCATCCCCGGTGGTTTCTCCGGCGGCGACGAACCGGACGGTTCTGGCAAGTTCATCACCGCCTTCTTCCGCAACGCAAAAATCAAGGATGCGGTCCACGACCTCCTGAAGAACCGCGACGGTCTCATGTGCGGCATCTGCAACGGTTTCCAGGCACTGATCAAGCTGGGTCTTGTTCCTTACGGCGAGATTGTGGACGCAGACGAGCATTCACCAACGCTCACCTTCAACACCATCGGTCGTCACCAGTCGCGGATTGTGCGCACGCGTGTTGCATCCGTAAAATCCCCGTGGCTGTCACACGTGAACACAGACGACGTATTTGCCGTCCCGATCTCTCACGGTGAAGGCCGTTTCATTGCCGACGCAGACGTGATAGCGGATCTCATCAGAAACGGTCAGATAGCAACGCAGTATGTTGACCTTGACAATCAGCCGACATCCGACATTCATTTCAACCCGAACAACTCTGTCATGGCTATCGAGGCAATCACTTCTCCTGACGGTCATGTTCTCGGCAAAATGGGACACGCGGAACGTGTGGGTGACGGTCTCTACAAAAACGTACCTGACCGGTTTATGATGCAGCTTTTTGAGTCGCTGGTGGCATACTACCAGTGATCGTTTTTTTTCCAAAACGACCTTTTTTGAATAGGACTTACGCAGGACCACCTCTCGAAGGTGATAATAGTCATTTCCTGAGTCGACAAATGATTATTGCCGCATTCGGGAGATACACACCACGAAACCCCCATTCTAAAATCGAATGGACCCGAGGAGATTCGAACTCCTGACCTTCTCCGTGTGAAGGAGACGTCATACCACTAGACCACGAGTCCAAAAAAACCCACAAAAAGGGAGTGCACCGACCGGGATTCGAACCCGGGCTATTGGCTTGGAAGGCCAAAGTCATACCTCTAGACCATCAGTGCCTTTGCGTCATATATGTATCTTTTTGAAGTAATTAAATCTGCCGAATCTCTCTCCAAAAGAGAAACAAGGGATTAGTATCCCTGCATCTCCTGCTTGACCTTCTCCAGATTTGCAATACGCTTCTCAAGAGGCGGATGTGTGGAGAACAGCTCCATCACCGACTCGCCCGAGATTGCCGGAATTATGAAGAACGAATTGGATGCGGAAACGTCACGTTTCTTGTCCGGGGGCATCGTCTCCATCTTACCGGAGATCTTTTTCAGCGCACGAATCAGTGCATCCGGGTCGCGGGTAATATACGCACTGCCGCGGTCTGCGGAGAACTCCCGGTACCGGGAAATTGCCATCGTAACCATCGTTCCGACGATATAGACAATTACCACCACAACCATCGCAACAATAAAGACAATAATGCCTCCGCCGTTCTCACTGTCGCGGTTGCTGCTGAGGAGTGCCATGATGAAGGCATTGTTGATAATCATTGCCGCGATGGAGACCAGAAAACTGCCGATAGTCATCGTCAGCATATCGCGGTTCTTCACATGCGCGAGTTCGTGGGCAAGCACTGCCTCCAGTTCTTGATCGGTCAGAATACCTCTGATTGCCTGAGTCACTGCAACTACCGCATGTTTCGGGCTTCTGCCGGTTGCAAATGCATTCGGTACCGGCGAGGGCATGATTGCCACACGCGGCATCGGAAGACCCGCTTCATCAGCGAGTTTCTTTACCATCGCATACAGTTTCGGCTCTTCATCTTCGGTAACAACCTTGGCTTTGGTTGCCAGCAGCACCAGTTTGTCAGAAAGGAAATACTGGACAAGTGCCATTACTCCTGCCATTCCGATAATCAGGTACAGGTAGGACGAACCGAACATACCGGTTCCTGCAAGCCACCATCCGATCACGGAGAAGAGTACCACGTAGATCAGGCCTATAATAGCCCATGCCAGAATCTGACGGGCAATGAGACCATAGTCACGCTTCCATATCATTGTATCTATCTAATAGAACGTTGTGGATAATATGCTTCGTGTCTTCGGAATACGAAATCTAAAGATGTATTGCAATGATACAATACTTTACATATCATGTTCGCGGACGAAGTCACAGAGACCGAAGAAGAGATCATGACAGAGGAACTGACCGATCTGGCATTCGGGATGTTTACCATCTTCATGGAGCAGCAGCTGGAAAAAGAACAGACGTGTCTGTATCGTGAAGTTGAGGCCGGCGCGGATCTGATCAATCGTTGTGCGTCCTGTCTGCATGTCTTTGAAGACTCCTACCCCTCGCTTGCTTCGGCTCTCGCAGCTCTTGGCAGCTCCGCTGACATTGCAGGACTCTATACCGCCGGCGAAGGCATTGTTCCCACCAAAACCACCAGATCCTACTGGATACAGCAGGATCGTCCCGGCACAGCACCGGGCGCTGCGGGTGCGGAAGAAGCAGGAAAGTGGCTGATATTTCTGCCTCCCGAAGACATCGACGCCGCATGGCAGAAAGTTCGCGACGCAACGGTTCTTGGAACTCTCGGTATCGGCGCAAAGGTCAGCACGGCAAAAGAGAATGAAGACTCGCGCGATGAGCGTAAAGTCATCTATGTATTTACTGCTGACTGGTCCGACGAAGCAGAAGTCATGCGGGTCCGCGAAGAGTTAAAACAGCTCGGCTTTGTTGACCGTATCGGGTATAAGCGTAACCTTGACACCTATGCAGGCGAGTACCGCGAAAAGGGAAAGCGCGTAACCTATTACTCGGTTTAAACTTTTTTTTTACTAAAACAGTCTGAAAGAAAAATTGGACCGGTACGGACTCTGCCGCACCGACATATTGCACGATTATGCTTTGCGTTCCTTGTTCTTCGGGCGAAGGGATGTGGAACCACACTTACGGCAGGTTGTTGCGCGGGATGCGTTACGAGCATTGCATTTCATGCAAATTTGTACATTAAGAAGTCTTGCTTCTGCTTCTGGGAATCTCATGTATGAATAACCCCGTATATTGAGTTCTATAATGTGGGTGCTGAGTGATATTAACCATTACGCTCATCGCGAGGCAACATACCAGTCACGAAACGCTGCAAGAGCACGGGCTCGGTGAGACAATCCGTTCTTTTCTTCCATAGACATTTCGGCCAGTGTCCGCCCGTCCACGGCAAATATCGGGTCATAGCCGAACCCCTCCGTTCCGCGCTCGGCAGTTGTTATCTCACCGTCAACGCGCCCGGAAAATACCCGGACACCGCAGGCGTCCGCGTATCCCACCGCGGTCGCAAAGTGCGCACGCCTGTCGGCAATATCTGTCATCAACCGGAGAACGCCCGTATTACCAATGGTATCCTGCACGTATGCCGCATACGGCCCGGGAAAACCGGACAACCCATCGATGAAGAGTCCGGTATCATCCACAAGTAAGGGCACCCCAAGCGCCGCATACGCCTGTTCCGCTTTCGCATGTGCAATCTCCTCCACACTGTCCGCCTGCGGCTCAATACAATTGAAAGCAACATGCGTCACCTTGGAAATACCGGCAAAAAATGCCGCCACTTCAGCAGCCTTGTTCTTGTTGCCGGTAACGACCGTGATCACAGATACCGTCCCCGAAGCTCAATCTCAGCCTCGCGCTCAATCACTGCATCCGCTCCGGTAAATACCGAACGATACCCGTCACAGAATGCCTTCTTCAGGGCTTCGGGTGCCGATGTCGTACTCTCCAGCGTCTGGAACAGAACATGCAGATCCACACCGCGCGGCTCAATCTCATCCGTCATCTGTGCAAGACCAAAGTCAAGGAGATAAACACGTCCGTTCTGCCGGATCATGTTTGACGTCGTCAGATCGCCGTGCACAATCCCTGTTTTGTGCAGTTTCCCGACCGTGACACCCGCCTCGTATGCGTAATCACTCGTGATGACATACTTCAGCACATCGCCGCAAAGCTTCTCCATCACAATCGCGTGATCGGTAACATCACGAATCACCGGAACCGGCACACCGCCTCTGCGCGCAGCAGCAATACAGCGTGCCTCGGCGCGCGTCCGTTCCGTGATAAGAACCCTATCCAGCGCAGGAACACGGTATCCTTTTGAGAGCCGCGTCTTCACCGCATCATCCCCGGTCAGATCCACTGTTGCCTCTGCCCCCCGCTCTGCCGTCTCCGACTGGCCTGGAGCGAACAGCTCGCCTGCATCGCTCCTCCAGGTCACTTCAACCTGATCGGACCGGAACCCGGGATTCACCACGGAATCTGCGACGGAAATGGTCGAACCTGCCTCCAGCATCACTCTACCGGTATAGGCGATCATCGCCCCGTTGTCGCCCATATACACACGGGGCGGCGCCATGAACCGTGCGCCGCGTTCCTCGCACATGATGCGAAGCATCTCCTGCAACCGCGAATTTGCACCGACACCACCGACCAGAATTACCTCATCCTTTCCGGTATGGGCAAGTGCGCGTTCCGTGACCTCAACGCACATCGCAAACGCCGTCTCCTGGAAACTGCAGCACACATCCTCCATCGCAGCCCCGCGCGCGGTTGCCTCCTTTGCCGCACTCATCAGACCGGAGAACGCAAGATCCATCCCCTTCACCGTATAAGGAAGCGGAATATAGGATCCCTTCTTCGCCATCTCCTCAATGATCGGACCTCCCGGATGCGGGAGATCATGACTCCGGGCAAATTTATCCAGCGCATTACCAAGACCGATGTCCAGTGTCTCGCCGAAAATTCTGTAACGCCCGTTCAAAAATCCGAGCACCTGCGTATTCGCGCCTGATGCATAGAGCACAATCGGGTCGGACAACTTCGTATACCAGCGTCCGATCTCCACATGGGCAACACAGTGATTCACGCCGATTAACGGAACTCCGAACTTCAGCGCAAGCGACCGTGCAGCAGTCGCGGCCGTTCGCAGTGACGGACCAAGGCCCGGTCCGATAGAAAATGCGACCGCATCGATATCCTCTCCGGCTTTATCGAGAACCTTACCAATCACTTCCGCCGCGACCGCAGCATGATGCTGCGCTGCCTCGCGCGGATGAATGCCTCCGTGAGGAGGTACATACGGTGAGGATTCGAGACAAACTAAATCCTCATCAAAAACAGCGGCACTGAAGTTCCATGCCGTTCCTTCAATGCCAAGAACCCTCATTTCGGGCATAATAATGTATTTTATTGCTTAAACTCAGTATATCCGCACTTACCGCAGGCGAAGCGGTCTGCATGCTCGCCCATAAAGACACCCGGACCGCAGCGTGGGCAGTGGCGGTGAGTCGTGGTTGCCTTTCCCTGTCCGTCAACCGAGTAGAGCTCACTGCGTTTCGGGGTTTCCTTTGCGACCTTCTTTGCTGCCATCGAATTACTCCTCCTTCTCTGCTTTTGGCTTTCCGCGGGCAATCAGGAATGCACGCTCGGTTGCGTTCAGTGCCTCAACGGAATCGTAGATGCGTGCGACACCAGCAACGGATTTGGTTCCGAAGCGTCCCTTCAGTGAGGAGAGGATAAGTTTTTCGACCGGGGTATTCTGCATTGCTGCAATTTTTGCTCCGATATCTGCACGGGCAGGGGTTGCACCGTCATATACAGCGGTAAACGCAACCTCATTACGGCTTAAAAGCTCGTTTCTGGTATTAGAGGTGATCTTAATCTCCATCGATATCCCACAATTATTGGAATGC
>CAZABQ010000047.1:0-15755 GCA_964483485.1 uncultured Methanomicrobiales archaeon
GGAAACATCTGAGTTAATTAAATATCACCAGGAAGTGATCAACATATCATCAATTACGGAACTGCAGAAACTCGATTTAACCTCACAGATTAAAATTATTGCAAAATTAAGTTCGAATCTGCTAAAAGCACTGGTAAATTCACTCAAATATTATTTAATGTATATCTGAATAATTGCAGTACCAATCAATCGTTCTCCCCAACCCATCCTCTAATCTAGTCCGCGCCCGAAAACCAAACTCCCTCTCAGCCCTGCTTACATCAGAACATCGCCTTATCTGCCCCTCCGGCTTTGATGCATCCCACACAATAGAACCACGATATCCCGTAATTTCAGCAATCATACCAACCATATCCCGCATAGTCGTTTCCTGGCCAGAACCAATATTAACGGGCTCAGACGAATTATATAGCTCTGTTGCGAGAACAAAAGCCTCGGCCGCATCCTCAACATACAAAAATTCCCGTGACGCATATCCAGTTCCCCACATCTGGACTTCGGGAAGGTTATTCCGCTTTGCATCAACAAATTTTCGAATCATGGATGCAGCCGAACGTGATCGAATCGGATCAAATACATCTCCTGGTCCGTACATATTTGTCAGGAGAAGATGAATTGCATTAAAATTATACTCCTTGCGGTATGCCTGTGCCTGAACAAGTGCCATTTTCTTCGCAAGGCAGTAGGGAGCATTCGATACATCAGGGGCCCCTTCCCAAAAGGATGATTCTTCCAACGGAACCTTTGCCGATTGAGGATAAGCGCAGACAGTACCGGCTGAAACAAATTTTTTCACTCCGGCTTGTCGGGATGCTTCCATTAATTGAAGACCCATGATTGCATTATCATAATAGATACTCCCGGAGTGATCGGAATTATAACTGATGCCTCCATCCCGTCCCGCGAGATGGATGACAATATCAACGTCTGTTACTATCTCAACACAATCATCCCATTTTCTCAAATCCGCATCTCTACTGGATGGAATGTGCATATTTTCCGGAGTGACTCCTCGGTCTTTGAGTACTTTGCAAACCCATTTCCCCAAAAATCCCTGCCCACCGGTTACCAGTATTTGGTGTTCATTCCAGAATGACATTAAATCTACCCGAAAAATGAAAAATTAATCCACTGCCCACCATCGATTGGGACATACACGAGTTAGGATCTCATCACCCTCACCAACAGGTTCAAGACCTGCTGCCCGCATATCCGAATCAATCATGATTTTCATTAGATCACGGAAGGTTATTTTCGGCTTCCATCCCAATTTTGTCTGGGCTTTTTTTGTATTTGCGATCAAATCATCCACCTCAGCTGGGCGGAAAAATTTCTTATCAAATGACACATGGGTTTTCCAATCCAAACCAACATAATCAAAGGCGATCTCAAGGAATTCACGGACAGAATGGCTCTCTCCAGTACCAATGACATAATCATCCGGTTTATCCTGCTGAAGCATCATCCACATAGCCTCAACATATTCCGGTGAATATCCCCAATCACGTTTTGCATCGAGATTACCCATGATTAGACCGGTCTGCTTTCCAGCAAGAATTGCAGCAATACCTCTTGTTATTTTTCGGGTAACAAAATTCTCGCCACGACGCGGAGACTCATGATTGAAAAGAATGCCGCTGCAAGCAAACATATTGTAACTCTCACGATAGTTTTGAGTCAGATAATGTGCGTAAACTTTTGCACATGCATACGGACTTCGCGGATGAAATACTGTTACTTCATTTTGAGGCGGCCGGGTGGATCCAAACATTTCACTACTTGAAGCCTGATAATATTTTATCTCTTTATTGCAATGCCTTATCGCCTCCAAAAGACGTGCGGCACCAATAGCTGTTATATCGCCTGTGTATGCCGGACAATCATAACTCACGCGAACATGACTTTGTGCAGCGAGATTGTAGACCTCATCCGGTTTCTGATTGGAGATAATGTTGAAAATCTGCTCACTATTCGATAAATCACCGAAGTACAGATAAAATGGTATATTCGATTCATCTGTTTCTTGAAGAAGGTGTTCTATCCTTGAGGTATTTGAGGTGGATGAACGCCGAACTAAAGCATGGACCGTATATCCTTTGCTGAGGAGAAGTTCTGCAAGGTACGATCCATCCTGTCCAGTAATGCCAGTAATGAATGCTGTTTTATCTATACGGATCACCTGTTTTATTCTATAATATCTATTCAATGGGGTTATTACGGTTTCCCTTGTGAACAGATTTTTTAGTTTTTTCATACACATCTAACGTGGCAGATGCAACAGATTTCCAACCATAGTGTTCCTCTACAAAGTCACGGCCATTTTTTGCTGCAGAAACACGAAACATTGAATCGTGAGCATATCGCAGTACCGCATCGGAAAGATTGTCCGCATCTGGATTCTCCAAAAGAATACCTCTTCCATCTGCGACAAACTTCGCAATTTCTCCAACATCTGTCCCAACAACTGGTTTTTCCCGAATCATAGCATCAAGAATGGCAATGCAAAATCCCTCCTGATATGATGGTTGTACGTAAATATCGCAGGAGTTATAGAACTCTTCTATCTCTTCATTGGTGACCTCACCGGTAAGAATAACCGAATCCCCGACCCCCAAATCCTTTGAAGCAGAAAGGATGCGATCACGATACCCGGGAGAACGCACAGGCCCCACAATGTAATATTTGGCAGATGATACTTCCAACAAAATTTTTTTCATGGCATAGACCATATCCAGCTGTCCTTTATGCTCAATAATTCCTGCAACTGTTACTATACGTAAATTATCTAACTGAAATGGACGAACAGATACATCCTTTTTTTCTGGAATGGAGACACCATTTCCCACAATGTGAATCTGTTTCAGATTCGCTCCAATGTAAATGAGCTTCTTTTTCGTATTTTCACTCACAGAAATCAGAGAGTCATATCTACCAAATGCGATGGTCATTCGTGCAAGCATCCCGATACTTGACAAGTAGATCCTTCGAACAATCGAAGAAAATGCACCAATCCCCAATGAGTGATTGAATGGATGCTCCTCTGGCGGAACATTGTGCACCGTGTACACAATAGGAACATCACCTACATCAGCAAATCTCAATACAAGCGGTACGAAATTTCCTGTAGATATATTTACGACATCAGGATGGAGCTGAGAAATATATTTTGGAAGTTCCTTTCGGATACTCCAGAGAAAATAAAAGTCATCCTTGTACAATCCTCTGGTAGGAATGCGGTGTAAGGTATAGTTCAAATGAGAATCATGTTCCAACACATCATCAGTTACTGGAGCATCACCACCTGCAGTAATAAGATGCACATTTTTTCCCAACTCAGCAAGAGCACTACACAAGCAATGAGTATGGGTTGGTGTCCCCCCTTTAACAGGATAATAGTGAGCACTTACGACGAGAATTGTATTGATTTCATCAGATGACATTAATTGGCTCGTGTATAATTTCTCAATTTAATTCCATATAACATATTATTGAGTCATCCCCCACTTCTCCCGCCACCCCTTCACTCCTTCTACATCCACCTCCCAGAAACATCCCCCCGCAAACACCCCCGCATCCGCCACCACGCGCCCTTCATAATCACAAACCATCCCGCGTCCCGAATAATCCACCCCACAACAAGCATCATACCCCAAACATCCGCACCCTACAACATACCTCCGGTTTTCCAACGCCCGCGCACGAAGCAGCAGCTCCCAGTCCGCAACGCGCGCAGCTGGCCACGCCGCCTGCACAATCACACACTCACACCCCAGCCGCAAATACTCACGAAACAACTCAGGAAACCGCAAGTCAAAACAGACCGCGCATCCAAACTTCACTCCCCCGTACGAAAAACAGACCGGCTCTATCCCCGCAGAATACCGCATCTCCTCCCCGCCAGGGGTAAACAGATGTATCTTCGCGTACTCTGCGAGCACCTCCCCGTGCGGGCCCGCAATCAACATCACATTCTGCGGCAAACCACCCGGCACCTCCCGCGCATACGACCCGACAACCGCAACCCCAAACTTCCGCGCAAGATCCAGCCACCGTCCCTTCACCTCCGTTCCCGAAGTGTCTGGTTGTACTCCAGAACCCCGCCACCCGGTAGCAAACTGCTCGGAAAACACCACCATCTCCGCTCCATCTCCTACAGCCCGCAAAACAGCCTCTTCAGCCCGCGCAAACATAACCTCAGCATTACCCCACTCCTGAGCAACCTGAGCACAGCAAACTCGCATACTGACTCTTTTGCAACCAAACAAAAAAAAGATTGTGATGAGGTTAACGCGCAGAGGGAACCGGACAAACCGGAGCCTTGCCGCGGCGGATGCGAAGCACCGAAATATACAGGAACACGGCAACAATCACCACCATGGAAACCGGAGCAAGCCACGGAGGAATGTGCAAACCGAAACCTTCCGCAACCATGATCAAACTCAGCACCAGAACCGAATACATCGCACCGTTCTTCAGATACACATAGCGCTTAATCGTATCAATATACTTAATCGTCAGCTCACGCACAACAATAGCACCAAGACCGCATCCGATAAAAATCAGCGGAACCGAAAACGTAAACGCAAACGCACCGATAACTCCATCGATCGAAAAAGTACTGTCGATCACAAGAAGGAGCATCAGCTTCGCAGAATCCGACCGCTCACTATGACCAAGCTCGGCAGACTTCTTATCAGCAGACAACCGGAAACCCTGAACCAAAAAGAACAAAGTCGAACCGGCAACCGCCGCGAACGCGAGCAGTGGATCACTCTCAAGCGTTGCCCACACCACACCGAGCAGAAGCACAGATGCGACCGCATAAAACCAGGGAGCCTGATTCGTCAGGAACCGCTCGCCTGGCATAATACAGTCCTTTTTCTCGGCAAACAGCCAGTGGCAGAAAAGAAACACCATGAACATACCTCCAAACATCAGGAGATACGGAGCAGTGCTCTCCATTGCAGCCATAGCAAGATCATCATCCGTAAAAGTTACCGTCAGAGCGCCAATCGGTCCAAGAGACGGATTTGCAGCCCATAAAATCAGCCACGGCAAAATACCGCGGACGAGAAAAACCGACAGAAGAATTCCCCAAACAAGGAACCAGCGCCTGGCCTTCTCCTTCATAGTGGCTAAAATATCAGCATTGATGATCGCATTATCAATACTTGCGATCGACTCAAAGATGAACAGCCCTATGATTACAACAATAGCATAAAGAAGTTCCATTCAAACTACAACGCGTTGTTACGCGCTGATTACACATATTCAAAACACCAATTATAAACTTTCTCTCTGTACTCCCGAAAAAAGATTAGTCGTCCTTCGCGGACGGCTGGATCTTCTCCTTGGTCTTGTTGGAAACATACCCAATCCAGACGGTAAAAGCCACGGCAATAATAGTTACAAAAACTGCATACCCAACCATTGCAGGAATACTACTCTGATCACCAAACACTTCCTTGAAAATCGTCTGAATTGCCGAGTTCCAGGCAAGAGCAGCAACAAGACCAAACGCTGCGGTAATCAGTGCTGCCAGTTTATCAATCACATCAAGCGAAAATGACATACAGGTCTATTAAGCATTCGTCACACATAAAACGTTTCAAAGTATCTTTCCCGCACCAGTCCCGGGAATCGCATACTTCTTCTCCAGCTTATTGATAGCGATTGTTGCAATCGTTACAATCACCAGATAAAATATACCAACCGCTGCAAACGCCTCAAAATATGCAAAGTACTTGCTCGCAATAATCTTTGCAGCACCGGTCAGTTCAATCACCGTCACCACATAGGCAAGGGACGAATATTTGATCAGATAGATAAACTCATTGGAAACCCCGGGCAGCGCTTTTCGAAGTGCCTGCGGAATCACAATATAGCGGACAGCCTGTAGTTTTGTCATCCCAAGAGCCTGTGCTGCGGTCATCTGGCCGCCTTTAATGGACTGCAGAGCGCCGCGGATATACTCAGAGTTGTAAGCCGAGTTACAAAGAATGAATCCAGCCAGAGCTGCCGTGAACGCGCCAAGAACAATACCTACCGACGGCAACCCGAAGTAGAGAATAAACAGCAGCACAAGCAATGGACAACCACGGAAGAAGATCACATACAACTGCGCAGCCCAGCGTACCGGCTTTGCCCCGTAGACACGGGCAACTGCTACCAGAAGGCCCAAAAGGAATCCAAACGGTGCAGTAAGCGCCACCAGCTGAAGCGTGACGATAAGACCATCCCAGAGCGCCGGCAGAAGCGTGTTCTGCCAGAACGGAATCTCTGCGAGAATCTGTGCCCAGACTTCGCTCAGAAAATCACTCGCACCGGACAGCGCAGTCGCATTGGTGGTAAGGGTATCCGCCGCGGCCATGACTACTCTTCGTAGGCTCCCATAAAGGCACGGGTGCGTTCAAACGACGGGCTGGTAGGAATATCGGCCGGGCTACCGTGCTCAACAATTTCGCCATTTTCCATAAACAAAATCTCGGTCGCAAATGAGGTAGCAAAATGCATCTCGTGCGTCACAATCAGCATGGTCATACCATCAGCTGCAAGCTTTCGCATGACCTCAAGCACCTCACGCTTCAGTTCCGGATCCAGAGCAGACGTCGGCTCGTCAAACAGCATGACATCAGGATCCATGGCAAGAGCACGGGCAATGGACACACGCTGCGCCTGACCGCCGGAAAGCTGGGCCGGATAATAATCAGCCCGGTCGGCCATCCCCACGCGCTCAAGCTCAAACATCGCCTTCTTGCGTGCCTCAGCCTTCTCCATCTTTTTGACTTTAAGAAGTGCAATCTCCACATTTCTCACAGCAGTCAGGTGATCGAAGAGATTGAAGTTCTGAAACACCATGCCCATCTTCTGCCGGTACTCATTGATCTTCGCGCCGGAATGGGTTATCTCCTCACCGTTAAGGTAGACGTTCCCCGAATCGGGAACGGTCAGCTGGTTGATGCACCGGAGAAGCGTACTTTTGCCGGTTCCCGACGGGCCGATAAACGCTTTGGTCTCGCCTTTGTAGACATCAAACGATACGGATTTGAGAACCTGCAGATCGCCATAGGATTTGGAAAGATTCTCCACCCGGAGAATGGGGGTTTCACTCATGTCTCTGTCACCTCATTATTGCCGAATCCGGGGATGCGGGCTTTCTTTTCCACACGCTGAATAAGCATCATGCCTCCGTAGTTCAGAAGGATGAAAATAACCGCACAGGTAAGATACAAAACCATTGGCTCGCCGGTTTTGCTGATAACCTGACTGGTTCTTGTCAGAAGTTCTGCCACGCCAATCACATAAGCTACAGCTGAATCGGTCAACAGAACCGGATACTCATTCGACCATCCGGGAAGGGACAGGCGCAGTGCCTGCGGCAGGATGATGGTTTTGATACTCTGCCACCGCGTCATACCAAGAGAACGTGCTGCAAGCATCTGGCCGTCGGCAATAGATAGGATTGCCCCGCGGAAGATCTGGGACTGATATGCGGCACTTCTAAGTCCGAGCACTACCACGGCAACTGCGAATGCCGGTATATCAAATCCGGTCATCGGGAATAACGCGAAGTAGAAAAGGAACAGAAGTACGATATTCGGGAGGCCGCGGAAGAACCAGACATAAATATCAACGATTCGTTTGACAATCCACGGGCCGTACACCTGTCCGAGAGTGAGCACAATGCCGCAGAGGAATCCGATAAAGAGCGATACCCCGACAAGTGCGAGGGTGACGCACATGCCCTCAAAGAGATAGGGCGCAGATTCGGTTACGGCAGAAAATGCTTCAAACATGGACAGTCCCAAAAGCTAGTATATAGTGTGACGCGGTATCAAAAAAAGGGTATGGAATGACCGGGCAGATTTTCAGACAGTCTTGCAGGTGTTTCCATCCGCTTTGATGAGTCCTACACTGATTGCATGGTCGATTCCCGCTTCGATGCGATCTTTTACCTGGGCAGTTGCTTTGAATCCCAGAACAACTGCGGTGTGACGGATGAGATCTCCCTTGGGAGTGGAGAACTGTTTTGCAAGAATGGTCACCGCAGCCGCTGCGATCTCGTTCAGCGAGACATCTGCCGGAGACCATTTTGCCGGGTGTTCGCGGGGAGAGACGACACACTCAGGAACAAGAAGGAATCTCTCGCTGTCCCGGATGAGTCGTCCTTCGGCAACTTCTGCGTCGGCAACCGATCTGATGCGGTCACGCACGAGTGCGGTCATACGCGGAACACGGCCAAGCTCTTTGACACGTGCCGCAAGAACGGTTTCAGATACCGGTCCTTCCACAGATACGATCTGCACGATTGCGGTACCGAGAACCGAATCGGGAACCGAGGCAAACTGGTGATAGCTGCGAAGCGAACACTCTTCGCAGCAGACGTAGGAATCGAGATGCAGACCGGGTTTTACTGCCGGTGACTGCAGAGCAGCTGCCTGATCCGCCTCGGTCGATTCCACTTTGCTATCCGCTGGTTTCTTCGGAACTTTTGCAGATGACTTCTGCTTTGCAGCCTGTATCTGTTTTTTCTTCGGAGCTTTTTTGGTGGCCTCAACCGCGCTCAGCAGATCTTTTGTGCAGGATGCGGGATGCTGGTACCACTCAGTCGCCCAGATGCGAATCAGGTTCCATCCAAGTCCTTCCAACACCTGCGTACGGAGCCGGTCACGATCACGCGCGACCTCTGATGACCAGTAGTACGGACCGTCACAAAGAATTCCTGCAAGATACACGCCCGGGACTTTTGGATTTTCAACCGCGAGATCAATGCGGAACCCGGCACATCCGACATTCTTTGCAATAGTGTAGCCGTTGTCCTCCAAAAGCCGTCCGACCGTATCAGCAAAAAGACCGGCCACATCATCAGGCGTATCACCGGTAGCGACAATTGGTGCGGTCGGGTCGGCAGCGTAACTGAGGAACGTCGCAAGTGCGGTAATGCCGGAAGATGAGCCAGCGTCCACATCGAGATCGGTTCCCCGGAAATTGGCAAACACGACGCAACGTTCACGTGCACGGGTGATGAGAACGTTAAGTCTCCGCTCTCCCCCATCCTGATTGAGAGGACCGAAATTTTTGCTGAGCTTATGATTTTCATCAAACCCGTACCCGATACTAATGAGCATGGTATCGCGCTCATCTCCCTGAACGGTTTCCAGATTTTTCACGAAGAAATTTTCACCGTTCTCCGGCCGCATAATTACTTCAACATCAGAATTATCGCGGAGGAGGAGATCAACCTCGTGGCGGATAATCTCCTGCTGTCGGGTGGAAAATGTTGCCACGCCAAGCGTTTTGTCAGGGAACCTGCGGTAGTATTCGATGACCGCTTCGGCCACCGCCTTTGCTTCACCGCGGTTCACTCCTGCTTTGCCGCGCTCGTACACGGTGTCCGGCAGATGGACAAAGGAGAGACCAAGATCAGGAGTCTCGTGCATGGGAGACGGGAAAACCATCAGGTTGCCGTCATAGAACTCCTGATTGGACACGGCAATCAGGGACTCATGCCGTGACCGGTAGTGCCAGCGAAGACGTTTTGTCTGATATGACTGTTTGCACACATTAAGCAGGCTTTCCATGTCCGCGATACTTGCGACAGACTCTGCGTCATCTTCATCCGCATCGTTTGCAATCTGATCAAAGAATGCCGTCGGCGGCAGCTGACGGGAATCGCCCATCACAACAAGCTGTTGTCCGCGCATAAGTGCACCGAGCGCATCTTCGGGTCTGACCTGACTCGCCTCGTCGAAGATGATGATATCAAACTGTACCGAGCGCGGATCGAGATACTGGGCAACAGATAAGGGACTCATCATGAAACAGGGTTTAATCTGCTGAATGAGGTGACCTGATTTACTCATGAGCATGCGTATTGACATGTGACCGCGTTTTCTGTTGAACTCTCCGGTGAGGACTCCCATCTCCGAGTCGCGGGATGCGCCTGAGTAGAGCTCGGGGATTTTTCCTTCAAGGATCGCTGCAATTCGTTTGCAGTTTTCCAAAACTGCATTGCGGTCACATGCGGTGAACGCGGCAATCTTCTGTTCATGGGGGATCTGGGAGAATTTGGCAAGGGTCGGACGCGTGGACAATGCATCCCGGAGAAGCGAGTCTGCGTAGCCGGTGAGAAACGCGGGAACCAGATCACCCGGCACAAGTTTGTCGGTAAAGAGGAGATCGATAATCGGTGCCGCCGCGGTTTTGCCGCAGTGATCGGTATAGGAGAGGAGTTTACTCCAGTGAATGATGCCGTCAATATCCGAAGACCAGAGGTCGCAGCGTTTACGCTGCTCGGCAAAGGTGGGATCCTCCATTTCGGAAATTCCAATCCTTGCGAAGAGTTTTGTACGCGCGTCACTGTGTGCAATGGCGGCGGACTGAACTTCAGCGAAGAGCGGCGTAACTGTTTCGGTCGTGATTGAACCGGCTCCGAGAAGTTCAAGAGTTTTTGCCGTCGCAAGCCCTTCCTTTACCATAAGCCGGACTGCCGTTATCCATTCAGCATACCGGGAAAGTGCTGCCGGATCGGTTTCTTCCCCACGCCAGACCGGAGAGAATGCTGCGGTATAGAGAGATTCGTCGCGTGTCCATTCATCGCGGGCGGTGAGATAGTCGCGTGCGTCAAGGAGATCGGTGAGAATTTGTGCGTCGGGCGGAACAGCGCCGGTATAGTATGAAGCAATTTCTGTTTTGATCTCTTTATAGGAGCCGGAGAACATTTTGGCAATTGTTCCTTTACTGGCAACCTCGCGGAATGCGGCATAGAGTCTGCTTGGGTTGCGGGAAAATATTTCCGGACGCAGTGAGGCAAGGATGCGTAAGCGGTGGGCAGAGAGTTTCTGCATATTTGCTGTGAGTCTTGCAATTTCTGCGGGTTTGTCCCAGAGGGGATTGGTGAGCGTGTTTGCATCCGCGGCGAAATCGCTGGTCAGAAGACGGCAGGATTCAACCATACGGGAGACGCCGGTCTCTTCGCGGGGAACAGGGACTCCGGTAAGATCAGACAAACGCCGCATGGAGGAGAGCAACGTTTCGATATCGGTCCGGTAGGTATCAACAAGTTCGAGAATCTCGTCACGATCCTGCGGCAGGACAAGACCCGGCACACAGCCCGCCCACGGGTGACGAGTGAGACTGCGGACGGTGGGCATGAGCGTTGGAAGAAGGGCTTCGATATCATGCAGCGCAGCAATGGCATCTTTGTACTGGTCAGGCGTGATGGTCTCTGCATTGGGGATCACAACACGCGGAATGCGCCGTGCCGGTCCTTCGGGACTGTCCTCGAACTCATAGCGGTACTGTTCGCGGATCCCAAACAGGTCGTAGGGCGTAAAGGCACAGGCTCCGACAGGTTCGGTGAGTTCGCGGCAGTAGCTGTCGAGTTCGTTTCTGAGAGAGTCGATCTGAAGATGGATGCTCTCTGTTGCAGGCGCGCTGGTGTCAGGGTGCTGAATGCAGCGTTCGAGTTCCCGGATGACCTCGCCTTTCTTAGCTTTCTGACTATGAAGTTCAAGACAGAAACGGGAAAGGCCTGCGGTGTCAAGACGCCGTTTCACCACTTCGAGTGCTGCCATTTTTTCGGAGACGAACAGAACGGTTTTTCCGCGGGCAAGCATTTCTGCGATCATGTTGGCAATCGTCTGGGATTTGCCGGTGCCGGGCGGTCCTTCGACGACGAGATTTTTCCCTGACTTTGCTTCTTCAATGACTGCTATCTGGGACGAGTCGGCATCCATAATGTTGTAGGATTTTTCGGAAGGCAGCCTGAGATCGATCTCGTTTTCCGGAAAAGCAATGCCCGCGTCAGCCGCACTGGTGGAGCCGGGATGGAACAGTTCTGCAATCAGCGGATGGGTTTCCGGGGAGAATCCTTCGCCCCATGATTCGGGATCAAGATCCTTAAACATCACGAACTTACGGAAGCTGAAGAGATCAAGGGCAATCTCCGGGCAGTACTCCCATCCTTTTGATCTGATAGCCGCGTCAACTGCCGCTGCGTATGCCGTAAGACCGTCCGCCGTTTCGGGCATCGTGAATTCGGGCAGTGTCACTCCCTGTTCGGCAAGTTTTGCCGTGAGGGAGAGGGAAGTTACGGCATCATCCCCAGTCCAGGTAAGAACATAGTTGTCTTTGACTTTCTGGCGGGTGAGTTCTACGGGGATGAGAAGAAGCGGGGCTTTGTAGAGTTTGTCGGGATGTTCGGGTTCCGACCAGCTGACAAAACCGAGGGCAAGATAGAGAACCGGATATCCCTGCTCTTCAAAGACGGTGCGTGATTTATTGGAAAGGGTATAGAGGCGCTGACGCAGACTGATATCGTCATAGGGTGTTTTGAGGATGAGGTCCTGCTGTTTTGCAGTGGGTTTTGCAAAGGCAGGGTATTTCCACAAATTTTTTTCATCAACTCCGGCATCGGTATTTTTTCCGGCAGGATAAAATTTCATGCCTTTTTCACAGATGACAAGAGTGTGATAAACAGCCGCCGGAAGTTCATCGTTGATCTGGATACTGCGAGTGTTTGAAGGTTTATAATTGAGAAGGTTGTTGCGCAGGGTGAGGTCTAAGAGACGTGAGCGCAGGGTGCCAAGCTCTGAAGTTGTTTCGCACGTTTTCATACAGTGGATCCCCGTTTTCTGTAAGCTATTATTAGTGTGGGGGAGGTAACTAAGTTTTGGCGTGGAGGGCCTTGCACCTAAATTCGTTTATTGCCATTTGACGTTCGTCATTAATCATATTTCAGCCCACGGATCGCAAGCCATGCGACCTTGCGGTCTGTGGGCTGAGTTCGATCAATGACGATTATTCGTAGGCAATAAACGAATTTATGGACAACACCATTGCGCATCAGGGACGCGAGTGTTTCTGGAGAGGGGAAAGCATCACCCCCTCTGTTTTTCGGCCCAGAACGCAGTATATGGGGCTCAATGGAGGGGCTGTCAGGGCAAGGTATTTGGGAGGGTGTTTTTGACGTTTTTTTACCATACAACGCCGAGATATCATGATATCATTGTTACATTGAATTTCGTGAGTAGGGATACTCTCAACCCCACCCTATTTTTCCGGGTGAGAATAGGTCAAAAAACGTGATAAAAAGCGGCATTTCAGTGATGGAAATATCCGTATCACCATTCGCGGAATGAACACCTCGTTTCCGAAGGCACACCGTGCAAGTCCTATAAAAAAAAGGATTACGAAGAAATCTTCGTAAACACATCGGTGTTGATACTGCCGATCTTTCCCTGACGCGTTAGATAGTACTTCAGCCATCCGGGATCTTCGCCGGTACCGGCACCATCAAGCCAGTAGCTTAGACGGATCGTTTTCTTTTCGTATCCCGCAAGACTCTCGTAACTGTCGCCATCATGTGTCATGATGATGTCAAAGTTCCCTGAGAGAATACTATCTTCAGAGATCTTCTTTCCGTAATAGCTCATCTTATTCCACGCATCACCGCGATAGTACCAGCTGTACGGCCATGCCTGATCTGATGCTATCGCCACTTTGTCTGCGGCATCAATTGCCGCCATCATTGCCACAAGGTCCTCAGAGTTCTGCACCTGAACGATCGGCTCTGCAATATCTGCAGGAGTAAACACCACGTGGAATGTCACTACCAAAAGGAATGCACATGCAATGACCATCAGAGGTTTGGTGTACTTTCCGGCAAACGACAAAGCATATGCGGCAACGAAAATCATGGGCACCAGCTGGTGCAGCGACAGCCACGGAACTTTCTCACCAATGTACGCGTAGGTAAGACAGGCGATAATCGTCCAGTAGATTGCAAATCTGATGAACTCTTCCTGACGATTGATCGAAACAGGACGTTCCGGACGACGGAACAGTTCCGCAAACGAGAACTTCTTTTTCGCCGGAGGTCCGGTTTCCAAAACTGTTTCCTCGGAACTTTCGTACAGTTCTGCATCCATAGTCTCAGAGGGGGACTCCTCCGCTGCCTTCTGCACAACTGCTGGACGGCGCAGATAGAGAATCACTCCCGCAACCGCAAGAATCAGAATCGGCAGTTCATACAGCACGAAGAGCAGCATATAGTAGTAGGGCGGCCCTCCGATTCTCTGCTGATTGTGCATGTCCAGCCAGTGTGATATCGCAGACTGACCTGCGGTGAAAATGACCTCAGGATGTGCGCCAAACGATGAGTAGAACAGACAGATGACTCCGGCAAACGCAACTACCGCAATGATCATATCGCGGAGCCACCTCTTGGGGAACACAAATTTCCTGCTCCACACAAGATACAGGAAAAACAGTCCGAATGTCACAAGAACAAGCGGCATGTTTTCTTTTGAACACATTCCAAGAGCAGCGGCAACTCCTGCAATCAACAGATAGTACCATTTTCCTTTCTGAACCCATGCAAGGAATGCGACCACTATCAGCAGGGAAAAGAATACCACGAACACATCATTGCGCAAAAACCGCGAGAAGTAAATCATCTCAGGAGCAATTGCTATGAAAGCAGCAGCAATGACCGCCGCCTTTCCGGAAAGATACTCCATCCGGTACAGACAGTACACCAGAGGAATCAGCGCAACGCCGAATATACACGGCAGAACTCTTCCTACCAGATCGGAATCGCCGAACAGCGCAAACATCGTGGCCGTTACATAATACAGGAAGGGACCGTGATAGACCGGATCATAGATGTAGGTGCCTTCGGTCAGAAGTTTATAGGAAAACCACGCATGGATCGCCTCATCATGATGAAACAGCTTGAGATCCAAAAACGCAAATCTCAATAGAATAGCAACAATCAGAATAGCGAAAAACACGTGCTCAACACGAACACGACTTTGAATTTGTGACAAAAAGGTTGGGGCGGGCATAAGCCCTCACCTCCTTTAGTTCTCCAGAACAATCTCGATGCTGATATCCTTTGGAACCTGGATACGCATCAGCTGTCTGAGCGCACGCTCATCGGCATCAAGGTCAATGAGGCGTTTGTGAACGCGCATCTGCCAGCGATCCCACGTTGCGGTACCTTCACCATCCGGACTCTTCCGGATTGGTACGATAAGCCGTTTGGTTGGCAACGGGATGGGTCCTGCCAGATTTACACCGGTACGCTCTGCAATCTCTCGGATACGGGTACAAACCGTTTCCACTTTCTCATAATCCGTCCCAGTAAGGCGTATTCTGGCTTTCTGCATAGTCAATCACCACAAAAAATATCGTGATAGATGAGATTATCTCATCTGCTTTGGCTTAACGTTCAGAACGAGACCTGCTGCAACGGTCATACCCATATCACGGACTGCAAAGCGTCCGAGCTGCGGGAGTTCCTTTGCCTTCTCGATAACGAGCGGGCGGGTCGGCTGGATGGTACAGATTGCTGCATCGCCGGCCTTAAGGAATGCCGGGTTCTCTTCCTTAACCTGACCAGTACGCGGGTCAAGCTTCTTGTCAAGGGAGATGAACATACAGGCAGTCTGGGAAGTGTGGCAGTGGAAGACCGGAGTGTATCCGACAGACAGAACGGACGGGTGCTGGAGCACGACAACCTGTGCCTGGAACTCTTCTGCAACGGTCGGCGGGTTCTCGATCGGACCACAGACGTCACCGCGGCGGACATCGTTCTTTGCGATACCACGGACGTTGAAACCAACGTTGTCACCCGGCATTGCCTGCGGGATTTCTTCGTGGTGCATCTCAATGGACTTAACTTCTCCCTCAACGTTTGCCGGCATGAAGGAAACTTTCATTCCTTTCTTCATGACACCGGTCTCGATACG
>CAZABQ010000048.1:0-14494 GCA_964483485.1 uncultured Methanomicrobiales archaeon
GGCATCTCGGAAAATAGAAGGAATACCATTAAGTAGGATTTCACGTATATACTCTGTCGTATGAAGAAGAGCTTGATCGTTAGCATCCTGCTGGTGCTGATCACCGCAGCTGTGTGCTGTATCGTACCTGTTGCCGCTGACATCTCTATTGAGTTCTTCGTCAGCGAGGCAGTGATTCAGGATGAGGGGGGCAGTGAGACTCTCCCCTCCGGAGAATGGACTATCCCGGAGTCTTCAACATTACCTCTCCAGAAAGTTTCCATCTATGACCCCGCAGATTTTACCATTACCGCGAGCGGCCCTGATCTCTCGCCGGAAGATCTGTTCGCATCAGCGAATGCTACCCTGAACAGCTACACCGCGCTCTTTGGAAAGATCGTAGCACCCATTGCCTTGTCCGACTCTTCCCTGCCGGCAAGTTCCCTGAACCTGCGAAAGACACTCTCCGGGGACACGTTATCTGCATCCCCGATGTCAGCCGGGTATGTGGGTATTTCGCCGGTTGTTGTGAGTGATACGGAAAAACTCGCAGCCTATGGTTTCCGGGTTCTTCCCACCGGGCAAACTATGACGTATGCGTCTATCCTTTCCGGGGACGCAAACGACACAGCCTATGCAGCAGCCGAGGAAGGCCTGAACGAATGGATGAACACCGTAGACGAAAAGACGAATATCGCGAGTACCTCCATTGTTGCCAGCGCAGCAGGCATAGCATCAATTTCAGAACCAGGGTGGATTGCTTACATGGAAACGGTGAAGGACTATGGGAAATTTGGGAGATTCATACTGTGCTCTGATTGGGATTGGGATCCTGTAGAACAGAATAGGTATCAGGACCAATTCTATGCCACATCTGAAATTACAATGACGCCCTGGACAGGATACAAAAATAACCAGTTTACTCTTACGATAGATCCCGGATATTCTGATCTCAGTGGCAATGCGCCGCATCTTCCAAGCGCATCGAGTGCCGAAGAGACTCCGACCGGTACCAGCAGCGGGCAGTCGGTGACCTGTTCACTCAGTTCATCTTCAGTAGGACTTTCGTGGACAACTGATATTCCTGATACTTCATTAGTATTTAACTGGCCCAGCGGTCAAATCAGCAAATGGGTTGGGAAATTTAATGCTGATGGTAACATGGCAGGGCAGACGTTTTCCTTCAAAGCTGGTGTGAGAATCGTGAGTTCACAATCAGAATCTCGAAATGGAAATACCTACACCCTCTCCAAAAATACTGTTGATGCTTATAATGCATTCGCCGATGGTGTGTATTCTTCTGTATATGGACCAACAACAGAACGTTACCTCCCGCAGGAACTGTACATACGGTGGAGTAGCGGGGAATATGATCCATTGAATCCGGATGTATAACCTTCGTGTTTTCCAAAAAAAATCACAAAAAACTCCCCATTTTTTATAAACTGTAATGTTCCCAAGGCATCTCGGAAAATAGAAGGAATATCCTTAAGTAGAATTTTCCCCCGTTGTACTCCACACCAAATATTTTTTCCCCGTATCCGTCCTATACAACCCGCGATGAAAGTCATGGTAGGCGGGACGTTTGATCCCCTCCACATCGGACACCAGCTTCTTCTGCGTCGTGCCTTTATGACCGCAGGACATGGCGGCCATGTGGTCATCGGTCTCTCCGCTGACCCGTTCGCCTCCCGTAAACAGCATCCGGTCAGAAGTTATGCGGTCCGGTTCGCCGAACTTACGGCATGGATTGAAAACCAGAAGTTTGCCGCGACCTACGAGATTGAACCGCTCTACGATCAGTACGGCAGTGCTCTGACCCAGGACTTCGACGCTCTTGTTGTCAGCTACGAAACATTTCCTGTCGGAGGAGAGATCAACCGCAAGAGAAAGGAGCTGGGAAAACCCATGGTCGATCTCTACCAGATTCAGTGCGTACTTGCCGAGGACGGCAAGGCCGTATCCTCAACGCGGATTTACCGAGGTGAGATTAACCGGTATGGTAAACCGGTAGCAGAAGAAGAGTTTATCACCCGCGACTGATCTGATGACGCTGTGCTCACACGAAATATATAGAACGGAAGACAAAAGAGTGGTATGCCGCTGCCCTCACATCTTCCGGCAAAGATCGGTATTGTTCTCGCATCCCTGATCTGTCTACCGCAGTTTGCGATCTTTGTCCCGTACTACGACTCGGTCGGGAGAATCTCTCAGACCACCATAGTTGTACTTTTTATCCTTTTGTCCTGTATTGGTGCGTATATCTATCTCCGAAACGCACAGCCCGCAGCACGAAACAGTGTGTACCTCTTTATTGGTATAACCGCAGGACTCTTTGTACTCACTCTCGTATCCGCCTCGGGTCTCATTAACTCAATTCTCTCAGCAATGTCCCTCTGCCTGGCTGGTCCGCTCATCTGTTATCTGCTTCTTGCCGCATTCCCTGACACGCGGTTTGTCAGACTCACCAAAAAACTCGCCGTCATCTTCACCATAGCAGCAGTGGCACTGACATTTGGCATGCCGTGGTACGCAAACTATGCCCACATGACGAGTATAAACGCAATGGCTCTTCTCGGATGGGCGGTCTACGGGCTGTTCCTTGCGCCGGTATTTGTTGCTTTCTTTCTCGGAGCAGGGATAAAGAGTCTCGGACATGAGACAGACACAGCTGGGTCTGGTACGTAATCCTGCTGGCTGGTATCCCGATCTCAGATATTGTGACGGACAGAATCATCGTCGCGGTATGTGCAGCAGCAGTTATCGGATCATTGCAGCTCTCCATCTCTTTTCAGGAACGAAAAAAAGAAGAGAGACAACAGGAACAGCAGAGTTGAACAGTCCCGTCATTTCCTCGTCATGGTGTATGACACAACCGTTTTGGAAAGAAGTTCCCCGTCGGGTGATCCTTTCCGCACCTCTCCTTCCGCGAACACGATTCTTCTGCCTTTTCGGACAATGTGCGCAACCCCATATATTTCGCCATCAGTAACCCCCCGGAAAAAGTTCGTCGTCTCTGAGACCGTCGCTGTTCCCTCATCCTCCCCGCTGACCGCAAGAATTGCAAGAGCAATTGCCTCGTCGGCAAGAATCACATAAAAACCGCCCTGTAAAAATCCTGCGCCGTTGTGAAGAGCAGGTGCAACCGTCATCCGCAGAACAGCTTTCCCTTCTCCCCATGAAACCGGTTCAATACCAAGAGTCTGAAACGTCGGATTGGCCTTTGCCCCGACCGCCGCAATATTCTCAACATACGGATGCATACTCTAATTTTATCTGCGGAATCGGAAAAAGAGTTTGTGATTTTGGTAGGAAGCAACAGAAGGTATTAGATGTATAAAAGAAGATAAACATATTAACCCAGCAGTTCTCAAAGAACTCAGGAGAAAAAACATCATGAAAAAAATTACCATGATTCTTATTGCCGCAGTTGTTCTGGCACTCTTTGCCGGAGCCGCCTCGGCAAACACCGGCGTCGGTGGTGATCGCGGAGTAATCCAGATTGCCTGCGACGTTGAAGGTGCAACAGCAGTCTTAGTCTCCATCAACGGCGACGAGAGCAACCCGCAGACAGTTACCAACGGTCAGGCAGAATTCTCTGTCTACACTACCGGAACCCCGTACAAAGAAGTAAAGGTCTCGGCAGCCGGCTATCAGACCGCAACCGTCCCGGTTACCATGCCCGCAAGCGGCGCAACGACCAGAGTCACCGTTACTCTGACTCCTGAACAGCCGATCGGCGGCGACCGCGGCGTCATCCAGATTACCTCCAACGTTGAGGGAGCAGCTGTTGAGCTTATCTCCGTCTCCGGCACTGTTGCATACAACAGCACCATCAAAAACGGACAGGCAGAGTTTGCTGTCTATTCTACCGCAACCCCGATTACTCAGGTCAGAGTCTCCGCAGCCGGCTACCAGACGGCAACCAAGCCGGTTGAAATGCCCGCAAGCGGCAAGACCTCGGTCATTGACGTTCCGCTGACACCAAACCCGACCCCGACCAAATCCCCGATGGGTATCGCAGTCCTTGGCGTTCTTGGCGTAATTGCAGCAGTAGTCCTGATTCGCAGAGACTAAATCAATTTTCTTTTTTTTACCGTATTTTCAAGCGTCTCCCCGAAACCAGGAGAACACTGCACCAATCAGGGCAAGTCCTGCACAGAAGATCATCGAGACTTTCAGGGCCTGTAAAAATTCGGGATACATCGAAGGCCCCAGCATATCTGTACCCCCGACGAAAATCGAGATCGCTGACATGCACACAGCCATCGAAAGAATCATGCCGCCCTGCCGCATGACTGCAACGATACCTGAAGCGGTACTGTACTCAGCCTGCGGAACAGAACTCATGATAGCATTCGTGTTCGGAGCAGAGAACAGGGCAGAGCCAAGACCGATGAACACCTGTGTCACCGCGATAAAGTGGAGGTCGGTCCCGACCCCGAGTCCTGCAAGCAGCAGAACACCAACAGCCGACAGCAGCATTCCCAGAGTCACCAGATAACGCGGATCAATTTTGTCGGAGATCTTTCCGGCAATCGGCGTCATGACCGCCTGAATGAGCGGCTGGAAAAAAACAATAAGACCTGCCTGTGTTGCGGTGAGCTGACCAACCGACTGGAGGTACAGACTCACGAAAAACACGGAGCCGTAAGTACAGCCGTAGTTCAGAAGCGCCGCATACGAGGATCTGGCAAACCTGTGGTTGGTAAAAAACAGTTTGACGTGAAGAACCGGCGCGGAAAGTTTTCGTTCATACCAGACGAAGATTGCCATCACAGCTATGCCAAAACCGGTAAGAACGAACGAGAACATTTCCGGCAGTGTGGAGAGTCCGTACATCAGACAGAACATTGCAGCGGCGTAAAGAACTGTCCCCCTGATATCAAACGGACTGTCCGACGGAATTTTGATCTCATCGCGGAAAAATCTCCACATGGGAAGAGCAGCAGCAAATGCGAGCGGCACCATAATGAGAAATACCGACCGCCAGCCAAACATTCCGGTAAGAACTCCTCCAAGGATAGGACCTGCCGACGCCCCGATATAGACCATCGCTGTATTGATGCCAAACACTGCCCCTCTCTGATGCAGGGGGTACACCCGTGAGAGAATAGCAAGACCGGTTATCATCAGAAACGATGTTCCGCATGCGGCAATAACACGAAGGAGAAGGAGGACTGGGTAACTTGGGGCAAACACCGAGAGCCCGCAGGAGACAGCAACGATTACGGCACCGATAAGGTAGGAGCGTTTGTAACCGATGGTATCGGAGAGACGGGATGCCGGAACAAGGAAGATGGCGTTTGCGAGAATAAAAATCGTGGAAAGCCAGCCGAGGTCGCGGGCAGAGACGGTAAAAACCATCCCTATCTCCGGCATCGCGAGAATGATCATCGAACCAATCAGCGGGTTGAGAAATGCACCGATAGACGCGGCAATAAGGATCAGGCGTCTCGTTCGTGCATCCATCCCGATCATAGGTACTTCTTTGATTTCAGTTCGGGATAAGCCCTGCACTTGCGGCAGATACTGCAGCAGTCACATGCAGGTTTCCGGGCAGTACAGACTGCACGGCCGTGACTGATGAGGAGATAATTGATCTCCCCCCACCATTCCTTCGGGAAAAGCTGCATAAGATCCGTCTCGATTTTGTTCGGGTCAGTATTATCGGTAAAACCTATCCGTTGTGCGAGTCTCCCGACATGGGTGTCCACAGCAATACCGACAGGATTTGCGAAAGCATGGTTGGTGACAATGTTTGCGGTTTTTCTTCCGACACCCGGAAGGGTAATGAGTTCAGGAATGGTTTGCGGAACATCTCCGTCAAAGTTTTCGCACAGACATTTTGCCGTACCGATGATATTTTTTGCTTTGGTGCGAAAGAAGCCTGCCGGATGAATAATCCGCTCAACCTCCGCAGGTTCAGCTGCGGCAAGGGAGGCAGGGTCAGGATAACAGGAGAACAGTTCATCACGCAGACCGTTAATCGTAACATCGGTGGTCTGTGCGGAAAGAATGGTCATGATAAGAATCTGATACGGATTCTCAAACCTGAGGAAGTTCATCTCCTCACGGGTGTGGGGATACAGAGAGTTGAGGTCGGAAAGAATAGATACAGCTTCAGCAGTGTTCATAAAAGAATGGGGCAGCCCAGATTCGAACTGGGGTCAAAGCGTCCCAAACGCTCTAGGATGGACCAGGCTACCCTACTGCCCCGCTTTGCGCTATACTTATAGGAGGTGTGTCCTTAATAAAGGATTGGATTCGCCATCAGAACTGACGAACTCATTCGAGATGATCATCCCGATATGAAAATCTGCCTGAGGGAATACGTTCATACGCAGGACATGCTTCCTTTGGGATCATGCCCTCTCCTGCATTATCGACCGGAATGCAGAACACGCGTTCCGGATGGTCCGGCAGACCGCCGACTCCGGTGACGAGAAAAAACGGCATACTTTCAAAATGAGCAAACTGCCGGTATGCCTTGATCTGCTCGGGAGTTCCGCACTCAAGATACTCACCCGGCTCATCATCTGACACATGGAACTTTGGCTGAAAAACGCAGACCATCGCAAATTTTTTCCCGGTACTGCGTTCAGTCACCAGAAAGTCAGGAATAATGTCGCCGTCGGCATCCGGCCGTTCCGTGACGAACTCATCAGGAAAAATTCCCAGAATGTACTCCTCGAACCCTTTACAGAGTACCTCATTCTGCTGTCCGGCCTCAATTACTTCATCCAGATGATGCCGGAGTCTGCTCAGAAATCCCATACAAGTAACTTCACCAGATACCTATATGAATATTGTGTCGTGTGACTCCGGTCAAACAATCGTGGAAATTCCGCGCGAGAACCCAAAAACCTATCTAAAACCCTCAAGTTGCAAAAACATCACTCTCCAGGGAAATTTACCATACACAGCCCTATTTCCTGATTTCGACAAATGCAGAAGCGATTGTTAACGATCAAAGAACACCTGATCAGACCACAGGGTTTTTAACAAATCTACATGATAAATAATGTTAATCCTTCCATCATCATGGAACCAGCGGTTGTGCAAAAGCCGCGAAGAACAGGAGATACAATCATGTCAACACATGCAAACACCAAAATGCTCTCTGAAGCAGACGGATACGACCTTCTGAGGAAGTTCAATGTGCCGGCCCCGGTCTTTGAGATCGCTACCAGCCCGGAAGCTGCTGCAGCCGCAGCAGGAAAGATCGGATACCCGGTTGTCATGAAGATCGTCAGCCCCCAGATCATTCACAAGAGTGATGCGGGCGGTGTCATCGTTGGTATCAAGACAGATGAAGAGGCCAAGACCGCATACAATACAATCATCACTTCGGTCAAAGCCTACAATCCTGAAGCAGAGATCAAAGGCATCATCGTTGAAGAGATGGCAAAACCCGGTCTTGAGCTGATCATTGGCGGAAAGATCGATCCGGCATTCGGTCGCGTCATCACGTTCGGCCTTGGCGGAACCCTCGTCGAGTTCCACAAAGACGTCGGCATTCGTATTCTGCCGTGCACTGACGATGAAATCCGCAGCCTGATCAAACAGATTAAAGGATACACGCTCATTGCCGGATACCGCGGTGAGGCACCCAAAGATGAGGAGTTCCTGTTCCACACCTTAAAGAACGCCTGTGCATTCTTCGAAAAGAACGACAACGTTGTGGAGTTTGACATCAATCCCCTCAGGCTTTATGAGAAGGGCGGTTGTGCAGTCGATGCACGTGTCATCATTCAGGACGAGCCTGTTGCCCTTCCGTCGCATTACGACGCATCAAAAATTGTCCCTATCGACTACTACAAACCGCGTTCCGTTGCAGTCATCGGCGCATCCGACGACAAGACCAAAATGGGATACGCAGTGTTCCATAACCTCCTCCAGTTCCCGGGCAAGGTCTACCCGGTCAACAACAAACGCAACGAAATTCAGGGCGTCAAATGTTACCCGACCCTCTCGGCAATTCCGGGACCGGTTGACATGGTGGCAATCACTGTTCCGGCGCAGCTTGTTCCGGGCATCATGGAAGAGTGCGGTCAGAAAGGCGTAAAGATGGCAGTCGTCATCACTGCCGGATTCAAGGAGATGGACGAAGGAGGACGTGCCCTTGAAAACCGCATGGTTGAGATTGCAAGAAATTACGGCATCAGAATTGTTGGACCGAACTGCCTTGGCCTCATTCTCCCGCCCTACAAACTGGACACCACCTATGTCTCGACCTCCCCGCTTCCGGGAGACCTTGCATTCATCTCCCAGTCCGGAGCAATTGTCAACGCAGTTGTCGGCATCTCACTCTCGGAAGGCTCCGAAATGGGGTACTCTGAGGTCGTGTCGGTCGGCAACCAGTCTGACCTTGACTTCCTCGACTACATGAGTTATGCCCAGCGTGACCCGCACACCAAAGCGATCATTCTCTATGTCGAAGAGATCAAAAATGGTGTCGCCTTCATGGAGATGGCAAAAGAGATCACCAAGACCAAACCGATCGTTGCAATCAAAGCCGGTTCATCCAAACGCGGACAGGCCGCCGCTGCATCGCATACCGGCTCCCTTTCCGGTGCCTATGAAGTGTACATGGAAGCGTTCCGCAAGTGCGGGGTAACGCCGGTCAAGACACTCCCCGGAGCATTCAAGGTCGCAAAAATCCTCTCCGACGAACACCGTGCGCCCAAAGGACGCCGCGCTGTAGTCATCACCAATGCAGGAGGATTCGCCGTTCTCTCCAACGATTATGCGGAAACCTGGGGTATTGAAATCGTCGACCTGCCCAAGAAAATCATCGACGAGATGAATGCGTTCCTGCCGCCGTTCTGGAACAAAAACAACCCGATCGATCTTCTGGGTGACGCAGATGAAGAGCGGTTCCGCGGTGTCTTTGACGTGCTCTGCCGTAACTCCAAACTCTGGGACATGGCAATTCTTGTCAACTTCCCCAACAAAGTGCTCAGCCCAGTGCAGGTCGCCAATGTCTTAATTGACTACTCCAAAAAGACCGACAATCTGCTGGTTGGAACTCTCGTCGGCGGCGACTGCATGAAACCGGGAGTAGCCCTCTTAACCCAGCACAATATCCCTGTGTTCGAGGAACTTGAGTTCACCTACCGAACACTCGGTCACCTCAGCTGGACTGCTGACCGTTAACTGACATTCTGCAAACAACCGGGTTCTACTCCGGTAAAACACCTTATATTTTCTCTATTTTTGTCTGAATTGTTCCGGTTTGCCGGGCGGTTTCCAACACACATACCTAAGTGTTCTACAATATCTGGGAAGTGGTAGTCAGTAGTTTTAGAAAGATCACGAAACAATCACTATACACATACCGTAAGATTCATCTCCCAATCAGATCAACAATTTTGTACATATTTGCAACCATTTTATCAGAATATCATTACAACAAATCAACAAGTTCACTACAAAGAAGGTGATTTTCATAGGATTCGGTTATGTATTCCATTGTCCCCAGTGCGGCGAAGTAACCTATCTTGCGCTTGGAGCAGGAAGGGAATACACACCTGAGAATGTCTTTTACGGAAGTCTGGCCAACCCGCCGCTCATCATGGACTTTACCGCCAAAGAGATGTATCAGAAAGCGCTCACCCGTCTCAACCAGAACGGCATCCCTGACACGGACCTGCCGGGAAGCTACGGCCACAAACTCTACTACTGCCCGGAATGCCGGACACTGAAGGTGCATTTCTACTTTACCATCACCAATGGGGAAAAGAACTGGCATCCCAAATACCGGTGCGCGTTATGCAGAACAGCACTCGTGCTCGCGCCGGGACAGAAACCCGGAAACGATCCGGAAAAATTCCAGCTTACGGGAAAGCACGGGGAAATATTACGAATCCGCTGCCATAAGTGCGGGAAAGTATATTTTGCACCCGAAAGCGGCTGCACCTCAAAAATACACTGGGACTAATCTCCCAAAAAAGAATTAGTTTTTGAAACTGTGAATCGGAGCCGGGATTCTTCCGCCGCGATTGACAAACGCTTCGCAGGAGAAACGGTTCACCGGCTGAACAGGGGCGTAACCCCACAGACCGCCAAACTCCACGACATCTCCCACATCCTTGCCGACCGCAGGGATCAGCCGAACAGCAGTTGTCTTCTGATTGATCATACCGATTGCCGCCTCATCGGCGATGATACCGGATATAGTAGTAGCAGGGGTATTGCCGGGAATTGCGATCATATCAAGACCGACCGAACAGACGCAGGTCATGGCTTCCAGTTTCTCCAGCGTCAGCGCGCCGCGGAGGACAGCATCAATCATGCCCTGATCCTCACTGACCGGAATGAACGCGCCGGAAAGACCGCCGACAAAGGAACTTGCCATAACACCGCCCTTTTTCACCTGATCGTTTAAGAGGGCGAGGGCTGCGGTTGTCCCGGGAGCACCGACCGACTCAAGACCCATTTCTTCAAGAATTCCTGCAACACTGTCGCCGACCGCAGGGGTCGGAGCAAGAGAAAGATCCACAATACCGAATGGTACTCCAAGGCGCTCGGATGCTTCCTGAGCAACCAGCTGTCCTACACGCGTCACTTTAAACGCAGTCTTTTTCACTGTCTCGCAGAGAATTTCAAAGTTTTTGCCGCGAACCGACTCAAGAGCGCGCTTGACCACACCGGGGCCACTGACACCGACGTTCACCACAGCGTCAGCCTCGGTTACACCATGGAAAGCACCGGCCATGAACGGATTGTCATCCGGTGCATTACAGAACACCACGAGTTTCGCACATCCAAAACTGCCGACATCTTTGGTTGCCGCCGCAGTCTCAAGAATAATTTCTCCCATCAGTTTCACTGCATCCATGTTGATGCCGGTCTTGGTGGAACCGATATTCACCGAACTGCAAACTCTCTCGGTCTCTGCAAGTGCCTGGGGAATCGATCGGATAAGATTTTCATCAGCAGGCGTCATGCCTTTGGAAACAAGAGCCGAGTATCCGCCAAGGAAGTTGACGCCCATATCCCGTGCAGCACGATCCAGCGTCTTTGCAATCGTTACATAATCCTCAGGGCACGTACATGCCTGTCCGCCCACAAGAGCTATTGGAGTAACCGAGATGCGTTTGTTCACAATCGGAATCCCAAACTCAACTTCGATATCCTTACCGGTGGACACAAGATTTTTTGCAACCCGCGTGATCTTTTCATAGATCTTCTCGTTTAGCCGGTCTAAATCCGCATCGCAGCAGTCAAGCAGACTGATGCCGAGCGTAATCGTTCTGACATCAAGCATCTCCTGCTGGATCATCTTGTTGGTCTCGTTGACCTCAAAAATGTTAATCATGAGAACGCCTCAGATGCGGTGCATCTTCGTAAAGATATCCTCACGCTGGCAGCGGATCTTCACACCGATCTCTGCACCGATGGTATCGAGGTCCTGCACCATCTCGCCGAACGGCTTTTGCGATGCACTCGCGTCGGCAATCATCATCATATTGAAGTAGCCCTGTACGATCGTCTGGGAAATATCTTCCACATTCACATTGTTTGCCGCAAGGTAGGCACATACCTTTGCAATAATCCCCACAGTGTCTTTTCCTACTACGGTAATAATGGTCTTTGTCATCCTCAAGTATCCTCGCCAGTAAAATGTTACATATTCATTCTCTTTCCCGCATCAAATATCTTGTTGCATTCGATCCTGCTGTCCGGTCAAGCATTGTACCTAAATTCGTTTATTGCCACTTGATGTTCGTCATTAATCGTATTCCAGCCACGGATCGCACGTCCTGCGACCTTGCTCACCGCTTCGAGGGAACACAGAATACCCTGAACCAAAGACATCATGGAACATACGCAATTCGCAGGACGCGAAGCGGCATGCGGTTAGAAATTTCCTTGTGTTCCCGCGAAGCGGTAAGCAGACCGAAGGCATGCATTCAGTATCTTTCCATGGACTACTCAGGAATAAAGGTGCAACGCCATCCGGTCAGTACTCTTTTTCTCTTCCGCATGCCAATAACAGATGTATGAGCACACCCTCATCCGTACAGACAGCCGAACACCTTGCAGCAGATCGGAAGTATCACGAAGCTGCCGATATTTATCGCGAACTCCTCAGTCAGGAAGAGTATGCAGAAAACGCATCGATATGGTGCGCCCTTGGACAGATGCTGACGCTGGATCAGCAGTTCTATGACGCAATTGACGCGTTCGGCACGGCGGTTGATCTTGCGCCGGCCAATCCGGCAATGATGGCGTCGCTTGGAGATGCCCTTGCCGCGGTTCATGAGTATGAAGAGGCAAAACTCTGGTTTGAGAAAGCCGCAGGCCTTGAAGACAACATCCGGTATCTGCTGAAAGCGGGAGATATGCTCGCATATCTTGGAAAATATGATGAGGCGCTGGTTTTTTACACGCTTCTCTCCTCAAAATACCCGGAAAACGCAGATCTTCTCCACAGGAAAGCAAAAGTTCTGCACCATCTTCAACGGAAATCTGATGCGATGGCAGAGATCGTCGCAGAGATTCGCCTGAGAAAAGCAGAGGTGGAACATTCGCCAACCGCGGTATCCTACGCAAAACTTGCCGCAGCCTATAAACGCATCTCGCTCTGGCAGGAAGCAGCAGAGATTTATGCCGAAGCGATCAGTCTGGATCCCGAAAATCCTGAATATCATATGTTTCTGGGGTCGGCGCTGGTCATGAATGGCAAACCTGATGAGGGTGTCAGCGAGTATGAAAAAGCTGCGGATCTGGCAAAAGAAGACTTCCCGACTCTGTTAAAAATTGCCGAGTCTGCAACAAAGTTCCGCCAGTATGATGAGGCAATCCGCCTCTATACCCGGGCACTTGCGGTCCGCAGTATCAACGGTGATGCATGGGCCGGTATTGCCTATGCTCTTCTGATGCTCGAACAACACTCTGATGCTCAGGCATTTTTTGAGATGGCAAAGGCTACCGGATCCATGCGGGAGATTCCCTGGGCCGACAAGCTGCATAAAAGTTACAAAACCGAGGCACTGGACCTGAAATTCACCTGAGATTTCTCCCATGTATCAGGTGGTAACCGACTCCTCACATCTGAAAAAACTTCTCGGAGTGATAGCTCTTGCCGTTTTCATCGATTCGCTGGACGGATCGATTGTCAACATTGCCCTGCCGACGATCGCAACGGGTTTTTCCGTGGATCTCTCGATGGCCGCATGGGTAATCATGGCCTATTTCCTATTTCTGGTCGGACTCATTCCGCTGTTTGGGAGGATTGCGGATCACGGAAGGTTACAGGAGATTTTCTGTCTTGGTTTTGTGGTGTTTACGGCGGGATCAGTTGCCTGCGGTTTTTCTTCGGATCTGATCGTCCTGATCGTGTCCAGAGCAGTACAGGGAATCGGGGCTTCTATGATTGCGGTGACTGCGCCTCTGCTGATTGTCCATCTGATGCCGAAAAGACACTGGGGAATGGGCATGGGACTGACGGCAACGGCAGGAGCGGTTGCTCTGGTGTTTGGCCCTGTACTCGGAGGGGTACTGACCGAGTATCTTTCCTGGCACTGGTGCTTTTTTATCAATATCCCGGTCGGTATCGCGGCAGTCATCTTAGGTCTCCGTATTATTCCCAAAGCCGTCCGGCAGCCGAGGATCAAATTTGATATCGCAGGTGCAGTACTGATTTTCACTGCGATGGCATCACTGATCTATCTTCTGGAGAGAGGGGCGCCTCTTGGCTGGACGAATCCCCAGATACTGTTCTGTGCGGCGGTTGTGGTGATTTCTGCGATGGTATTTGTTGTCCGGGAACTCAGGATTCGCGAGCCGATTCTGCGGATTCGGATATTCCGATCGGTACCGTTCACCCTCGTGACCTCATCATATTTCCTGATCAGTATCATTTACGCGGGATTTTTGTACATCATCCCGTTCTATATGTCAATTGTTCTCGGCCTTTCTCCGGCGGTCTCGGGACTGATTCTTCTGATAAGTTCGGTTATCACCGCAGTGATGGGACTTCCATCCGGGGCGCTGTCAGATCGGATCGGTGCACGATGGCTGGTAACGGTCGCCGGAGTCGTTCGCATGGGATTTTGTCTGGTAATGGCGGTCATGATGCCGGAGAATGGGCTGTTCTGGATTCTGCTGCTGATGGTACTCTCCGGTCTGGCATTCGGCATCTCGGGAGGGCCGTCCAGCGCAAGAATCATTGAACATGCGCCGGAGGGAGAGGGCGGAACAGGTTCGGTTGTTTTAATGCTCGCCCAATACAGCGGAATGGTTGTGGGTGTGGCACTGTATGCGCTCGTGTTCAATCTGGCGGTTCCGGGTGCGGCGGAGGTGGCTGTGGGACTGCTGACCATTGATGAGTTCCTGCCCGGCTTTCACATGACGGGAGTATTCGGTGCAGTTTGTGCGGCGGTTGTGGTGATCTTCTCGGTTATCGTGAAGGATAAGATCGCACAAAATGAGTAAAAAAACTACGCACCTGCCGGGATTTGAACCCGGGTCGAAAGCTCCGGAGGCTTCCAGGATATCCGCTACC
>CAZABQ010000049.1:0-13789 GCA_964483485.1 uncultured Methanomicrobiales archaeon
CTGTGTGCGATTAAGATCGTGGAAAAAGCGCTTGAGAAGAGGATTTAATTTTTTTTGTTGGGTTGGGTGGTGTACTGTTGAGTGGAGTCACGGTTCTTTTTTCATAGTGCCACGCATCACCACTCAACAGTACACCATCACGAAAAAAAGCCACAGGAGAAATATCTCCCAAAGAAGAAACCCTCTCAAACAGTTTCCCGGATGAACTCCTCATCAGGAATAATTTCTCCCGAGGAAACCACCCCGGCAACCGTTCCGCACTCCTCACGAAGCAGGGCGTTACGCCACCGGATGGATTTTTCCGTGCCGTCAGAACAGAGAACCGGACCCCGGTAAACCCGGTCTTCCACATCCACCTGACCGGAGAGCAGCTCAAAAAATGCCAGATTGCGGGACTCGCGGACATGTGCGGGGACGATATCATCAAACCAGTTTCTGCCGATCAGTTCTGATTCACTATAGCCGAGAAGTTTTGCTCCGTACCGGTTGATCATCTCGATTACGCCGTCGCGGCGGACAACGACCAGCATGACACCGGCAATGTCCAGATAGCTCCGTGTTCTGTCGCGTTCACGCTGAAGTTTTTCCTGTAAAAGACAGCGGGAAGCGACCGTGCTGATCTGAAATGACGTTGACATGATAATGCCGCGAAGTACCGTGTCCGGCGACTGGGGAGTGATGGAACCAAGAACAATACAAGCTACGGTTCTGCTTTCATGCACAACCGGCATGAGAACAAGGGATGCAGCACCGTCCATAGTCGAAAGCGTTCCTTCCGGAAAGAGACCCATACGATACGCATCAAAGATTGCAGGTTCTCCTTTGCGGATAACGCGGTCCACAATGGAGTCCCGGGGGATTGCTGGAGCAAACCGTCCGCCTCCTGACATGAAGAGAATATAGTCATCAAAGATACTGCGCTGATAGATGGCGACCGCAGTAAAGCCGCAGATTCTCGGCAGCATCTCCATTGCGGCGTCCCAGATCTCCTGTGTCGTGGTGACACCTTCCAGAACGAAGGCAAGTTCACGGGTCTGAAGCTGGCGGTTTCTGTCGGCGATCTCATCGGAGATGTCGGTTGCCATGGTGAGCAGATACTCACGGTCCGCAGAGAGAACCATCCGCAGAACGCGGGCAGAAATGTAGCGGACGGTTCCGCCCACAACGATGCGGTCTTCAGGGACATCAACGGGTTTTCCGAAGGCTTTCACCTGATCGTGGGCATCAGCAAGATGTGTTGAACCCAGACGAGAAAGCAGTTTCGAGGCGGAAAGACTCCGCAACCCGGAGCGCGGCATCTCAAGAAACTGTTCTGCACCAAGATTCGTGTAGACGATTTTGTTGGTCTTGGTATCCGTAACAATGATGATTCCCGGGATATTGTCCATAACGCCGTCAAGGAAAAGCTTCCACCGCTTCACACTCTGTTCGGCATTGCGGCGGTCGGTGACGTCGCGAAGCGCTCCGTTGTAACCGAGAAACATTCCCGACTCCTCATCAAGAATAACCGGCGTTCCAGAGAACTCACAGTAGATACGGCTGCCGTCTTTGCAGATGAACGGAAACTCAAGAAGAGAAAATCCCGCTTCTCTGGACAGTTCAGCGGTCAGCTCCCAGGCGAAACGCGAGCCGGCACCCGGCGGCATAAACTCAATAAAAGAGTGACCGATCAGCTCCTCAGGGCTGTACCCGCATATCTCGGCAATCTGGGGACTGATATAGCGGATCGCGGAGTTCTCGTCAAGTGACCAGATACAGTCGCGAACCGTTTCCACGAGACGGCGAAACATTGCCTCACTGCGTTCGAGAGCAGACTCGGCATTTTTGTGATCGGTGATATCGTCAAGAACGACAGTTACGCCCGGCCTGCCGTCCGCGAGCACCATCGGGTAAATTTTCTGATCAAGATAACACTCGTGTTCCTCATGGAAAATACGCAGCTCCCCGCGAACGGTTTCACCGCGAAGGGCGCGGCGGATATGATCGGCAAGCATGTCGCTGCACAAAAGTTTGCAGGGGCCGCCGTAGACAAGGGAACCGACAACATCCTCGGCGTCAACCGAGAGAAACGACAGAAGGGCATCATTGGCCTGAATAATCTTCAGGTCTTCGTCGATTAAGAGCACCATCTCCGAAGAGAGATTGAGCATCGCAGAAACCGGCACGCGTTTTGAGAGGAAAAAAACTTTTGCCTTGCCGAATGTCCGCATCTCAACCTGACCGGAGACAAGAAGGGTGTCCATGTACCGGGCGATGGTGTTTCTGTTCAGATGAGCGGCGTCTGCGATCTCGGTAACGGACATTCCACGGGGATTGTCCTTCAGAAGTGCAAGAATATCGGAAAAATCGCCCGCCGACTCGTTCATTACTCATTTATTATCCGTGAATGATGATAATGCTTTCTTCAAGGCAGGGCCATGATGCCACACATCAATGCCATGCGATGAACAATACATTTATTAACCATAACTACGAATAGTATAGTAGCAGCCGGGAGGAATACCACCGGCCGCGGACAGACCTGCGGAATAAACGCAAAAATTCCATGCAGTCAAGAGTTTCAGGAAACATTTACACCACACACACGATTCCTGAAAAAAGAGACACACCTCATCACACACCTACACACCAGCCATTTCCGTGCGGGAGTTCCATGGGTCTGCCACCAATACAATATCACACCTCCAAAAAAAAAACGGTTAATGACACACGTACCACTCTCAAAACCCCCCAATTTTTCGTTTTTTTAGCACAACTTCTACCAGAAATTCTGCCTTGACAGAGTTTTATCAGGGCGATTAGCGAGGAGTTCCCGCCGTCCGTGCCGCGCTGCGGCGCGGGCGGCAGGGTCAGCGTGCAATCGTTTCATCGCGGGTCAGGGATGCTGTAGGGATCGATTCGTGCAATACAGCGCGAATCTTCCTCTTCACCATCGATGGCAAGCGGGTATTTTCCGGTCAGACAGCCGGTACAGAGATGATCACACGGGAGACCGATGGCTTTGACGAGACCGTCAAGAGAGATGTGGGAAAGGCTTGTTGCGTTGATCGCTTCCCTGACGGCTTCGACATTTTTGTGATGGGAGATCAACTCTTCCCGCGTCGGGAAATCGGTTCCCAGATAACAGGGCGCGATGATCGGAGGAGACGCAACACGAAGATGGACCTCTTTGGCACCGAACTCGCGGACAAGGGAGATGATGCGGCGCGAGGTTGTGCCGCGGACGATGCTGTCATCCACCAGTACAACGGATTTATCGGTGATGTGGCCGCGGACCGGATTGAGTTTCATCCGAACAGCCATCTCCCGTTTTTCCTGCGTCGGCATAATGAAGGTACGGCCAGTGTACCGGTTCTTGATCAAAGCTTCACGAAAAGGAATGTCAGAAACTTTTGCATAGCCGGTTGCGGCGGCAGTACCGGAGTCAGGAACCGGAGATACGAGATCAGCCTGTGCCGGAGCAGCAGCAGCGAGGAGTTCGCCGGTTTTCCGGCGGACATCATAGACGGAAATACCGTCAATAACCGAGTCAGCGCGGGCGAAGTAGATGTATTCAAAGACGCAGTGTGCCGGAGATTTCGCAGACATGATCTGCCGGGGATAGATTTTGTCGGATTTGAGGAGGATGCTTTCACCCGGAGCAACGTCGCGGAGGAAGGTCGCGCCGACCGCATCCAGTGCAACACTTTCGGATGCGGCAATATGGCCGCCGTCCGGGAGCGTCCCGATACAGAGCGGTTTGATGCCGAGCGGGTCACGGAAGGCGTAGAGGGTGCCGTCAAGCATGAAGATTACCGCATAGGATCCGCGAATAGTACGCATACAGAAGCTGATAGCTTCGCCGACGGTGTGACCGTGAATGATCTCGTTGGCAAGAATTGCGGAGATTACTTCCGTGTCTGAGGTCGTGGAAAAGATGTGACCGCGACCTTCGTATTCGTAGCGCAGCTCGTCGGTATTGACAAGATTACCGTTATGGACGACGGAGAGCGTATGACCGCGGAACATGAAGTTGAACGGCTGGATGTTCTCCGGTTTTGAACCGCCGGTTGTCGGATACCGCACATGACCAAGTCCGGTTTTTCCCGACAGCTGCTGAAGAGTTTCAGGAGAGAATACTTCAAAAACAAGACCGTATCCTTTGTATTTATGGACGGTTCCGTTCTCATAGGTGGAGATTCCCCCGCTTTCCTGCCCCCGGTGCTGGAGTGCATACAGCGCCCAGTACAAGGAACCCGATACCTCGAAGTTTGCGACGATGCCTGCGATACCGCACATGTGGAAAAAGTATTGGTGCTGGTGGGATTTAGTTTTGTGTCAAGCGGAATAATTCCTGGTAAAATTCCCTGAGTTCTGTCTTGGCATGAACGTGGCAAGATCGGATTTTCTGATACCGCAGACTGCGCCTTGTTTTTAGTGCCGGCTGGCAATGAATGCAGGCAGAGTCGTCACTGGCGCCGGGTTCAGCCACACATTTTTGCTGCCAAGGATTTGCGAGGAGTCTGCTGCGGAAGGTATGCCGGTACTGACCATCCAGAATTCAAGGATCTGAACGATATTTTGAAGCGGGTGACCTTGGGTTCACCCATGTTTCGGCATAATAAAGGCGGCAACAACGATCACGGTTGTCCATGTTCCGTCAGGGCGGCAGGTTGCAGATACGGCAAGGTGGCTGGTTTTGATGATCTTGCCGCTTGCCAGATAGATTTGTTCGCGCTCCTGCCATGCGGTCTCGGGATCAAACGGGATGTCGAGGATGGTCGCAAGCATGGTGGCTGCGAGGTCTTCGGCATACTCACCGCACTCGTGTGAGGAGATGCCTGCGGCATGATATTCAGAGAGGTACCCGTGCTGTTTTCCGTGAATCTCCGGGACCGCAAGGCCGACGGACGCGGAAATCTGCTGGCCGGGGATATTGGTCTGGTCCCGCGCCATGACGCAGAAGACGACTTCGCCCGGGGAAAGGTGGGGCAGGCCTTCTTCGCGGGTGATGATCTCAGCGTCGGGCGGCATAATGGATGAGACGGTTACAAGGTTGTATGGGGCGAGTCCCGCGTTCCTGAGAGCCATTTCAAAGGATACCAGTTTGTCTTTGTGAACTCCGGTACCTTTGGTGAAAAATACCTTTTCGGGGACTGCCATAGTTCAGTACACGTTGCTGTATGCATCATTAATGGTTGTGATTTACTCCTTCGGCAGAAAACCAACATACATTATAGGTAGAGCTCCATAATTAGTACACAATCAGGTTTGTATTCTGTCGTATGGCGGATACAGATCCCACAGATATGTAGAGGAATACTATGGCGGACTCAGTTGTTGACAGTATTCTTGCCGCACGTTATTATCGTGTCGGCGAGAAGTCCTTTGAGGATGTGTGCCGGCGCGTGGCAAACGCCCTCGGCGAAACTCCGGAAGAGACAAAGGAATATTTCGAGGCGATGATGAACCTCGCGTTTCTCCCGAACTCGCCGACACTCATGAATGCGGGGACACCGCTTGGACAGCTGTCCGCCTGTTTTACTCTGCCGGTGAATGATTCACTGCCGGAGATTTTTGATGCGATCCGCTGGGGTGCAATTATTCATCAGTCGGGCGGCGGAACCGGATACAATTTTTCTCATCTTCGTCCGGAAGGATCACCTGTCCGGTCCACCGACGGGGTTGCATCAGGTCCGGTCTCGTTTATGCGGGTCTTTAATGCGGCAACTGATGTTATCAAGCAGGGCGGACGCAGACGCGGCGCGAACATGGGTATTCTGAATGTCTGGCACAAGGACATTCTGAAGTTCATCAAGAGCAAGGCAAAAGAGGGGGACTTCTCGAACTTCAATATCTCGGTGATGGTGAACGATGAGTTCATGAAGGCCGTTGCCGCAGGCGATCTGGATCGCGAGTGGCTGAGGACGACCGATGATCAGGTCGTGACGGTCCGCGAGATCTGGGATGGTATTGTGGAGGGGGTCTGGAAGAACGGTGAGCCGGGAATTCTGTTCTATGATACCATCAATCAGAAGAACCCAACACCGCAGCTCGGTCCGATTGATACAACGAATCCCTGTGGCGAGCAGCCGCTGCTGCCGTTTGAGTCCTGTGTTCTGGGCAGTATCAACCTCGCGAAGTTTATCCGTGCAGACGGTGTGAACTATGATGCTCTTGATTCGATGACGCGGATGGCGGTCCGTTTCCTTGATGCGGTTATCACCAAGAATGTGTTCCCGATTGAGGAGATCCGGGAAGCAACGAACCGTACCAGAAAGGTTGGCCTTGGTCTGATGGGGGTGCATGATGCGATGCTGATGCTTCGTATTCCGTATGATTCAGAGGCAGGCCGCAACTTCTGTGAGGAGATTATGGCCCGGATCAATACGGTCGCAATGGAGGAGTCCGAGCGGATTGGTACAGAGAAAGGGACGTTCCCAGCGTATGGGGGTTCGGTCTGGGACAAGCAGGGGAAGGTTATGCGCAACGCGGCTCTTACGACGATTGCCCCGACGGGGACGATTTCTCTTCTTGCAGGATGTTCGTCAGGTATTGAACCGGTGTTTTCCTATGCGTACACGCGCAGGAACACGGTCGGCAAGACGTTTATTATGGTGCATCCGTACTTCGAGTCGGAGCTGCGCCGCGTGATTGCAGGGATGGGCCTTGTAGGTGAGGAGGCCGAGGCAAAGCGCGATGAGGTGATTAATCACGTGCATGAGACCGGGTCGGTGCAGGATGTGCTCTGGCTGCCGGATGCGTTCCGTGCGGTGTTTAAGACGGCGCTTGATATTGAGTGGAAGGATCATGTGCTGATGCAGGCGGTGTTCCAGAAGCATGTGCATGCGTCGATCTCAAAGACGATCAATATGCCGTTCAGTGCCACGAAGGAGCAGGTTGCAGATGCGGTTCTGCTTGCATGGAAGGAGGGTATCAAGGGTATGACACTGTACCGGACCGGATCGCGGGAGGATGTGGTGCTGGCTCTTGAGAAGAAGGAGGAGAAGAAGACCGAGTCTGCGACAGTTCCTGAGCCGAAGGTTGTGCAGCCGCTGTTCTCCCGCCCGCGTGAGCTGGACGGGAGAACGTTCCTGGCCCAGTCGGGATGCTGTCGTCTGTATATTACGGTGAATACTCTTGAGGGAAGACCGATGGAGGTGTTCATCAGAACGGTTGGTGCGGGCTGCGAGGCAAGCAGTAATGCTCTTGGCAGAAGTATCAGTACCGGTCTGCAGAACGGGGTGCCGTACGAGAAGTTTGTGAAGCAGTTTGCGAAGGTGAGCTGTATTTCTGCTCTGCGCAACAAGAGTTCGGAGGGTATGTCCTGTGCGGATGTGGTGGGCAAGTGTATTGAGCTTGCAGCGACGAATCAGGCGATTACGACGCTCGACAACTGGACGGTTGAGACGGTGACACCGGGTACGAAGAAAGGCAATCCGTGTCCGGAGTGCGGCGAGGCGCTGGACTTTGGTGAGGGCTGTAATATGGGCATCTGTAAGCACTGCGGATGGTCAGGATGCAGCTGAACGGTCCGTTTCAATTCTAAGTGGGGCGCTGCCCCACAGATTCACACCGATTTCGAGGAGGTTGATCGGGGTGTATTTGGGATGTCAAATTAGGGGTCATTCTATTTTTATGTTTTTTTTGCAGTGAGAAACGATATAATTCAGTACAAAATCAAAATCCTCCTGACCGATATAGATCTGATTGTAGCAAAGAACTGCAGAGAGTTTGATAACCCCGCGTTTCCGGTACACTCTGATTCTGCTGACGTATCTGAATTCAGAATACACAGTACGTGCAGCAGAGATTTTGATACCGTTCCCGATCATGCTCAGATTTCCCGATGCCATGCCCGCACCAGTTGTCATTTTTCCAATAACCTGTGCTCTTTTAAACTGTTTTGGTGTCTGGGCATGGAGTAAACCCGTTGGACTCATCTCAAAAAGAACACAGTACTTTCCACCTAAGTAGACCGCATACGCAGCATATCCTGCAACAGTCAGTATCAACATACCAAGATAGAACAGTATAAATCCGGTAAAAAGTTCCCAAAGACCATTCTGCCAAAATCTTGGGTCGTCAATTGAAATACAGACGGTGAGAAGAAACAGCCCTCCGACTATGACTCCCCACATTTTCACAAACATCAGGAGGATTGTCGGGTTGGAAAAAAGGTTCAGATCACATCTCCAACGATACACTCCATCTGGGCCGCATACAATTCTTTCAGTAAATTCATCTTCATTCATGGTTTGTCTCCACAGATTCTCCGAATTCTTCCATACACAATATGAGAGATTGGTTTCATCAACAAAACAATGAAATCTACCAAATATACTAATTTTTGTCACAGATTGTGACAGAATATTCAATAACAGAGTTATCATAGAATATGATATGCCACAATTTACTTGTCCGAAGTGTGGTGCCGAACTCGAGGTGAAACCCGGGACACATATTGCCACCTGTCAATATTGTCAGACTACCACCTACATTGACAGAAGTTCTGCACTCTTCTTTTATCTGGTACCTTTTACCATTGATGAAGCAAAGGCAAAAGGAATATTCAAACGCTGGTCAGCCGGACCGGCAATGGCAAAAGAACTGGAACACGATGCCGTGATTACAAAGTTTGCAAAAGAATATTTTCCGGTCTTTCAGTTCCATCGCCAGGTGAAAGAGAAAGAACAGGTGCTGGTGAAACCTGCAAAAGGAACAACACTGCCCGGTATGCAGAATCTCAGCATTCCCCCGGGAAGTCTGATCCTCTTTGACAACACTGCATCAACCGACGGGGCAGAGGTCCTCGTACCGGATCTGAGCATAGACTCATACCTCCCGAACCTTCCCGGAAAAGCAGTGGACCAGTCAGTTGTGTACTTCCCGGTGTACGAAGTCACCTACACCTTCAAAGAAGAAACCTATGAACTGGTTATTGACGGGTCTTCCGGGGATGTGTACACCGGCCCGTTCCCCGGAAGAAGTTCCGGATCCTATCTCTCCGTGATGGGGCTTGCCGCAGTTCTCGGCATTTTGGGCGGACTTCTCGGCATTCTGGTCAACCCGGTCTTTTTCGTACTGGTCATTGCAGGATTTTTTGCCGGAAATATTCTTGGAACGAAAGTTGTACAGAAAGTTACGGAGCAGGCAAAATGAGCGAAACCGCAAAACTTCTGGTAACTATGACCTGCCCATCCTGCGGTGGACAGATTCTGTCTGAAGAAGGAGAAAACCTTGCCCTGTGTAAATACTGTGACTCGGTCTTCTCTTTGGATACAGATGAGGGAGTTGCACAGGTGACGTATAAACTGACCGTTACCGGAAAAGACGCAGAAAAATCTGTCAAAAGCTGGATGACGGCCGGCACAATGGCAGAAAACTTACACAAGGATGCAGAGATTGCAGAAATATATCCGATCTACCTCCCATTCTGGCGTCTGATCGCCCGGGGAAAAGCCTGTGTCTGCGGATATCAGGAGGAGAAGGATGATGACGGACATACGACAAAAACGCCTCGGGAAACACTCATCAACCGTGAGTATGTGTACAATGACATAGCCTGCACGTCCGGAGACCTCGGTATTGACTCCATCAGGATTCCGGACAAAGCCCAGGCAGCCGGCTTCGATGAAGGAGACATGGTAACATTTGCGGCTACGCTTTCCAAAGACGACAGTTACCAGAACGGCTGCAACGCAATTATCGCCGAAGCAATTGACGACGGAAGACGGACAATGGACCACATTACCTTCTCCAAAGGATTCTGTTTCCCCAAAGGATTTACCAAGGTGTACTATCCGTTCTGGATTGTTAGGTATCTCTATCAGGACCGCAGCTACTTTGCAACCGTTGACGGTATCACCGGAGAAATCGTCTCCGGCCGCGCTCCCGGGAATGTGAAGCGGCAGGGTCTGTATGCCGGAGGTGGAGGAACAATTGCCGGAGCACTGACTGGTGTAGGAATCGGCCTTATTGGTATGGGGGAAGATACCGCAGGGTTTGCCGTTCCTCTCCTCTTTGTCGCGGTGATTCTTATCTGGTACAGTTACCAGCAGTTCCGTTACGGAGACGAAGTCCTTCAGGGCAGCCTGAAAGGTTCAGGAATTGCACGCGGCGCAACGATCGGTAAAGTGGACACGGTGGTGACCGGCACACACGATTACTTTTCCTGAGGTGATCCGAAATGATTCTCAAAGAACTCAAATGCCCTGGATGCGGGGCGCCAATCAAATCAAAAACGCGGGATATGATGCTGCAGTGTTCTCACTGCGGCAGGATTCATCTGTATACGAAATCAGCAAAAGGCCTGAACGATGTTTCGTATCAGATATCCGGTGTATCCAAAGAAGGAAGAGGTGAACTCATCTATGTTCCGTTCTGGATTGTGCATGCAGAACCCGTGGTCAGAAAGGAAAAGATCTCCGGAGGAAGAATCGGCCGGTTCATCAAAGACCAGCGGCAGATGCGGGGAGCACGGGACTTTTATGTCTGTGCCGCCGCTGAAATTCCAGAGGAGTTTTCCCGCGCCTGGAACATGGATTTAACTTTGGATCAGCCGGAACTCGCGCCCAGCCCGGATTTCCGGGGAGGGACACGCGCCCTGATGACCATGGAAAAGGAGACCGCGGGAGACAACGCGGAGTTCCTGTTCCTCCGGTATGAAACAGAAATTCCCGGTACACTGCAGGAATTAGATTACGACTTTACCATTCATACCACACGCGTGGTATATCTGCCGGCATATAAATCCGGAAAAACATTTACTCTCGGGGTGAATCATGGGAACTAAAGAAGACAAACGATTTCAAATAGCCTGGCTCGGAGTAATCCTGATGCTGGGTACCGCAATTCTCGCAGGATACTTCGGACTTGGCATGATGATCGCAGCAGGTATATTCTTCCTCGGCACCGGTCTTCTCATCGCGGTGCTTTCTTTTGCAATGGGAAGAAAGGACCTCATGATTACCGGAGCTGGAGCTGCCGGCGTTGTTCTTGGCGTGTTTCTGATCCTGTGGGATGTTCTGCCGAAAGTAACCAGTGGAACAGTATCGTTTCCCCTGCTGGCAGGTGCAACAATTGTTGTGCTTGCCGTTGTGGGAATGGTCTACGTCATAGGAAAAAAGTAGAGGTGGCATTATGACTGATTTACGGGAAAGCGTACGGGATGAACGCGGACTGATCAAAAAGCTTCAGCTCGCCATACCGGGATTTCGCGGGTACCGGCTTCGTGAGGATGTCCGCATCGCAGACAGCATGCTGCGTATGCAGCTTGCGGATTTCCTCAATGCCAATGTTCTTTCCGGACTGGAGTCAGTTCGGGAAACCGCCGGGAATAATCTCGAACTGGACCTGATGAATGACATTGCAGCGGTTATCTCCCAGACAAAAACACTGGAGTCACGTATCCGGCATGCAGAGCAGGGGTACTCAGGCATTTCTCCGGCATACCGTGTGGATGAGGCAGATCTCAATGAACTGTATGAGTACGATCTCTCTCTTCTGCAGGATATCACGGCGGCAGCCTCAGCCGTCCAGTCAGCAGTCACCGCTGCGAACTCCGGAGATTTTTCTGAGACGGCTGTCTGTTTGCGGCAGGTACGATCAGATCTTAGTACACTGCGATCAGCATTCGAGAAGAGAATTGAGACAATGGCAGGGATGGGTGCATTCTAATGGGGTTATTCTCAAAGTTCAATGAAAAAATCGGATCCGGAACAGATATTGAAGGAGCGGACTCCCGAAAAGGATTCTACTGGGTTGAGGATCAGAAAGGCAACAACGTGATGTGGCGCCTTCCAAGAAATGTAATGTGGAACGACAATGTACTGGTCCGCGAAGATGAGTACGGGGTGTTCTTCCGGGATGGAAAAGCACTGCAGGTATTTGATCGGCCTGACCGGTATGCACTGACCACGCAGAACCTTCCTGTTCTGAAAAATATTGCGGGAACCGTGGTGGGAAACGTACAGATAGGAGAGTTTTTCTGGGTACAGAAACGGGAGTTCCGGGATAAGTTCGGTACAAATCAGCCGCTGGCGTTCCGGGACACCGATTTCGGTGTTGTACAGTTACGGATGTTTGGGCAGTTCTCCTATAAAGTAACAGATCCGCTTCTGACGATCACGGAGTTTATCGGAACAAAGGGCCTGACAACTTCAGAAGAGATTGTATCCTGGCTGAAAGATCAGATTGTGATGATCCTCAACGATACCCTGGGAGAGCTGAAGAGTAAGAAACAGATGGGCATACTTGACATGCCCGCATATCTCCAGGAGATTGAACAGCTGTGCCTTGCAAAACTCATGAAAGAGACCGAGATATACGGTCTGAAGATCATGAAGTTTGCCGGTCTGAACATCAATATGCCCGAGGAAGTGCAGGAAGCGATCAACAAGCGGGGTGCAATGTCTGCTCTTGGGGTAAACTATATTCAGTATCAGTCCGGGAAGGCGATTGAGGGAATCGGTGAGGGGGCAGCACAGGGCGGGGGAGAAGGAGCAGGGTTTGCAATGATGGGAGCAGGGCTTGGTATGGGGAACATGATGGCACAGGGGATGAGCGGGATGGGAGGAGGACAGCCCGCACCGTTTGGCGGGCAGGTTCCTGCCGCGGCCGCGGTCGCGGCCCCGCAGCCTGCTGCCGCTACGGCTGCCCCACAGCCGGGGGACAGCTGTCCGAAGTGCGGAAATACGGTTCCGGCAGGGACAAAGTTCTGTCCTGAGTGCGGGAGTAAACTCGGGCAGTCATTCTGTTCGGAATGCGGAGCGAAGGTCATGCCGGGCATGAAGTTCTGTGCCGAGTGCGGCAACAAACTCTGAATGCTGGAGGTCTGTTCGACATTCCGGTTTTTTTCTTTTTGGAGGAGGGAGACGTATGAGGTATGTACATTCGCCGTTTCAGAGTGACGGGTTGTGGTGTGACGGGGATTTGTATCTTCCCGACAATGTTGACAAACCTCCGGTACTGATCTTTGTGCACGGGCTTGGGTATCCCCGGTTTGCCGGACTGATGCCGTTTATCTGCCCATTACTTACTGCGGGGATTGCGGTCTACACATTTGATTTCAGAAATCTTACCTTTTCAGAAGGTGTGTTAAGAAATCTGATTGATCCCCATGAGCAGGTACGGGATTTACATGCAGCAATCACCCATATGCGAGCTTTGCCAGAGGTTGACGGAGAACGGATAGGACTGTGCGGAGTGTCGGTATCTGCCGGGCATATCATGATAGCCGCAGCAGAGGATCATCAGCTGGCCGGAATCGGATGCTTCATTCCCTGTGTGGATCCGAAGAGTTACGTGCTTGGCAGAGGGGTGAGATTTTTCCTGCCGCTGTATGTGATCTCTCTGCTGGACGATATCAGTAGTCATCTGGGACTTTCGCCGATCTGTATCCCCATGAAACTCCCGGTATATCTCTTCGCCGACTGTGAATCTCCGGATTTTTATCCAGGGTACCAGATAGCATGGAAGAGGACAGGCAGAAAGTTTGGCTATGATGTCCTGACACTTTCCCTGCAGCAGCGTGCAACCGGAAAAGATATTGTCTGGACAAATCTGTTTCCGGCACGTTCCATTCTACGGGTATTACAGTTTCAGCCACAGATCGCAGTCCCCGATGTACAATGTCCGGCGCTGATCATTGCAGCGCGGGGCGATTCCATCGTCCCGTATGCTTCAGTACAGCGTATGGCAGAAAGATTTCCGGAGGCGGAACTGGTTTCCTACGAAGGGGATCATTTTGAACTGGGAAACCATCAGGAGCTGAAAGAGGTCGTGGCTGACTTCTTTTGCCGGAAATTTT
>CAZABQ010000050.1:0-13631 GCA_964483485.1 uncultured Methanomicrobiales archaeon
TCCCGTCCGAGCGGACGGGTGGCGTTGCTCATCGCAAACACGGCTAAAAATGCTGGCGGCACGTGTCGCGTGCCGCCGTGAGGAAATGGGTAACCCCGCTATAAAAAAATCCATTTCACTCCGCCCGTCAACCATTGGAGGCGCGCAACACGCGCCGACAGCATTTGCAGTCGCGGCGCCGATGAGGCGCTCCACCCGCCCGGCTCCGGGCGGGAAGGAGAGCGACGTCGCAAATGCGATTCGCTGAGCCCGAAGGGCGACATTCGTGCCGATTCGCGGTTCTTTTTTCATCCTTCCCGCTCACCACTCAACAGTACAACAACCACGAAAAAAAGCCACATCAGGGATTTTCCCGGGTCGGCAAATGACGATTGCCGCACCTTCGAGAAGTACACCGCGGAAGTCCTCTCCCAGAAAAAATTATCTTCGCCGAATCAGCGCAAGTCCCAGCACCGCAGCCAGTCCTGCACCGCAGCAGAACGAACTTGCCGGCGTTGCGGGCTGCGTTGTGGGAACTGTCGTCGCCATTGTTGTTACGGTCGCCGTCACCACAGTGGTTGCCGGAACGGTTGTCGGTGTCTGCGGCACGGTTGTTGCCGCAGGTGTCAGCGTAGTTACCGGCAGCGGGCCTGCTGTCGGAACCGGCGGGCTTTGCACCCTTACCGGTACGGAGACAAACGTATCCTTTGCAGCATTCTCTGTCATCATCACCCGCATCTTCCACAGCGTAATCTCCTTTCCTTCATCGTACACCGACGGCGTGCCCGTAAGCGTCGTTACAAGCCACGTATCCCGTTCCGCAGTAGAGATCGTAAACCCGCTCACGGTTGCCTGAGAGTACGGGAACTCCCAGCTCTGCGTAGTTCTGTTCTGCACAACCAGATCAATTCGCCACACGCAGTCATTCAGATCTGTCGTAAACTCCAGCGTATAAGAACTCGAAAACCGCTCACCGACAAAAATATTCTTGGTCAGGGAAATCTCCTGACCCGCAACAACCGGTCCTTCCGGCACATACTCCGCATCAAACTCCGTCACCCCTGCCGCTGCCGGCACCGCGAACAGAACTACGAATAGCAGTAGAACCGCAACAACACGGATCATTTCCGCTCCCGTTTAATCCTCCGTATTTCTTCTAAGATGCGGGCAAGAATCACCTCATCTGACGGCATCCCTGACGTAAACGCCTTTCTTACATGAATCGGCACACCGTCAAGCCGGTATGCTGTCCCCTCCGCATCAAGCCCCACCGACGCAACAGGAATATGCAGTTTTGCAACCGCAGTAGACAGCGAAATAAACGGATCAAGAACAACCGTATTGATTCGCGCAAGGTGCGCCACCGTCTCACGGGGGAAATGAGCGCCCAGATCCGTACCAATAATCAAAACCGCATCCGCCTCCTGCTTCGCAAGAATATCAACCCCGCTCGTCTCGCCGGGATTATAGTGAACAATACCTCGTGAATAGTCAACCGCATACGGATATCCCGCCGCCAGAGAAAACATCTGATTCGTCCCGTCCACATTCCAGTGACCGCGCAGCGGCGTTAACGTGTACTTCGTGTGCCGGTTCAGCTCGTCAACCAGCTCGATACCTGCACGCACATTCTTGTACTTCCCCCGTGACTGCGTAAGACCGATCCCGGTAAAAAACGATCCGAACTTCGCGTTCAGCAAAATATCTGCAACCTTGAAAAGAACGCTCCGCTCAACACCCGCAACCGTATCAGGAATCACCTCGCGCTCGCCCCGCACAATTGCCCGCAGCGCATTGAAAAGCGCATAGTCACCGCCCGGTTTCACCTGAATAAAAATATCCGCAAGCTTTGCCGTCTCCGACTCACGGATATCAACAACGATCACGGTTCGGTCAGCCCGTCCTTCAGGACGAAACGCCCCGGTAGAATACGTCGAGTACCGGGACAAATGACGGGGATGCGCCGCTATCGGATTACAGGCCCAGTAGACAAGAACATCCGCACGATTCTTCACCTGTCCAAGCGTACAGCCGGGATGACCCACCTCCTGTACCGCCATAATAGTTGGACCGTGACACTCAGACGAACAGTTATCCATAACCGCACCGATCTCTTCGGCAATCTCAAGACCGATATGCATCGCCTCAGTCGACGTTCCCGACCACCCGTAAAACAGCGGACGTTTTGCAGTGGCAAACATTTCAGCTGCGGTCTTCACTGCCGTATCAAAATCCGTCTCTCTCCATTCCTTCCCCTCGCGGCGGATGGGCACCACCATTCTGCCGGGCGAACGGAACTTTCCCGAAGAGAGCTGACAGCCGTTCACCACATCCGTGACAACACCGTCTTTGACATGCAGCTCAATATCATCGCAGAGACAGCCGCAGAGCGGACATGCATGATTTCTCACCACTTTTTCTCCCTTCTCCAGATCCGGCAGAACCGTTCCCGGAGGAATCGTATACCTAAGACCGCCGAGTTCCTCCATCAGTTCCCACGCAGACCGGAGCGGAAGATCGGTTGCGGTAACATCTACCGCAACGCCTTTGAAGTCCGGCGCCCCCGTCGAATGCGTAACCTCATGGAGAATAAAGTTCGCGTGCGGTCCGCAGGGGAGATACACGACGCCTTCGGGTGTCTCGGGAGACTCGCGAACCGAGAAGACCGTTTTTCCTGCATCACTTTCGATGAGAACATGCTCGCCATCTTCGACGCCTATCTCCATTGCATCCATGGGATTCAGGAAGCAGTATGAGGTTTCGCGTGAGTAGGCTTCGGTATCTTTATAGTACAGCTGGGCACCCTGTTCAGGAGTACGCCCGCTGCTCATCAGCAGTTTCATGAGAGTTCTGTCTCCGATCTGCCCAACCGTTCGGGGGGCAGTTATCTATTCAGTATGTATCCGGGTGCAAATTAATAAAGTGATCTTAGGGTGCAATAGTATAGATATGCGGATCATCAATATTATCGGTCACTCCAACTCCGGGAAGACGACCATGATCACACAACTTGTTCCCCTCCTTGCAGGTGCCGGCACAGTTGCCACAATAAAACATATGGGCCATCACATCTGGGAGCTTCCTGTGGGAAAAGATACAACTGTGCACTTTGCCGGAGGTTCTGAGGCAACGGCAGGAATCGATGCGGAAAAAACGGTGATGAGTCTGCGGACGACGAATGTCTATGAGATTCTGGACTTTTACGCATGGAAAGGATATGACTACGCCGTCGTTGAAGGGTTCAAGGAAGAAGGTTTCTCCTGCGTGGTGCTCGGTGATCTCGCCGCAGAGAACGTGATTCTGCGTGATGCAGGGTTTGAGGAAGTGTTTGCAAAACGCGATATGTTTGATGTCTACGTGCCAAAAAAGTTGTAGACGATACCTCTATTTTTGGTATCCCTGATTATGACGCCGGAAAAAGTGTTTGCAGTTCGTCACAAAAATTCCTGACAAAGAGCAGTTCGCACTTTCTCCCGCACCACTTCTCTCATCTGCTCCCGGTTTTCCCGCGTTATGGTGAGCAGCTCCACCTCCGGATGACTGCGCACCGCATCCAGAAACGGCAGCCGGTCGTCCCGGACAACGCCCAGAACCGGAACCGGACCGGAGAGAGCGGCAAACACCGCCTTCTGAAACGCGTACGATGAACTCTCCATCCAGCCGAGTTCATCCATTACCATCATAGGCATGCAAGCCTGTGCGAGCAGCGCAACTCCCCGGGAAAGAAACACCTCCTCATACACCTCGGGTTTTTTTCCGGGAACACGACGGGCAAGACAGCATTCCTGCGTAAAATCCGGGGACGCATCCGCAGCATCGATCAGATAAATATCCGAAGCTCCGCATGCATTTGGTACCGCAACCGTCCGAAATCCGGAAACCGGAACGTCCAGCTCTGCAAGAACGCGATTAATGATCGTGCTCTTCCCGACCTGTTTATCACCGGTTAAAAAAAGATGGCGCGGCATTCAGACAAACACCTGAACAGCCGTCGCCTTGAACGTCACCGCAACCGTCTGACCGACTGCAAGACCAAGCCGCTCGATACTCTGCTGGGTCACCGACGCCGCGAGCGGAATGCCGATATCCACATGTACAAACCGGTACAGCCCGGTATCCTCGATCTTGGTGATCGTTCCCGTAAACGAATTTATTGCACTCGACTCAAACCGTTCACGCGAAATGATCAGCTCTTCGGGTCGGATACCCACACTGACCGTTCCTGAGAGCGACGTTGCCGCACGGATTTTTATTCCCGCAACATCCACGCAGACCACGCCACGGCGGCTGACCACCACCGTTCCCCGAAACAGATTCAGATTCTCCGAAAACGTCGACATAAACCCGTTTACCGGATTGTGAATCATCTCTTCTGGCATACCGGACGCAATGATTCTGCCGCGTTCGATAACCGCAATCCGGTCGGCCACCGACAGCGCGTCCACCAGAGAATGCGTAACAAGAATACAGGGAATCTGCTCAGAACGAATCACGGACGCAAGTTCACGCCGCATCTGCTCCTGCGTTCTGACATCCAGAGCCGAAAGCGGTTCATCCAGCAACAGCAGCTCGGGGCGCGGCGCAAGAGCGCGGGCGAGCGCTGCCCTCTGCCGCTGACCGCCCGACATCTTGGTGACCGGCTGATCGGCAATCTCGGCAATTCCCATCCGTTCACACAGTTCTGTGACACGGGACTCGATCTCGCCTTTTTTGGTATTCTGCACTTTCAGACCATACGCAATGTTCTCTTTCGCCGTCATATGCGGAAACAGCGCATAGTTCTGGAACATATACCCGATACGCCGGTCTTCGGGCGGGAGAAACACGCGGTCTGACGAGTCATAGAGCAGACGGTTGTTCAGCGTAATCTTTCCTGAAGCAGGTTTCAAAATTCCTGACAGTATTCGCAGAACCGTAGACTTTCCTGCTCCGTTCTCTCCGATCAGTGCTACCGTTTCACCGTCGTTTACGGTGAACTTTTCAACATTCAGCGCAAAGTCACGAAGCGGCGCAGAAAACGATCCTTCAAGCATCAGGCATTCCCCCTTCGTCCGATATACTTGACGACGAGAATAATACCAAACGAAAACACCACCAGCAGAATGGCAAGAGCAATTGATACTGCCATGTCGCTTTGCAGCTCGCCGTAGATGGCAAGGGGCATGGTCTGGGTCTTTCCCTGGAAGTTTCCGGCAAACATCAGCGTTGCGCCGAACTCACCGAGTGCCCGGGCAAACGTCATGATAATACCTGACAGCAGCGAACCTGCGGCAAGCGGCAGCGTGACTTTGAAAAACGTCTGCGCGGGCGTTGCTCCAAGCGTCCGGGACGCAGCCTCGAAGTTTGGATCGACCGATTCAAAACTCGAACGCGCCTGACGGATGTAAAACGGCGACGCCACAAAAATCTGGGCAATCACCACTGCCAGAGTCGTAAATGCAATCTGAATATCAAAAATGTTCAGGTACTGCCCTAAAAGACCATTCCTGCCAAACGCCATCAAAAGCGCAAGACCGGCAACGGTCGGCGGCAGAACAATCGGCAGATCGGTTAACGTATCCACAATGTCGCGGCCTCGGTAAGAGAAACGGGCGTTCACATACGCAAGAGGCGTTCCAAGAATCACCACCACAACTGTACTGAACGTTGCGGTCACCACACTGAGCCAGAGCGCGTCACGGGCGAGGGGACTCGAAAGGGCAGTGATGAAATCCTCAGGGCTGACCCGCGTAAACAGCGAGATAAGCGGAATTGCAATAAAAATGAGAAAGAGGAAAATGAGTCCGGCAACAATTGCTTTGGTACCAATGCGGGCAGCACGGTGTTTTTGTATGTTGGTCGGACTCATGGATTGTTTTTCCTTTGGACGAGCAGATTATGCGGCTACCGGATCAAATCCGTAGTCTTTGAGGAGAGCCGTTCCGGCAGGGCCGGTAAGATAGGACTCGAACTTTTTGACTGCGTCGGCGTTCTTTGTTGCGTTAATGATACCGTACGGGTAGTCAGCAATGACATTGTACTTGTCCGGGAGTTCAATTAAAGTAATGTCATCCTTGTCGGACTTGGAGATATCTGACTTGTAGACAAGAGATGCATCCGCCTCGTCAAGAACGAGCAGTGGCTTGATCTTGTCGACTGCGTCAACTTCTGACTTCACGTTTGCCATGAATGCATCGACGTAGCCTGCGTGACTGTCGTTTTGGTACTTGTTGATAATGTCGCGGGTGTACTGACCGAACGGCACATCTTTGTTACCAATCACGAGGACAACATCCTTCTCTGCCATACCGGCAAGGTCAGTGATGTTTTTGTTGTTTGCCTTCGGCACTGCGATTGCAAGTTTGTTCTTTAAGAGAATCTTTTTGTCCGTGATAAGACCTGCCTCAACAACGGGCGTGAACTGTTTGTTGTTTGCCGAGATGAACATGTCAACGTCTGCCCCTTCCAGAATCTGGGTCTTCAACGTCTGACTTCCGGCGAAGTTGAAGTTGACTTTGATGTTTTTGTTCTCTTCAGTAAACTTGTTTCCAAGCTCGGTCATAACACCGGTCAGCGATGCTGCGGCAAAGACATTGATCTCGGTCGGTGCAGCTGACTGTGTGGGGGTCGGGGTTGCAGTCGGCGTGGCGGGTGCATCAGGCGTTCCAATACAGCCTGCCATAGCAACTGCCAGCACTACACACACCAGCAGTGCGGCAAAAAGGGATTTGTTCAGCTTCATACGTATCCAGATCATTGTTTGCCGGAATTGTATTTAAGCATAAGTCAAAATGTATTGACGAGTTAAGTTTATTCAATTGACTTGCGACGGCAAAAAAGATTAGGAGCGGGAAACTTCTTTCCGGTACTCAGGCGATGCGGCAATGTCGAGCACCGCTTTTACCCGGGAGTCCTGCTCCATTTCTTTGCGGCAGACCAGAACAGCCGTTTTGGTGAGCTGCGTTTGTACAACCGGCAGATCGCCGAGCACGGCGAGATCTGCGGTGTCGGTAATGCAGACCAGATGGCAGGAGCTGCGCAGCAGAAGCATTAGCCCTGAAAGACCGTTGAAGTTCCCGGTCCTGATGCGGATGTTGGATCTGACTGCAAATTCCGTAAGAACCTCAAGAGCGGGATCATACACGCCTGCAATGAGAACCGTTCTGTCCAGTTCCTCTTTGGGAATCAGGAGCTGTGCGGGAACTACGTCTCCTGCTTCAAATCCCTCAATGCCGTTTGGAATGCGGATGATCACGTTCGACCGTACACCCGTCATCTGCACGCTCGCTCCTCGTGACTGCGGAATTGCGGCGTAATGATCGCCGATACGGGCAGCCGCATAGAGACTGAACTCATCGATGCCCCCTTCCGACGCAACGGAGTCGCCAAGCCGGACCGGAATAAACTCTGCTTCCGGCCCTTTCCAGCCCCATGCCTCCAGCAGTTCGCGGACAAAAATCCGCAGAACGGTCTGGGCAGAAAGCGGATAACCCGGCAGACCGAACACCGGTTTTTTCCCGACAATTCCGAGCATTGCAGGCTTTGCCGGTTTGACGGCAACACCATGGAACAGCAGTTCTCCCATCTCGGCAATCACCTGAGCGGTGAAGTCCTTTGTTCCTGCAGATGACCCGGCAGAGACGATTGCAATATCATGGTGTTCCAGAATTTCTTCGAGTGCTCCGCGAATCAGTACCGGATTATCCACGACCGGGGGATAGCGGACGACCTCAACACCGAACTGGCGGAGATATGCCTCTGCCATGGAGGTGTTGCTTTCCACCACCTGTCCGGGCACCGGACGCTCGCCCGGCATGATCAGTTCCGTTCCGGTCGGCAGAATCCCGATCGAAACAGAGCGGACGCTCACGTGGGTAATGCCGTAGGAAGCAATTGCCCCCACGTCAAATGACCGGATCAGGGTTCCGGCAGGCAGAATCAGCTGACCTGCTTTGATATCTTCGCCAGCCTGACGAACATTGGTGCCGGGATTGACGGATTTTCTGATGCTGATGGTATCTGACGCATCACCGTTAAACCACACGTCCTCCACGCGGATGACGGCGTCAAACTCTTTGGGAATCACGTTACCGGTATTGAGCCGTGCAAATTTACTCAGTACTACGGGGGTCTGATCATTTGCCCGGACCGTGTCCGCCGACCGGACGGCAAATCCGTCCATGGCGGAGACCGGGACTTCGGGAACCGCATACTCGGCGTACAATGACTGCGCAAGCAGATGACCGACCGATTCAATAACTGGAACGCGGCGCACGGTCGTGTGCGGCGGGATGCTTTTGATGAGTGCAACCGCCTCGTCGACGGTTATCTGGTGTAAATATCGTTTTATTGCCATAGATGTACCTCCACTTCCTCACCTGCTTCACAGCCGTCGAGTCCTGCCGGAACGCGGATGTAACCGTCACTGTGAACGAGGGTGTTCAGGAGACCTGATTTTCCCAGAACCGGCTCTGCGGTTCCGTCCGGCAGAAGTTTGATCCGTACGAGATCTTCGCGTCCCTTTTCCGAGGGGAAACTCATCGAGAGTTTTGCGGAAACGGTCCGTTCAACAAACTGTTCGCCGGTCATTTTCCGAAGCATGGGCCAAGCAAAAACGGTTGCTATCATATAGGTTGATGCAGGATGGCCCGGAAGTCCGAGCACGGGCTTGCCTGCGACTGTTCCAATAATCATGGGTTTGCCGGGCGCAATGGAGACACCGTGGACATGAACGGTGCCAAGGTCAGCAATGACTCCTGCGGTGACATCACGCTCGTCTTTGGAACTACCGCCGGAGATGATGACTGCGTCGCACGTTGCTGCCGCCTGCGTGAGTGTATTGCGCAGAGCGTCCGCAATGTCGGGAACGATTCCGTAAAAGACCGGTATCCCCCCGGCGTCTGCGACGAAGGAGATGAGAAGCGTACTGTTTGCGTCCCGGATCTGTCCGGTAGCGAGCGGGGCTGCGGGCGCGACGAGTTCGTTGCCGGTTGAGATGATGCCGATTTTCGGGCGGCGGCGTACCGGTACCGGATCAATGCCGAACGCGGCAAGAACGCCGGCTGCCTGAGCGGAGAGTTTTGTTCCGGCAGGAAATACCAGTTCACCTTTGGCAAAGTCCTCGTCTCTCCCAAGAACGTCAGCACCCGGATTTACCGGACCTTTGATCATAATAATGTCGCCTGCAGCTTCCGTACTTTCCTGCATGACGACTGCGTCCGCACCTTTTGGCATGACGCCGCCGGTCGGAATGTATTTGGTGGTTTTTTCCTCCAGAACTCCTGAGTTGTTCTGCCCCATCAGAATTTTTCCGGTGAGACGGAGGATTTTTGGTTTCTGTTCGGCGGCGCCGATTGTGTCAGCCGATCTGACGGCATACCCGTCTTTTACGGACCGGTCAAATCCGGGAACATCTTCAGGAGAGATGATGTCCTGTGCAAGGATACGCCCGCAGGCGGCGTCGAGGGGGATCATTTCTTTTGGCAGGAGCTGCACGAGAGAGAGCAGGGTTTCTTCAGCTGCGGCTGCCGGAACCAGCCGGAGAAATCTCATTTGAAGCACCCGAACTGACATCTTTTGAATTTGACCTGATGGGTATCACAGTATTTTCCCATATCAAACGGGTCGATCTGATAGGTTTCGCACAGTTCGGTAGCTTTTTCACAAGTGATCTCAGAGGTGATGCCAACGGCCGCAAAGATGGATCCGATCTTCTCTTTGGTTTCACTTTTCATATCTAAGAAGATGGTTGACTGAACAAATAATAATTAGTATCCGTGCGGATTGCATGATGTTAAGTTTATTCAATTTACATTTTACAAAAGATTAGGTATCATTAAGTGGGGTGCCTCCCATACTGATATCCTATGAAACATGGTTCTGTATTGATGATACTCACAATTGCAGTTCTTGCAGCAGTTGTCTGCGTCGCGGGCTGTATCGGCACCCCGGCATCCGAAGAAAACACCACACTCCTGATTTATTCGGGAGCAGGACTGAAAGGGCCCATGAGCGAAATCGGTAAAGTGTTCGGCGAGAAAAATGGCGTCACGGTGGACCTTACCTACGGCGGGTCAGGCGTCCTGATTTCACAGATGGAAACCTCCCATCTTGGCGACGCATTCATCCCCGGCGGTCAGCCTGATTATCAGAATGCTGTAAAGAAAGGACTCGTCTCCAACAGTTCTCAACTAATTGCCTATCATGTGCCTATCATTGCGGTACAGAAAGGAAATCCGCTTGGTATCAAAACTGTCACAGATCTTGCAAAGCCCGGGATCAGGCTCGCTCTCGGTGATGTGAACGCTACTGCAATCGGCAAAGCAGGTGTCGTGATCTTCAAGAACTACGGAGTTTCTGACACCATCGAAGAGAATGTCGTTCTTCGCGGTGCAACCATCAATGAAGTCGTTACCGCCATGTCTACCGGCAATGCCGACGCCGCACTGCTGACTATGGACAATGCAAAAGGTGACAAGTTTGATCTGATCGAGATTCCGGTTACCGACAACTCGATTCTGATAGCCCCTATCGGCGTTACCAGCTTTACCAAACAGCCGGAACTCGCACAGAAGTTTGCCGACTTTGTCGCCTCCGACGAAGGCAAGGCAATCTTTGCAAAGTACGGCTTCCCGGCATATCCGAACCCACAGTACACCGCCTGATTATGACGGAACCATTCACCATGCAGGCAATCGGTCGTGTCCGTTCACCGTACACGGACATGACCAAAATGCCGGTACAGAGTCTCTGTTCAACCGGTCGGGGAACGGTTGAGGTGTTCCCGGAGTTTTCCGCCGGACTCGATCAGATCGAGACGTTTTCGCATCTGATGCTGTTCGTGGTGTTCGATAGATCCCCCTCAGAACAGCTCACGGAAAAACCTATGGTGGGCGGCGGCGCTTCGCACGGCATTTTTGCGACCCGCCACATGTTCCGGCCAAACAAAATTGGTTTTTCGGTGGTGAGGCTTCTTGAAAGAACAGATAATCTGCTCATAATCGAAGGAGTGGATCTGCTCGATACCACACCAGTACTGGATATTAAACCGTATATTCCGGCGTTTGACGCGGTTCCTCATGCAACATCCGGCTGGCTGACAGATGCACATGTGGCAGATATTTCTGCAAAGAGCAGAATGTTATCGTGACTATGCAAAAACTACCTTCTTTTTTTCAAACGGTATGCCTCTTTTTCTCAGCCGCAGCGGTTGTTCTGCTTGCCGCGGTTTTCGGCGGGCTGGTAATCTTTCCCTCACCTGAAGCGCTGGTTGCCGCGGTTACGTCAGGAGAAATTTTGTTTGCAGTCCAGCTATCGGTGGTGACAGCGATTGTGTCAACCGCGGCCTGCATGGTCGCGGCAATCCCTATTGCCTATGCAATGACGAGGGTCTCGTTTGCAGGAAAGCGGTGGGTGAACATTTTTCTGAATCTGCCGCTGTCGCTTCCGCCTCTTGTGGCGGGCGTTGCACTGCTGATCTTTTTGTCGCCGGTGACGTCACCTGTTGGTCAGGTTCTTTCCGGTCTCGGGCTGTATGTGGTGTACACGCCTGCGGCAATTGTGATTGCACAGTTTTTTGTGAATCTGCCGTATATGATCCGAATCGCCAGATCAGCGTTTGCGATGATCAGCCCGCGCTATGAGTATGTTGCGCGAACGCTCGGGTGTTCGGAGTGGCGGGCGTTTTCGCAGGTGACACTCCCCATGGCCAAGAGCGGACTTGCAGCAGGCGTTGTTATCACATGGTCAAAGGCGATGGGCGAGTTCGGTGCGGTTCTGATGCTTGCGGGGGCAATTGCGATGAAGACGGAAACGCTGCCGATTGCCCTTTTCCTGAATATGTCAACTGGCGATCTGGATATGGCGGTTGCGGCAGCGCTGATTCTTCTGGTGATTTCCGGCGTGACCCTTTTGGTTGTTGAGTATGCGAGCGACGGACGCGGGGTTACCCATGCTTCGTATTGAAAATCTGTCGCTGTCGCTTGGGGAGTTCCGGTTTTCGGGGTTGAATATTTCCGTCGCGACAGGAGAATACTGCGTCATTCTCGGTCCTACGGGGGCCGGGAAGACGATTCTTCTGGAGACGATTGCAGGGATTTACCAGCCTGATGCCGGCAGGATTTTGCTTGATGCACAAGATATTACCCGCGAGAAGCCGGAGCTGCGGGGGATCGGGATGGTGTATCAGGATTATATGCTGTTTCCCCATCTGACGGCGGGAGAAAATATTATGTTTGGTCTCTTGCAGCGCAAGATGCCAAAGGATGCGCGTGAGAGTATTGCCCGGGAGGCCGCAGAGATGCTGGGAATTTTGCCGCTGTTTGACCGATATCCTGCGACACTTTCGGGCGGCGAGCAGCAGCGAACGGCGATTGCCAGGGCGCTTGTGTTGAATCCGCGTGTTCTTCTGCTGGATGAGCCGCTTTCAGCGCTTGATACGGTGACGCGGGAACGTTTGCGGCGGGAGCTGAAGGGGATTCATGCAAGGACGGGGGTTACGATTCTGCATATTACGCATCATTTTGAGGATATGTTTGCTCTTGCGGATCGTGTGGTGGTGATGCGGGATGGATGTGTTGCGCAGGAAGGGACGCCGGAGATGATTCTGCGCCGTCCGGCTTCGGATTTTGTTGCGGGTTTTACCGGGATGGAGAATGTGTTTTCCGGGAATGCGGTTTGCTGCGGTGAAGGAATGATGGAGGTCGCTGTGGGATCTGTACACATGTTTGCGGCAGGGGAGGTTTTTGGTTCTGTGCGGGTTGGTATCCGGCCTGAGGATCTGATTTTGTCAAGGGAACGATTTTCGTCGTCTGCCCGCAATTCGCTTGCGGGAGTGGTACGCGAGATTTTTGCGAGCGGGGCGCTTTCAAAGATCGGTGTGGATTGTGACGGGGTGATTTTGGTTGCGGCACTGACACGGCAGAGTACGGAGCAGCTGGGACTGGTGGTCGGGGTGCGGGTCTGGGTGACGTTTAAGGCGACGGCTGTGCATGTTTTTCCTTCGGGCGAGTGACGTTTCTTTTCGAGAGGGGTCCGGCATCTTTCCCGGAGGGCGGGAATTTTCTGATAGCCGGTCAAAATATTTATGGTTTTCAACATCTGATGTTACGCAATGAGGTTTGTTCTGTTTTTTTCCGTGGTGATCTGTGTTATCCTGCTTGTTTTTGGGGCGGGCTGTATTACTTCACCGCAGGGTTCTGCGGGAACTTCGGCTGAAGTGTATCCGAATATCGTTGGAACTCCTTCGGATTACGGGGATTCTGAGAACTGGATGCGTCTGCCTGATTCCATTGCCTATCCGGTTGATGTTATCTACCTGTATCCGACTGCCTATTCTGATGCGAACGGTACGCTTGTCTCCGCGATTACGGATGCGGGTATGCGGTCGGGTGCTCAGGAGGTGTATCTTCAGCAGGCTACGGCGTTTGCAACGGCCGGGAATCTGTTTGCCCCGTACTATCGTCAGATCAACGGTGCGATGTTTTCCAATATGACGAGTGCGGAGATTCTTGCCGGCGGCTGGAATGAGCCGCGAACGGATGTGTATGCGGCTCTGGATTATTATTTTGCCCAGTATAATTCCGGCAGGCCGTATATTCTTGCGGGACATTCGCAAGGATCGAATATGCTCAATATTGTTCTGGATGAGTATATGGATCTGCATCCTGAGTATT
>CAZABQ010000051.1:0-13304 GCA_964483485.1 uncultured Methanomicrobiales archaeon
TGGAGATGTATCCGCTTATGCGGAACTTCTTCGGCGGCAAAGAATAATCCTTCTTTTTTTGTATTTAGTTAATTGTTATCTGTCCGTATCCTCCCGCGTTTTAAGTTCTTCAATACAGACATCCAGATGTCAGGGATCTCTGTTTTTCTCTTGGATAGTGTCTGCATCACACCGCCCGGTAAAAATGATTTTTTTCTCTCAAGGGTGTATGCCCTGATATTTCTATACGTTATTCTGGAGTAATGAGTTTTGACAGAGTTTCTTGTTGTCTTTGAAATCTGCTGGCCGGCTGATCTTCTGCACAAAATGTTTGTAAAAAAAGAGTGTTCTTTATTCCAGAGTTTCTTTCATGTGATATTTGTCAAGAAGCACAGAACGGTTTTCCGATGCTTTGAAATTCTGTAATCCCTTATTGAGAATATTTTTCAGCTCATTGTTCCCTTTTTTCACGGCAACACCGTAATACTCCTCAGTGTCTATTGTGGTGAGAACAGTGAGATTTGTCCGGGTTGAGAGATAGTAGTTCATCGTTACGTCGTTATACACGAGTGCGTCCACTTCTCCTGCGTCGAGATGTTTGAGTGACTTTCCAAAGGCGTCATTTTTATCCACGTAAAGGTTGATCTGCCCGTCTTCAACCATTTTTGTGTAGCCCTCCTGACCATATATTTTTTCAAGACTGTCTTCTGCTGTTGTTCCGCTGTGTGTTCCGATGGTCAGATTTCCCTGATAGAACATCTCCGGTGTGAATCCGCTGTCTTGTCTGATGACAACGGCGAGATTGGTCTTGTAGTAAGGATCAGTAAAGTCCACATACTCGGCGCGTTCGGGGGTTATTGTGTATCCTGAGAAGAACATATCAATATCTCCTTTTTCGAGCAGCTGTGGGATAATGGACCAGGGCACTTCCTTGAAGGTGATTTCAAAGCCTTCCTTTTCTGCTATCCACCTGACAGCCTCCACATCAAATCCGGTGGGTGTTCTCTGATAATTCTCGGAAATAAAGGCTGTATTCGGAAGCTGGTCGTCAACGATTCCTACAACATAGCTTTTTTTCTCGTTGAGTCCTCCTAAAAAAATGAATGAGGAGACAAGAATACTACAGATTATCAGCACCCCTACAATATTGATAATAGTACTTTTATCCATTATTCTGTTTTGTGGGATGAGGCAGTATATATTTGCATTGATAATCTTGTGCATCTTTGCAGACCGGTTCGGTATTTGCGGCCTCAATGGCATCTCCGTGACGATCCAAACCATCCTTAAAATAGATTTATTATCCTGCCACTCCAACCTCTAAACAATTCTCACAGAGGAATAGTGATCTAAATATGGCAGGAAAAAAGGTCATCATCACCGGCGTTCCCGGTGTCGGAAAAACTACCGTAATTAATACCGCAATGGAAAAAATGGTCTCGGAAGGGGTCGCATACCAGAACATCAACTTTGGCAGCTTCATGTTTGAAGTCGCTGCAGCTGAGGGACTTGCTGAGGATCGCGATCAGATGAGAAAACTTGACCGTACGGTTCAGAAACGTCTGCAGAAGCTTGCTGCAGAGAAGATCGCTGCAATTGACGGCAACGTTATTATTGACACCCATGCATCCGTCAAAACGCCGAACGGCTATCTTGCTGGTCTGCCGGAATGGGTGGTTTCTGCTATTATGCCGGATGTGATTGTACTCGTTGAGACTGACAATGATCAGATTCTCGTTCGCCGTCTCTCCGACGAAACCCGCGTTCGCGATGTTGAAGGTGCAAAATCCATCGCCGAGCATCAGGAAATGAACCGTGCATTTGCTGCATCCTATGCAATGCTTACCGGCTGCACAGTGAAGATCATCGTTAATGCTGATTTCCTCCTTGACAAAGCTGTCGAGGAACTTGCCGCAACCCTGAGGTAACTTCTCATGGAAATTGGTAAAAAGTACGGAATGTACATTGCCTTGGCCGTTGTGTTCGGCATGATGCTTCTCTACGGATGGCCGGAAGCACGTGCATTCATTTCCGGTCTGGTTAATATTGTGGTCGGTCCGTTCGCAGCTCTCGGCTTGCCGTTCTTTGCGCTGGTTCTGATTCTTGCAACATTCACCGGTCTGTACTCCTCGCTTATCCAGAAGTACACCATCGATTACGAGAAGATGCGGGAGAATCAGGAGAAGTTCAAGGACTTCAATGCAATGTTCCGCGAAGCCCAGAGATCCGGCGACGAGAAAGCCATCAAGAAAATGCAGGCACGCCAGCAGGCAATGATGGCTGAACAGATGGAAATGAGCCAGCAGCAGTTCAAGCCGATGGCATATATTCTTGTGCTGACTGTTCCGATCTTCTTCTGGCTCATCGAACACATCCCCCAGAACACTGATCTGGTAATGGCCCATGCAAATCTTGGAAATGCAATTGTTCTGCCGTTTGCAGGTCTTTCCAGTTACTTTGAGATGTTCTTCGGGTTCTTCCCTCTCTGGATTCTCTGGTATATGCTCTGTTCACTTACTGTCAGTCAGGTAATTCGCAAAGCCCTCAATATCGGAGGCTTGTAATCGATGCGCATCACGATCAGCGGCTCTCCCGGTTCGGGAACTACATCTCTCGGCAAGGTTCTTGCTGAGAAATACAACCTCCGGTATCTTTCTGCCGGTGAGGTTTTCCGCAGTCTTGCTAAGGAGCATGGAATGGATCTTGCCTCCTTTGGAAAACTTGCAGAGGAAAACCCGGAGATCGATCTGAAGATTGATGCCAGGCAGAAAGAGATTGGTGAGGCAAGTGATAATATCATTCTGGAAGGCCGTCTCGCCGGCTGGATGGTGGAAAACGCTGATCTCAAACTCCTGCTCTATGCATCTCCCGGTTGCCGTTCGGAACGTATTGCCGAGCGTGAAAATATTTCCCCGGAAGAGGCGTATCAGGAGACCATTGAACGGGAAGCATGTGAAGCTTCCCGATATATGGAGTACTATGAGATTGATATCTCTGATGATTCGCCGTACGATCTGGTAATTAACTCTGAAACATTTAACCAGACAGAGGTTCTCGGTCTTGCCGAAGCGGCAATTGCAATAGTCTCGAAAAAACTGAAAGAAGAGTAAAAATACTTTTTTGCCGGATTCGTCAGTGACACTGGCTGCCCGATTCATAGAGGGCATAGAGTTCATTCCCTGCTTCCGGTCCAGCGCGGCGCAAGGTCTGTTCGATGAGAACTTCTGCACATTCAGCAGGAATACATCCGATTCCTTCTTTGCCTTCCCGAATCATATCGACAAGTTTGACAAACTCCTCCTCAGTGAGTCTGTTCAGCCTCTCGGCAAAGTCATCCTGGTCTTTTGCGTAGTGGTTTGCCACTGGTGCAAGAATGGACCGGTAGGTATTTTCAGATCCCTTGCAGACGAGCGTGTCACACTCGGGTGCGAGTTTTATGAGCAGTGCAATGTCATGTTCGGAAAGTGTCCTGGCCATTATGTACCATTATGCCATTCCGGCGTAATTACTTGTCGGATGATGGCACTGGTAAAATGTTCCCGAAAAAAGAGGTCAGATATTTTTCAGAGAGGTCGATACGACATCAAATCCTGCGTCCAGAACACACTCGGTAATGTCATCAAACGTTGTTGCATCCCCTTCTATTGAAAGCGAGACTTTGCCGGATACATGGTCTGCCTTGACATCAGAGACTCCCGGAAGTTTTGCAAGCATTGTTGTCAGGTGACCCGAACAGCCGCCGCAGTGCATTCCTGAAACCCCGAACTCAATTTTCTTGACTGTCATGACAGATACTTGTGTCTTGGACTACCTTATTCTCTTCGACTCTGACATGCCCCGTCAGGAAAACAGCAGAGGTCGCGTGAGATCCGCAGTACATACAACATCTCACCATCCTCCATTTTTTCGGAGTCTGTTACAATACTCAGCATCGCATACTTCCTGCACAATACCTGCAGTTCCGTCAGTCCGGTTGACGAGGAGATAAGCAGAAGGATTCGTCCGAACTTTGCCAGATGTACTATTGCTGTTGGCAAAAACCTCTCAATGACGTCCCTGCCGGTTACCCCCCCATCCAGTGCAAACTCCAGCCAGTCATTCAAGCGCTCCTCAGGTTTTGTCGGCAGGTACGGGGCATTGAAGAGAATCAGATCGAACTCCCCGCACATGGGGTCTAACAGATTTCCTCTGACAACGTTAACGCCCTGCCGGCTTGCATAGTGTGCGGCATGGGGATTGATCTCTGTTGCGACGGTTCTCGGAGCAATGTCCATGACTGCTTTTGCAACTGCCCCGGAACCGGTTCCAACTTCCAGCACGCGATCCGCAGGTTGTACCTCACGAAGTGCTGCCTGTATCAAGAGAAACGTGTCTTCTGCCGGAAAATAAATCTGCGAGGTATCAATGTTCATCGTATCAGTGCGGAGAGGCGATTGGAGAGATCGATGAAATCAACAATCGACAGCATCTCCGGCCGCTTGTCGAGCTTTTCGGCGGGCAGGGCATCTATGAGTGAGAGGACAGCATCGCCGTACAAATTTTTCATACCCTTCAGCCCGTTGCGGATTGTTTTTCTTCGGTGGGAAAACAGTTCTCTCACGAGGACCGCATGCACTTCGCGGTTTGTAATAGGCATTGGCGGGGAGCGCGGCGTAATTTTGACAACGATGGACCAGACCTCAGGCGGCGGTGAGAATGCCTGTGGAGGAAGTTTCAGTATCATCTCCACATCTGCAAAGGTCTGCGTCATTACCGATAGTCTGCCGTACTCACCGTCGCCGGGTGGTGCGATCATGCGCTCGCCGAACTCCAGCTGGTACATTAGTACTGCCGATGCAAATCCTGTTTCGAGTAGTCGGAAGGTAATTTTTGAGGAGATTGAGTACGGCAGATTTGCAACCACGATCTCAAATTCCGGAAGAGGGACCTTCGATGCATCTCCTCGGATAATCTGCAGCTGACCGGATGCGATCTGGCGAGAAAAACGTTGTTCAAGATTTGGCAGGAGCGTGCCGTCCAGTTCAACTGCCCTGACTTCTGCACCGCGTGAAAGCAGGGCGTCGGTCAAAACTCCGCCACCGGGTCCGATCTCAAGAACCTTTCTTCCGGAGACCGGCAGCGTATCAGCGATCAATGCAACAGCTTCTGCATCGATCAAAAAATGTTGATCTTTTGGAGCCTTCATTTTGAAGTAAACAGATGATACTTCTCGTCAGGGTTCTCCAGTTCCAGCATGATCCGTTCAAGAATGAACTTCTCAGGCTTCTGCAGCGTTTTGACACGCGCCCGGATATCCTCAAAACTCTCAAAGGGTTTTTTCTGCCGCTCAGTCAGCGTGTCAGTCAGTGTCTTTTTCCCAAATCCTGGGAGAAGATTCAGCATATGCAGCTTTAGACTGATTGGTACTGCTTCATTGTAGAATTTAATGAACCGCGGTTCACTCTCCGCAATGATTGCGGTAATGACTGGTTCAAGCTCACCCCTGGCAGTATTGGTCAGTTCGGCATAGGAAACCCGGCGCTTCACACGCTCAATCAGTTTTCTTTCCCCGTCGCCTATGTACACCTTGTCGTGCAGGTTGATTGCATAGTTGCGTTTGGGAATCAGCTCAAGCAGTTTAAATTGATCAGTACCGATTGCAAGGATAATCGGCTCACGCTGGTTTAACGGGCGTTTGTCGTCTGCATATCCCCACTGAAGAAAATCTAATACGACAGCTTCGACTTCCTTCTTGTCGGATCTCTCGGTTTTTGGAGGCATAGCTTGCACCTCTCACGCATGCTGGCGAAGAATGTCAAGGATCTGATCCAAATCCTCCGGAAGAAGTGTGTACCGCTCTTTTGCGTAAATCGCACGGAGCTCATCACGGCTTTCCGGCATAATGTTGACGATCCGGCATGCAATCTCCGGTCTGATCTTCTCAAGCTTGCTCAGCTCACCGACAAGAGTTTTTGCGGTTGCAGAGTCACACTTTCCGAGGCTGTCAGCATGATCGATACTCTTGCGCAGCTCATACGACATCGTGCGTGCAGACGTTTCCGTCTCGCTGTCTCCGCCGGTACGCTGATCACGAATCGAGATCAGCACCTCGCGAAGTTCCGGCAGCGACATCATTTCTTCGCTGATAACTTTTTTCACTTTCATGCTTATGACTCCTGAATAGTTGTAAAATTAGTATTTGGGGGTTAATATTTCTGCGCCTTGAGGTGCTGGGGACGGGAGATGACCACTTTGGTTGCATTGCCGTCTTTGATCTCAAGGATCCACGCACGTCCGCGCTGACCGAGAATAGTACCGGTCCTGCCGTGGAAACGCGGGTGGGGCATACCCTTCTGCACGCTCGGCTCAAGAACAATGTGAACCTTCTGTCCCTCTTCGAAGTGCTGGATAACAGAAGTTACATTCGGCATTCCGCGCTCGCGGAGACCCTTCTGAAGCTTATACCGTGTCCGTTTCTTAATACCATTATGTTTTGCCATTGATTACTCATCTCCATTATTAATTCCGTCGACCTGCACCACGTCTAATGCGACGACTTTGGCGGGGACGGCGAGGATTTCAGCGAGACTTGGGGTCGTCCGACCTCCGTCTCCTGATACGAGTTCTTTGATATAGAGTCCTCCCTCTCCAACAACCTCAATGCGGTAGAGAGAATCTTCTATTCCGAGACACTCGATATCAACGACGTACCGCTCCCGTACCAGATCCGCTCTGCGGTGAGCTACACGCTCGGGCGTGCGCTGATGAATCAAAGCGCCTTTTAGCTTTGATACTGCATTCTGAACCTTTTCAAGGGAGATACTGTCGTCTATATCGACTAGAATCCTGTATGTTTTATGCCCCTTGTGTGATTTAAGGATTTCCACCGTTTTTTTGTTCGACCAGTTTTCCAGTTTGACCTGAACCCGCGGATGAGCGGATGCATTAATCGCAGATTCCAACTCCTGCAGATTTAGTTTGCGAATCCGCGGGTTTTGCATCTCCATAACAAATGGTCTGCCGGTTCCAATCATCACTGCATCAATGTCTTCGCGTCCGGCTCCGTGTAGAATGCCTTTTTCTGCTGCAAACATCTCTTTTGGGACTTCGGCAATCAGTTCTTCAACGGAAGTCGGGTACTGTTTTCCGGTGAAATTGCATTTTTCGCATCCCTTGCCGCGGCACGCGCGGCAGTCCCAGTGAGTCTGGGGAATGCCGCGCTCAAGTTTGAGGTATCTGCCGTAGAAGTAGACTGATGATATCTGCAGCTCCACACAGTCGTCGGCAATATTGAGTACTGCTGTTACTTCGGGATCTTTTGGATCTCCTTTTTTTCCGGTAAGGGCGGAAACTGCTTTTCCCACCTCACGGTTCATCTCGGACTTTAGCGGCTCGGGATTTTCCAAAGAGAGATCTGACCAGATCATCTCTTCGGACTCTGCCATCATCGGCGGAACTCTTGTTCCTATCACAAACGTTGCATACTCAATATCTTTCAGAGTAACCGCTACTTTCTCTGCCCATTCGGGAACCTGTTCGAATAGATCGTTGCATATCCAGCAGGTTCCTTTTTCGTACGGGACAAACGGAATATTGTAGGAAAGGGCGTGGGCAATGCGCAGGGCATGCCCCCGCTGTTCGTTGGTCAGACCAAACGAGCACTTTGCAAAAAGTCTTCCAAGACAATGGTCGCAGATCTCGCCATACTCAAGAATCTGATGAACGACTTCCAGAATCTCTGTCATTTTGCCTGCCTCCGATCAAACTCATTCATAATTACGGTGATGGTGTGGTCTGCATGCAGCACACGCGGTCCTACCGAGTAACGGGGAAGATCTGCCAGAAGTGATTCTTCCTCTTCGGTGAAGTTCATGTGATCACTCAGGATATAATTTTCCGGCAGCGTTTCTACTGTCCTGATATCCTCGCCGTTTTCATCCAGAACCGCGAAGGGAAATTCCGCCAAAAGCTCTGCAAGACCGCCGCTGCGGATTGCAATTCCGTCAGCAGCTTTGCGAAACTCTGGTTCTGCTGCGGTGCTGAGGCCTTTTTTAATGAGTGCTCCGGCGCTCCGCTCGTCCGGATTTAAGGATCGTATGGTGTCGCCTGAGAAGCGGAGCGTCTTTTGCACTTCGCCTCCTTTCAGAATCAGATAACACTCCGTATCGCGGCGGAGATCATGGCTGAGAAAGAACGATGTGTTAACACAGCGGCAGAGAACATCCATTCTTCCCGCGGCTCCCGGCATATCATTTAAGGAAAAGTCGGGAGTTGTTACGGCTTTGTGGCCGATGATTGCAAACCGGGGCATGTGAGATTATCTATTGGTATTTGATTGGCATAAGGAGTTCGCCTGTCCGGGCACGGTGGTGATCGACCATGCAGTATTTTCTGCGGATCGTCCTTGCGTTTCCCACAAAAAATCTAAGTAATGATAACTCATATCATCGTATCTGGAAAAAGACCATGATATCCAAACGTACATTTCTTATCCTGCTGATTGGTATCCTTGCCGTCAGTCTCATTGCCGGGTCTGCATCTGCCCGTGACGTAAATTCGGGAAATACGATCTTTGTCTATGAAAACAACATCAACTTTACCGGCAGTCTTTCGGATATCACACAACTGCAGTACAATCCAAACAACAATATCCTGAATACTATTCCTGTTTCGGATTCAACAAACTTCAATCTCCTTGCCTCCTCTGTTGGCGGCTACACTGGCTCATGGGACGCGGTTGACAGCAGCGGAGTCAAACTTGGAACTGTCATGATCTATTATCCTGAACTCTCCATTGACATCGTTCTTGCAAAAGACGGTTTCTCCTCGGTTCAGCAGTACGGGTTCCTTGACACCGAGTATTACCAAATTAAAATCAACGCACCGCAGGTAGGTCCGAGTGGTATTGGTGCCAAAGTCAATGTTGTATTCAAAGGAGCGGACGGATCGGAAACGACCTCTGTTTCTGGAAACAGTTTTGCAGGCATTCCCATGAACAGTGCCCAGATTCTGACTACTGCCTCCTTCAGACCCAAAGATCTTCGTCAGACCACTACTATCTATGCCGAATGGAGCTTTCCTGCATCCTTCCACAACTATGCAGCAAAATCCAACTCGATTGTGATGAACTACAATGATGTCACCGATCCCGGCCTCAGCATCACCTTCAACCCTACCGTAACCAAAACAACTGCTCCGACAACTTCCTCGGCAACACCCGTTCCGACTACCGTTGTAACGACCATTCCAACAACGATCTCTACTACCGAGTCAACACCTGTCCCGACAACGCAAACACCAACTCCCGCTCCGACCAAGTCGCCGCTTCCGCTGATGCTTGCACCGCTTGCTGTTCTCGCCGGAGCTCTTCTTCTCCGGAAATAATCTCTCTTTTTCCTATGCGCGGTGAATCTGTTGACAGATTGTATCAGCGCATGTGGAATTATCATTTGTATTGGTCTTAAACGCACGAAGTATTACTTGGTATGATCTTCCGTCACACTGAGAAAAACCTTTCAGGAAAAATCAGGGGTTATATTTACTAATTTCCCAATTACTGCCTTTATCCTTCAAACGAAGCTATTCCTCTGAGTATCTCCCATCAAAGAGAATACTTATATCCAGACACAAAGAAACATTTCAATGTCCCGAGAGGGGGACGTGTGAACATTTTCTCCAAGGCCCATGCCTTTCGCGGAAAATTGTTTACGCAATGTGCCAAAACAACCGTCACTGACAGTATCAGCAATTCTCTTAGCGACTCTCAGCATTTTCAGTGAAAGTAACGGAATTTATGCACAAATGCAGAAATGCGTTTGATGCAAAGCCAATGAACACATTATTCAGAGGAAAAAATTATGGCAAAATACAAGGATGTCATTGATCTCTATGATGACAACGGCAAGCTCCTGAAGAGCAACGTTGCACTTGAGAAGATCAGCCCGCTGGTTAACCCGGCAGTAAAGAAGCTCATCGACGACACCAAGAGAACCGTCGCAGTCAACCTCGGCGGTATGCAGGATGCACTCAAGACCGGAAAGATCGGCAAACACCAGCAGATCCTCGGTCGTGAGCTCAACCTCGACATCGTCGGCAACGTTGATGCAATCGAAGCAAAGATCAAAGAGTACGTCTCTGTTACCGCAGGCGATGACACTGAAGTCAAGCGCTTCAACGGCGGCAAACTTCTCTTAGTTAAGGTCCCGTCCGCACGTATTGCAGCAGCAGCTACCTACGATGCAGCACTGACCTCCGTTGCAGCAGCAACCACCTACGCAGTTGTCGAGCAGTTCAACGTTGACATGTTCAACGCAAACACTGTCAAGGCAGCAGCATTCGGTTCCTACCCGGTTACCATGGATATGGCAGGCGGAGCATGTTCTATGATCATGTCCATCCCGCAGAACAACGAGTCCCTTGGTTACGCACTTCGTAACATTCCGGCAAACCAGTCTGTTATGATGACCCACCGCAACGCAATGCAGGGTGCAGCACTCGCCGCAACCTTCGAGCAGGCAGGTCAGTTTGAGATGGGTAACGCAATCGGTCCGTTCGAGCGTGCACAGCTCCTTCTCTACGCCTACCAGGGCCTGAACGCAAACAACATGGTCTACGACCTTGTAAAGGAAAACGGCCAGACCGGAACCGTCGGTACTGTTCTCCACTCGCTTGTCGAGCGTGCAATTGAAGACAAAGTCATCACCCAGGGTGCTGGCAGTGCAACCTTCAAGCCGTACGAGACCAAAGACCCGATGATGTGGAATGCATACGCATCTGCAGGAACGCTCGCAGCTACCATGGTCAACTGTGGTGCAGGACGTTTCGCACAGGCAGTTTCTTCGACTCTGCTCTACTTCAACGACCTTCTTGAGCATGAAACCGGTCTCCCGGGCTCTGACTTCGGAAGAACCATGGGTGTCGCAGTCGGTTTCTCCTTCTTCAGCCACTCCATCTACGGTGGAGGCGGACCGGGTATCTTCAACGGCAACCACGTCGTGACCCGTCACGCAGCAGGTGTCGGTATGCCCTGTATCGTTGCAGCTTGTGCACTTGATGCAGGTACTCAGATGTTCTCTCCAGAAGGAACCGCAAAAGTCTACGGTGACACCTTCGGTCAGATCGAAGAGTTTGCACGCCCACTCCAGGCAATTGCAAAGGCAGTATAAGCCTGTACTAAACTCCGCTCAGCGGATGGTAAAAGAATGACAGAACCCACATATCCACAGCTAAGAATCGTCCCGATGCGATTCCTGAACCCAGAGACCGTTGAGATACTTCTCGACCGACTCTTCAAGGCAGGCGGCATTCGTCGTCTCGTCTTAAATGGTCCAAGCGTCCCTGCGACCGTACCGTATGGTCCGGCTCGCGGCACTGCAAATGCGACCAGTTACCGCAAAGCCATCAAGGTCTGCGGTGAAGATTATCTTCTCGGTGTTCAGGTTGGTACTATCCTCCTTGAACTGGAAGACGCTTCTGCAATTCCTGATATTAAAGCAGCATGCGATGAAGTGTTTGCCGACAAATTCCCGTACGGCATTACCGAAGGTACCTATATGCGTTCCAATATGACAACAACCGATTACGCCAAATACGGTATTGTCGAGGACGAGCGCATTCTCGGCATGGCTGATCCAAAGAGCAAACAACGTCCGATCATCCTTCAGGGGAATAGATAAATCATGCCTCTTGGACGTGTTACACAGTTAGTTGATTGCAGACAGAGTATGGGTATGGGCAAGGGAGGCTCTCTTGCTCAGAGGGGAACCATCTCTGAATGCAAAAATCCTGACGTCATTATCGTGGGAATGTCTCCCGGCAGGAGACACATAACGAAACCTGTCTGCGATATCACGTCAGCACTGCGGCAGCAGGGGATAGAATACAGCGTAAGTACCTTGGTGCTGAACGCAGGCAGCGGAGTTCCCCCGGACGCAGACATCGGCGGTGTATCACTTGGCTCCAATTTCGGCATATTGGAACGCGAAATCGAACAGATAGAACGCCACAAAGTGGCTGTTCTTCACCACGGTAATATCCGTTCCCACGTAGTTCATAAATCCCGGAAAATCCTGCAGGACTGTAACGTCAACGCCGTTGTTGTCTGTCAGGCGCCGGTTGACTACGAGGACTTTGCAAAGGAAGGCGTCAAAACCGCATACGTCATGCCCAAACCTGAGAAGATCAGAACGAAGGGAACAGTCATGGGAATAGTTACCGGCATTACCCGCGGACAAACTCCCAGCCGTGTTGCAATGGCTGATGTCATTCATGAAGTACTACGAATTATCAAATCAAACAATTAGGTGAACAAACTATGGCATACAAACCACAGTATGGACCGGGAACTTCCAAGGTTGCAGAAAACCGCCGCAACCAGATGAACCCGAACGTGAAGCTCGAGAAGATTCGCAGCGTCACCGATGAGGACCTTATCCTTATCATGGGACACCGTGCACCAGGACAGGCATACCCGTCCGCACACCCGCCACTCGCAGAACAGGGAGAACCTGACTGCCCGATCAGAAAGATTGTTAAGCCGACCGAGGGAGCCAAAGCTGGTGACCGCGTCCGCTACATTCAGTTCGCAGACTCGATGCTCAATGCACCGTGTCAGCCATACCAGAGAACCTACCTCGAGATGTACCGCTTCCGCGGCATTGACCCGGGAACTCTGTCTGGTCGTCAGATTATCGAATGCCGTGAGCGTGACCTTGAAGGGTACGCACGCGAGCTCGTTGAGACCAACCTCTTCGACCCCGCAACCTGTGGTATCCGCGGTGCAACTGTGCACGGTCACTCACTCCGTCTCGCAGAGAACGGAATGATGTTCGATGCAGTACAGCGCTGTATCCTTGACACTGACGGTGTCGTCAAGTACGTTAAGGATCAGGTCGGTGTCCCGCTTGACCGCAAAGCACCAGTCGGCAAACCGATGGATGCAAAGTGGCTCAAGGACAACACTACCATGTTCCACTCCCTTGTCGGAACTGCATTCCGCAGTGACGCAGAGTACGTCAAATACGTCCAGCGCATCCACGCACTTCGTACCAAGTACGGATTCATGCCCAAGGAGGCCTAAACTATGGCAAAAGTAGAGAAGACCCAGAAACTTTTCCTTGATGCACTCAAGCAGAAGTTCCCCAAGCAGGACATTGAGTCCACCACAACCGAGTTCTACAAGTTCGGCGGTGTTCAGCAGTCCGCACGTAAGAGAGAGTTCCTTGCAGAAAACGAGAAGATCGTTGCAAAGCGTGGAATCTCCATGTATGATCCAGAGCACTGCCACCTTGGCGGTGTCCCGATGGGTCAGCGCCAGCTCATGACCTACGAAGTCTCCGGAACCGGAA
>CAZABQ010000052.1:0-13232 GCA_964483485.1 uncultured Methanomicrobiales archaeon
AGCTCGACATCTTCACGGTAGAGAGGCGTGATCTTTTTTCCGTAATACTCTTCCAGCCTCTCAAATGTGGTGCCGGTCAGAACAGAGGTGTATACCTCAAGAAATACCGCATCGGCCCTGCGGATTGCTTCCAGTCCCCGCACGGAGACGTCATATTCGTCACAGAGTCCGAGTCCGATGAATGTCAACATTTGTGTATTCCTGTTGGTGTGCGAAAGTAATGAGTTATTCTCTATCCGAGCAGAATCAGTTTTACGAGTGCACCGAGTCCTATCCCGAGACACAGAGTAAAGATTGTGATTATGGCAGCACGACGGGTACCAATCTCGCGCATCAGGACCGCGATTGTGGAGATGCAGGGGATGAAGAGAGCACAGACCAGGGCAAAGATATAGAGCTGGCCGCTTGAGAGAATAGACGCGAGGTCGGTCGTCCCTCCCATGACTGCGAGCGTTTCAAACGCCATTTCTTTGCGGAGAATACCAAACATCAGCGCGGTAAACGCAAATCCCGGCAGTCCGAGAACTGCTGTTGAGATAGGGTCGATAAACTCTTCAAACATCGCCACAAGACCGTAATACTCAAACAGTCCAAGGAAAATACTGCTCACCAGCAGCAGCGGCATTGCGATATAGATGAACTCGCGGACCCGCATCCATGACTTTTTGAGTACATGTGATGCGATGGGTTTTCGCAGCTGCGCCATCTCGAGAATCATGCCGAACTGTTCGCCCGGCGTAATCCGGGATAATATGCAGCCGACGATGAAAACCAGAACAAATACAATCACATAAATGGAAAACGCTGCACCAAACCCGATGAACGAGGCAACGATTCCCGAGATAACGACCGTCCGTGCCGAGCAGGGGAGCATGGTTACAAGAACGGATGCGATGAACTGTTCGCGCTTTGTCGGAAGCAGCCGGGTACTCATAATTGCTGGAACACTGCATCCGAATGAGAGTACCATAGGTATGAGACCCTGACCGTGCAGACCGAGTTTGTGCATTGAGCGGTCGGCGAGAAATGCAGCCCTCGTCAGGTATCCGGTATCTTCCAGTATCGAGATAAAAAGATAGAAAAGGAAGACGTAGGGAAACGCGATCCCGAGACCGGACATGAGTGCGAGGATAATTGCACCACCGACCGCATCAGCAAACGGGCCGAGTCCCAGTGCATGGAAAGGGTCGGCGATGTAGGTTGTCATCAGCGTGACAATAGTCTCTTCCAGAACTCCTCCGAGGGTGAAGACGATGAGAAGTATGGAAACCATAATGATTACCAGAATAGGAAGTCCGGGAAATCCTCGGGTCAGAAGTTCGTCCAGATCGCGGCGTCTGCGAGGCGGAGCATCGTTTGTAACTGCTGCTGCAATCTGTTTTGCGAGGTTGTGACGGTTTGCGGCGATGATCTGCTCCGGCGACATCATGTGTCGGCGCTCAATCTCTTCGGCAATAATTAGTGAGTTTTCGTGGATCTCCGGCGTAATTGTACTGACCGTGACGTTTTCCAGTGCCCAGAGTGCTTCTGACTGACTGATGCCGTAATACTTTTGCAGACTGTGAACCGCCGCTTCAATGTGATGGTCGTAGGGAATGGTGACAGAAGGGACCGGAGTATCCCCTCCAAGAACGGTACGGGCAATCTCATCGAGATTTTTTCCGTTGGTTGCAACTGACGGGATGACCGGGACACCGAGTTTTTTTCCAAGTTCTGACGCGTCAATTATTTTCCCGGTGGTTTCGACCTCATCCATCATATTGAGGATTACCAGCAGCGGTTTTTTCATCTCCGCTACCTGCAAAAGGAGGTAGAGGTTGCGCTCGAGATGCTTTGCGTCAAGGACGGCAATCAGGAGACTGATGTCTTCTGCAAGCAGGTACTCGCGCACCATCTTCTCTTCAACCGAGTCACCGGTAAGTGAGTAGATGCCGGGGAGGTCAACGAGATGGAACGCGGTGTTCTCATAATGAACTGTTCCCTGCATGACACCAACAGTGGTTCCCGGGTAGTTACTCACTTCTACACCAAGACCGGTGAGATGATTGAATATGAGAGATTTTCCAACACTCGGGTTGCCGATCAGTACTGCACGCGGAGTCATGGATTTTCGCACCGTTCTACCATGATGTTGGCAGAGACTTCCGGACTGAGGGCAATATCACAGCCTTTGACGGTGATGACAACAGCGTTGTTGACCAGTTTTCTCCGAAGAGTGATGAGTTCACCGGGAATTACGCCGAGATCAACGAGCCTGCTGTGTTTGGCAAAGCAACGAATCATTGCTACGTGCAGGAGTGCGCCTTCGGGGCATTCGGAGAGAGGTACGATCGGATTTTTACGGGTGAGATTGTTGTGGTTGGTGTATTCGGATGTTTTTGCTGGAGGTTCTTCCTCCGGTTTTCTCTGATCAAGAAAACTGTCAAGCCGTTCAATGGTTTCCGAGGATATATTATGTTCCAGAATGCAGGCTTCGCGGGATGCCGCTTCCGGTTGTTTTCCCAGAACGTCCTTTAGAAAAGTTTCGAGAACCGCGTGTTTTCGTGCGACCTGTGCCGCTTTTTCCGCTCCTTTTTCCGTAAGCACAACAGCTGTGTCGCTGAGGCGCACATATCCGCGGTCACTGAGGGTCTGCAGGGCTTTTTCGATCTCTGTTTCGGTGTGGTGGGCGAGTCTGAGGGCGTGAAGCTGCACCTCTTTTTGTCCGGTATTGAGTATTTCTTCAAGGATATCTTCAGAGAGCACCGAGGTCATGTGACGTGTCCCGCAAAATTTTGCTTTCTATGTTGTCTGTTGTAACGGGTTATGTAGGTATCTCAGTGTCTGCGGTACAGTTTATCGAAAAGTGATCGCGGTAATTCTGTTTCTCTGCATCGTTCGTGATGTTTACAGGAGAGACAGTGACGACCGCGCAGGGGTTTTGGCACTGTTCCATGACGAATATTTTCCGCGGTACGGAGTGCTGCAAGAAATGCCCGGCGGTCGGCCGGGGTGGGAGACGCAAGATGACGAACGGTTCCCGAACCGAGGTACTCAATCGTTCCGGCAAACGGCTGATGGTACTCTTCTTCAAGGCAGAAGGCGTAGGCGGTGATACGCAGACGGTCGGCTGCATAAATGCCGCTTTGAGGTGCAGCACTACTCTTTACGACCGCAAAACTGTCGTCAAAGAGGCGGTCGACGCGGCCGGTGATTCCGTATTTTTCTGAGGATACCAAAACATCGTTTCGTACCGCATTTCTCCACCGGGTTTTGCTGCAGGTCTCAATCATCGATGCAAGCTGCTGGTGTTCCGTAGGGCCTGCATCAGGAAGCACGGCTGTTAATTCTCCCCAGAGTTCTTCGAGGATTAGGGGACCTCCCAGATGTGCTGCGATCTGTTTTGCGATGCTGTACGTGTGCGGTTCGACAAACGCAGTGTGATCGGATTTATCAAGGTAGAGCTGCATCGGGCAGATGCTGCCCCTGATCAGTTCACTTACCATGATGTTTTGGGGGGTCATAACCAAGTCTATAAGATAGCATCCATGCGTATACTATTATAGTTATCTATGACTGGCAATGAGATTAATGTCCAGATTCCCCAGAATCTCGATCCGGTTTACAGCAATATGATCCAGATTGCGTTCAAAGACGATGAGTTTACTATGATGTTTCTTCATCAGCTTCCCGCGGTGAATCAGGCAAAAGCAAAGGCGATTGTGTCCATTAGTCCGGCACACGCAAAAAAGCTGCTTCTGGCTCTTCAGAAGAGCGTGAATGATTATGAGGAAAAGTTTGGATCTATTGCATCTGCAACTTCTCAGGATTCAGGTTCGGACGGATTTACTCTGCGCGGATACTCGTAAGATACAATTTTACCTGCCTCGCTTAAGGGAGAGGCAGATAACTTTTTTATTGTGTTACGCTCAATTTGTTAAAGCACATTTTCTGTGCCGTTGTGGCTTAGCGGTATAGCGGCTGATTCGTAATCAGCAGGTCGAGGGTTCAAGTCCCTCCAACGGCTCTGTTTTTTTGTTCCGGTTTCCAAAGATTTTTTACGTTCTGTTCTCAACAGAGAACTATGTCACTGGGAATCAACGATACTATTCCGCCATTCTGCATTCAGGATTCTCTGGAAAATAATGTCTGTTTTCCGGACTCTTCCGCAAAGATCACGGTTCTCTACTTCTATCCAAAGGACAATACCTCCGGCTGTACTCTTGAGGCAAAGGAGTTCTCGGATCTTCTGCCTGAATTTGCCGCACTCGGGGTCAAAGTTTATGGTATCAGTCAGGACAGCGTCAAAAGCCATCAGAAATTTATTGAAAAGCAGGAACTGACGGTCCCTCTTCTCTCTGATCCGGATCATACTGCTATTGAGGGTTTTGGTGTCTGGATCTCAAAAAAACTCTATGGCCGTGAGTATATGGGGGTTGACAGGAGTAGCTTTGTCATTGACGGTTCAGGAAAAATCCTTGCCGTATGGAACAAAGTCAAAGCCAAAGGTCACGCTGCAGAGGTTTTGAAAAAAGTACAGGAACTGAACTGATCCGTCAGTTCAGTGTCCAGATTACGGTCGTGAGGATTGCGGCGAAGGTCACCCATGCGATGTAGGGAATGAGCAGATACGCGGCAAACGGTCTGATACGGTAGAAAAGGTATATTGTCACCGCAATTACTACCCACAGAATTACAATTTCAACTGCGGCGGCGCCGAGAGTATGCCAGCCGAAGAACAGATATGACCACAGCACATTAAGAAACAGCTGCAAGAGAAATATTCCCGTTGCTATTTTTACCTCACGCCGGTGGATACCCTGGGCCAGAATGAAGGCGAGTGCTATTCCCATCAGGAAATAGAGGATCGTCCAGACCGGTCCGAACAGATAATTCGGTGGTTGCCATTCAGGTTTTATCAGTTCATCCACGAACCATGATCCGGTTCCGGTGATGGTTACCAGTGAGCCGGCAGCTGCCGCAGCAAACGAGAGAACAACCGTCCCGAATATCAGGGGAAGGGACGGCATCCGACAATCAGTACTCATACTCATCTCATATGCATTTGTCAAATAAATGGTGCCGGATGCTACTAAAAATATCGACGTGTTCCTCTTACAAGTACAAAAGATACATCTGCCTGCATGACCAAAACATATCTCAAAGAGATCTCCGGCAGAAAAAATACCGAATGAGGATTTTGCCGGAAAAATACCTTAGGTGAACAAAAAAATGCTTCTTCTTGCCCTTGCGGGAAAACCAAACTGCGGAAAGTCGACGTTCTTTAAGTCGCTCACTCTCGCAAATGTAGAGATTGCCAACTATCCTTTCACGACGATTGACGCCAACAAAGGCGTTGCTTACGTTCGTTCTCCTTGTCCCTGTAAGGAGCTCGGCATTGATAACTGCCATTCCTGTGTTGATGGTGTACGGTTTATTCCGGTAGAACTTCTTGACGTTGCCGGACTCGTTCCTGATGCCCATCTTGGCCGCGGTCTCGGAAACCAGTTCCTCGACAACCTTCGCGAGGCGGATGGTATTATTCAGGTTGTTGACGCTTCCGGAAGTACTGATGCTGAAGGAAATCCGGTTGATATCGGAACCCGCGATCCCCGTGAAGACGTGATCTTCCTCAAGTATGAATTTGCCATGTGGATGGCAGGCATCGTCGATAAACATCTTGCAAAACTTGTTCGTCAGGCACAGGGTAAAGAGCAGGTTTTAATTGATCTCCTTGCAGGGGCTCTTGCAGGGCTTCGCATCAATGCGATTCAGATCCGCGAGGCAGTTGATGAAACCGGCATTAATCTTGCAAAAGCCTCTCCGGAAGACATTGAAAAAATGTGTGAAGTCCTTCTCCGCGTCTCAAAGCCCATGATCCTCGCCGCCAACAAGGCAGATCAGGCTCCCGAAGCGAACCTTGCTGCACTCGGTGAACTTGGCGCTGTTCCGACCATCGCCGCAGGAGAACTTGCCCTCAAATCCGCCGCGCAGGCAAAACTTCTCCGCTACCTTCCGGGCGACAAGACCTTCATCCCGGTCGAGGGCGCAAAATTTTCCGCCCCGCAGGTGAAGGCTCTCACCATGATTGCCGAGAACATGAAAAAGCTTGGAGGAACCGGTGTTCAGGAGACACTCAACAGGCTGGTCTTTAATGAAATCGGCATGATTGTTGTCTACCCTGTTGAGGACGACGGTAAATACTGCAACGCAAAAGGTGTTGTACTGCCTGATGCCTTCCTCATGCCTCTTGGTTCCACGCCAAAAGATCTCGCCTACAAAGTCCACACCGATATCGGTAACGGATTCCTGTATGCGGTTGATGCCCGCACGAAAATGCGGATCAAAGACAGTACTGAGCTTAAGACCGGTGATGTTATCAGGATCGTCAGTACTGCGAAATAACGGTAACTTATATTATCTTTTAGATGCAAAGGTAGAGTAGCTATGGGAAGCGAGGTGTATCAGGCGCAGGTTCTTCGGGCATTCTTCGATACCATCACCGGTACCGACAGGAATCTCACCCGTATTTACATGTGTGTCATCTCTCTTGCCAAACTCCGGGGGGAGAGTCCGGAGAAGATGCGCTTTTTGATGGAACAGATGCGTGCAAGCAAAGAGAAACGTGAACTTTCCATCGATATTCTGGATTACATGGCAGAATCCGCCAACTCCCTTGAACCATGGGCAGGCCAGTCCGCATTCGGCATCACCACGCCGGTTAAGTCTGAGGATTTCGGCGGAATTTCCATGGACTCCTTCTAAACACTTTTTTGTATCAATTTTGAGAGGCGGAAAAATACATACGTATTTATGTCACGATAAGAAAACATTTAACGTATGAGTTTTTTGGAGGTGCTCAATGACGCTGTTACTTCGGTCAACGGCGTCATAAATACCTACGCTTGGTATCTTGCGTTTGTATTTTTGATCGGTATCGGTCTGTACTTCACCATTAGATCCAATGGTGTCCAGATTAACCGTATTGGTGAGGCGTGCAGACTCGCTTTTACCGGTATTCGAGAAAAAAGAAGTAAACAGACCATCTCCTCATTTCAGGCATTCTGTGTCAGTATGGGGGCCCGGATTGGTGTCGGTAACATTGCTGGTGTGGCGGTTGCTATCGTTTCCGGAGGTCCGGGAGCAGTATTCTGGATGTGGGTCTTTGCCTTTATCGGTGCTGCAACCAGTTTCGTTGAGTGTACGATTGGTCAGATCTATAAAGAGAAGAAAGATGACGGACTCTTCCACGGAGGTCCGGCATACTACATCAGGAACGGTCTGGGCAAACCAAAGTTCGCTGCCTTTATCGCAATTTTAATCATCTTCACCTATGGTCTGATGTTCATTGGTGTGCAGGCAAACACTGCAACGATCGCCTTTTCCAATGCATTTGGAACGGATCAGATCTTCTTTGCCGTCATCATGACTGTTCTTGCCGCAGTAATTATTTTCGGCGGTATCAAGCGCGTCGCCAGTGCATCCGTCTGGATTGTACCGGCAATGGCAATGCTTTGGATGATCCTCTGTCTGATGATTGTTCTCGTCAACTTTACTCAGGTATCCCTTGTAATTCAGACCATCTTCTCCTATGCCTTTGGTGTACAGGCATTTGTGGGCGGAGGAATCGGTGCTGCCATCATGTGGGGTCTGAAGCGTGGTGTCTTCTCCAACGAGGCTGGTATTGGTTCGGTTCCAAACGTTTCCTCCTCAGCACATGTGAAGCACCCGGTTAAGCAGGGTCTTATCCAGTCGGTTGGTGTTTTAATTGATACGCTGGTTGTCTGTTCCGCAACAGCATTCGTCGTTCTTATCTATACGAACGTTGCTTACCCTGACTATGCAGGTATTCCGACCAGCGGCGCAGTCCTTGTGCAGGAAGCCATGAGTGCTACCTTCCTTGGTGAAGCCGGTCCGTATGTTATTGCACTCTTCATGCTGGTCTTTGCGTTCAGCAGTCTTATCAGCTACTACTCAATGAGCGAGGCTAATGCGAAGTTTATCACCCAGAGAAAAGAAGCGGTCGTTATTCTGCGTGTGGCAATCGTCATTATGGTCTTTATTGCGTCCATGATGTCGATGGGTCTTGCATGGGATATGGCAGATACGTTCCAGGCACTGATGGGTATCTTCAACATGGGTGTACTGCTCTTCTTGTCCAAGCATGCCTTTGAAGCGCTTAAAGACTACTTCGATCAGAAAGCCAACGGTATTCAGGAACCAGTCTTCTCGCCGTCCAGTATTTCCAACAGCAAGGGTGTGACCTGCTGGCCGGACAACGACGACGAGGATATGATCTAACCCTGATTTTTTTCTTTTTTTTGTCCTGCAGATTCTTCTTTGAGAAGCGCCTATCAGTATACAATGGAGTGCGTGCTGCTCGCAAGCGGAAGCAAAGGTAACAGCATCTATATCGGTAACGATGCAGATGCGGTGGTAATCGACGCAGGTGTCGGGTATCTGAAGCGGACCCTTGAAGATCTTTGTCTGGATACGTCCCGCGTTCGTGCGCTGTGTGTCACGCACGAACACTCCGATCATGTCCGTTCGGCAAAAGCGTTCGTGAAGGCTATGCATATTCCGGTGTACGGTACTGGGGGGACTCTTGATGCAGCTGTTCGCGGGGGTTTTGTACCGCAGTCAGCGCAGCTCGTTCTCTGTCATGACAGAGTCGCATCCACGCTCGGCAGTCTGAGTATTACGGCGTTTCGGACATATCATGATGCGGTTGAGCCGTCCGGATTCATCGTTGACGACGGTGCGTCCCGCGTCGGTGTCTGTCTTGACACCCATGAGGTAACGCCTGTGATGCTGGATATTCTTCGCGGCTGTGATGCGGTGGTTCTTGAAAGCAACTACTGTTCATCAGCCATGCAGACTGACCGGTTTCCTGACTGTGCGCAATGCCGCAGCTGCGGTGCGAAGTGCTGCGGTAACCGGAAAGTTCTCCGGCTGTATCCGCGTTATCTGAAAGACCGTATCCAAGAAGACGGACATCTGTCCAATGAGGATTCGGCCGCCGCTGTTGCAGATCTTTCCGGTGATGTCGGCGTGATTGCGCTTGCGCATCTGTCGGAGAATTACAACCGCCCGAATCTCGCCCGCGAAACTGCGGAGGATGCGGCAGGCGAGTCGGGTGCGATGATCTATGTAAGCGATCAGCTGACTGGGTACCGGGAACAGCGGCTTGTCCGGTTCAGAGTGTAGGTGTGTTGTTATGTTGTTTCGTGATTTTGCTGAGCTTTGTGATAAGATAGAAAAAATCTCCTCGCGTCTTGCGATGACCGATCTCCTCGCCGAGGTATTTCCAACATTGTCAGCAGAGGATCTGCCGATTTTTGTCCGGTTTTCCCGCGGGAAAATTTTTCCTGACTGGTCGGCTGAAAAACTGGGTTTTGGTCCGGGACTTTTGTATGAGGCACTTGCGTATGTGATTGGCAAGAAGCGGGAGTATGTTGTCTCTGCAATCAATAGTTCCGGTGATACGGGAAGGGTTGTGGAGGGTCTTTTGGAGAAGCGGGAGCAGATGATGTTTTTCTCCGAGGATCTTGAGCTGCTTGAGGTTCACTCGCGATTTGTACAGATGGCAAATGCATCTGGCAGAAAGTCCCAGCAGGAACGCATGCGTTCCGCACAGTATCTGTTTTCCAACGCATCCCCTCTTGAAGGCAGGTATCTTGCACGACTGATGCTTGAGGAGATGCGTATCGGGGTCGGGGAAGGAGTTGTCCGCGAGGCGGTTGCGAAAGGGTTTGCCATTCCTGAAGAGATCGTTGAGCATGCCCATCAGGCATTAAACGATCTCGGAGAGGTGGCACTCTTGGCAAAGACTGATCCGGCAACACTTGCGGAGGTACGTATTACTCCTTTCCGGCCGGTGAAGATGATGCTTGCCCAGGCTGGTTCGATTTCCGGTATGGTGGAGACACACGGTTCTGTTGCTGCGGAAAATAAATATGACGGCAGCAGATTCCAGTTCCACAAGGTCGGTAAGAGGACTGCTATTTATTCACGCAGGCTGGAAGAGATGACCGGTTCCCTCCCTGATGTTGTGGCGCTGTTATCGAACGCGACGGATCATGATGTTATCATCGATGGCGAGATTATTGCGATGCAGGATGGAAAACCGATGCCGTTTCAGACTGTTCTCCGGCGTATCCGGAGAAAGCATGATGTTTTGGGGGCGGCTGATTCCATCAGCATGCAGCCGCGGGTGTTTGATATTCTCGTATGCGACGGCGAGACTCTGATAGATAAACCGTTTTCCGAGCGTCGCGATATTCTGGAGCGTGTGATGAAGGGGTTTGTGGCACCGCAGATGGTGAGCGACTCTCCTGAAGACATTGAGCGGTATTATCATGCGGCCCTTGATGACGGTAATGAAGGAATCATGCTGAAGGTTCTTGATTCTCCCTATCTTCCCGGTAACCGGGGGAAACTGTGGATTAAGATCAAGCCGGAGGTTGATACGATTGATCTGGTGGTTACCGGTGCTGAGTGGGGCGAGGGGAAGCGTGCGAAGATGTTTGGGTCATTTCTGCTTGCCTGTCAGGATGAGAACGGGGATCTGCTGGAACTGAGCCGCGTTGCCACCGGTATTGATGATGCTATGCTTGCAGAGCTGTACGAACTGTTTAAGGACAAAGTGGTTGCCGAACACGGTAAAATGGTTGTGTTTGAGCCGGATGTAATCTTTGAGGTCGGGTATGCGGAGCTGCAGAGAAGTACCAATTACGCTGCCGGGTATGCACTGCGGTTTCCCCGTTTCATTCGTCTGCGGGATGATAAGGATCCCCGTGAGATTGAGACGATTGAGTCTCTTGCCCGAAGATATGGGATGCAGAATAAAGCAGGTCAGTAATAATTCTTTTTTCTTCTTTTTTTTTGAAACATCTGTTCTGTCCCTTCTTGTCAGAAGGCAAGTTTATGTAGGCTCAAAGAAGAATTACTACTAGCATTTTGGCGAGGCACATCTGTGATATCTCCACTTGAAAAGATTAATGACTATATTGTGAACCGGCCTTTTCTGGTTGGCTGTTTCCTGATTGTTCTCATTTTGCTTGCAATATTTGGGGCAACAACTCTTTCAATGAGTACTGAGACGCAGGACGCGGACAAACTGAAGCATGGTTCCTACATTGCGGAAAGTTACAAGAATAACTTCCAGTCTGATTCCATCATGTTGATGGTGCAGGCCGATTCGGTTATGGATGTCAGTGTTGTTGATAAGGTTTATACACTGCAAAAACAGTACCTTTCGACGCAGGGAGTTTCTTCGGTACAGAGTGTCTATGATGTTCTGGCTGCTTATAATGGCGGGTCTATTCCGCAGAATCAGGCGACAATCGATGCAGTTGTCGCGAAGATTCCCTCAGACATCACGGCATCTATTATGCCGAACGGACAGCTTGCTATTATTTTGATTAAGCTGGATACGGGGACTTCTTCAGCAAAGCAACAGAGTATTTTGGATAATCTCCGGAGTATGACGGCTGCTGCGGATGTACCTCCGGGAGTTACGCTGACGTTTACGGGTAATGCTGCGATGCAGCAGGATATGGGCGGCGATCTTGGCGGTAACATGATTATGCTGCTGGTTGCGGCGATTGCTTTGATGACGATTGCATGCCGTTTCCTCTTTAATCATGTCCGTTATCCGCTGCTTTCGATTGTGAGTGTGTTCACGGGTCTTATCCTGACGTTTGGTATGATGGGTATTGTTGGTCTGCCGTTTTCGATGACAACGATTGGTGCACTGCCGATTCTGCTTGGTATTGGTGTGGACTATGCGATTCAGTTCCATTCGCGTCTTGATGATGAGGTACGGCTGCATCCTTTGCCCGAGGCGATTAAGATTGCCGTTACAAAGACCGGATCTGCGGTATTTTACGCAATGATTGCGAGCGCCTGCGGTTTCCTTGCGATGATGGTTTCAACACTGCCTGACATTCGTCAGTTTGGTGTTACGGCAATTCTTGGTATTGCGTGCTGTTATCTGGCGGCATTAATCATCATTCCGCTGGTGGCTGTTATTACGAACTATACGCCAAAGCCGCACAAGGTTCTGCCAAACGGTGAGGTCAAGCCGGCGTTCTCGGAGACGTACAATCATCTGCTGCACAAGCTGACGACGAGGGTGACGAAGTTTGCAATTCCGATCATGCTGATTCTCTGTATTATCGGATTTACCGGTCTGTATCTTGATGAGGAGGTACCGGTCAGTACGGATATGAAGTCGTATGTGCCGGTGGATATGCCGGCCATTGTAAATATTAATACGGTTACGCGTGCGATGGGTGATACGGGAGGTTTCCCGGTATATATTCAGGGTTCGGAACTGACGAGTCCTGATGTTATTGAGTGGATGTATAAGTGGGGCTATCACGAACTGGCGTTGTATAATACCCAGTTTACGAGTGTGTCAAGTATTGCGACCGCAATTGTTGAGAAGAACGGTGGTGTTATCCCAACAACGCAGGTTGAGATCGATCGTATTCTGAATTCGATGTCAGATGCTGATAAGGCATCTTATCTGAAGGATAATTCTCAGGCAATCATTAACTTCGGTATGAAGTCGCTTTCTGAGGCTCAGCAGCGGTCGCTGGTGACCGAGGTGACTGCGGATGCGCAGTTCTTTGCACCGCCTCCGGGTGTTGAGGCGGTTGTTACGGGCGGCGCATATTCGTTCGTTGAGATCATGAATGATATCCGTGAGGGTAAGACGAAGATGACACTGCTTGCGTTTGTGATCATTTTCGCGTTCCTGGCAGTTCTGTACCGCAGTGCGGGTATGGCAATCTGTCCGCTGGTTCCGATCGTTTTGATTATCGGTTGGAACGGTGCGGCGATGTATATCTTTGGCATCGATTATACGATTCTGACGGCGACGATGGGGGCGATGACGATTGGTGTGGCTGCCGAGTATTGTATTATGATGGTTGAGCGTATTTACGAGGAGATGGAGCATCATGATACGATCACGGCGGTGGAGAATGGTACCGGAAAGATTGGTACGGCAATTACGGTGTCCGGTTGTGCAACGATGTGCGGTTTCTCGGCATTGTTGTTCTCAAACTTCCCGATTATCAGCGGGTTTGGTATGGTGACGGTGATTGCCATGGCGTTTACACTGTTTGGTGCAGTGATTGCAGTGCCGGCGACGGTGGCAATTGTTCTGAAGAACCGTAAGTGCGGGAAACCCGGTGAGGGGAGTGAGTTCACGCACAATTCGATGAACTGCCCCTCCCTCTAAA
>CAZABQ010000053.1:0-13097 GCA_964483485.1 uncultured Methanomicrobiales archaeon
TCTGAAAAAAATCTCTTAGGATTTTTAATATTTAAAAAAATGAGATTTGAGATTTTTCTCTCTCAAATCGCCGTTTACACCGTTGCTTGGGTAGGGGCAGAAGAGATCTTACTCGAGTAGAGAATCTGCCGTGCATCGCGGAAATTGAACTTCTCTACGAGCAGATCATGCTCTTTCAGCTTCTTCAGTGCGTAACGGATTGTTCTTGGAGATAATCCAGTTAACTGAGCGATTTCTTTGTGGGTCAGAGAGTTGTACGGGTCAAGTACGGTGAGTACCCTGACCGATGACTTGGGGAGTTCTGTTTTGGTCATAACGAACAATCGACTTCTGCGGATATATAGTTATTCATGGTGTCAAAAGCAGTAACCTACAAGTAGGTCCGTATCCATATATTGAAATCAGATATGCTGACCCAGCCGGAACGGCAGGCGGTCCTTCTTCTTGCCGGTGTAATCGTTCTGCTTCTCGCGTTTTATCTCGGAACAGCTGTTCTCCTGCCTGAGGGTGGTGCGATTGCGTACTCGGACAACGTCTCGGACGGTGCACTGGTAACCCACAGTGGTGTGGTTCAGGATCTCACCATCACGAAAACCGGAGGTCATCTGATTGTCAACGTCTCGGGCGTTGCGGTGTTTGTTCCAGGCGGCGGGTCAAAACTCACCCTGTTCATTGGTGACACAGTGACCCTGCGCGGGACCGTCAGTACATACGCAGGAAAAAAAGAGATTATCGTAAATTATCCGTCTGATATTGTGGTAGTTTAGTTCCGGTCGGCTTTGCCCGGAAGTCCTTCGCCCTCAATGACTTTTACATGACTGCTGAAGGATTTTTTCTTTGACTCTTCGGTCTCACTGATCTTTGCTGAATTGATTTTTGATTTGCGCCCGTCAACACCAGCTCCGGTGTCGCTGCCCTCATTAATATCATTAAACTTGATTCGCATAGTGATTCATTGACCCGCAACAATAAAGTCATTTGCCTCGAGACTAATACAGCATCAAATGATCGACCTTCCCAATCCCGGTGAACGCATTGATGTCCTTGTACTTCGCGAACTGCGAAGAACCGAACACATCAACGTCTATCTCTACATGGATGAAGAAATTGCCAAAACCTCAGACCTTGCCGCTGACATCGAAAAGTACCGGCTCGTTGACCCGGATTTCCGGCCGGTACTGGAGATTGAAGAATGGTTTAAATCCATGCAGAAACAGATGCGCCAGATTGCAGGACCCGGTGCAAATGTTGAAGCAATGTTTGCCGAAGAACCTCTGTATGCAGACATACTCGCCACGGGGACTATTGAGACCGCAGTCGGCCCGCGAACCTACCTCAAAGTCCTTCTCCCGTATCTCGACGAGATGGAAGAGATGCATTACTCCAATGCAAGTCTGCCAAGCAGATAATGCCGTCGATGTCCGGTAATTTCCACACGTATTTTTGTTCCAACGGCAATCTCTTCCATCACCACAATATTCTGATAGGTCCGGTCGCGTGCGGTAACGCTTCCCGTCCGCACAACCTCGGTAACCACCGCGTCCACCATTCTTCCTATCCAGTATTCATTGTTTGCGTCATACACACTGTTTGCCGCAGTCGTCAGCGCCCGTGACCGCTCTTTTTTTACTGGTTCCGGTAGTTTCTTCATCTTTGCCGCAGGCGTTCCCGGCCGCACCGAAAACCGCGTAATATTCACCTTGCCGGGCCTCGTTCGAAGAATCTGGTTCACTGACGCCTCTGCGTCTGGGTTTGTCTCTCCTGAAAATCCTGCAATGTAATCGGTTGAAATCCTGATATCAGGGAACCGTTCCCGTGCCCTTCTACAGATCTCCTCATACTGTGCAGCCGTGTACCGGCGTCCCATCGTTTTCAAAACCGCATCCGACCCTGACTGTACCGGCACATGCAGAAACAAAAAAATCTTCGGATCTGCCATTGCATCCAGAAAATCGTCCAGAATCATCAGCAGCGTATCAGGATTTGCCATACCCACGCGGATATGAAACTCTCCCGGAATTTTGCAGATCGAACGAAGGAGATCCGGCAGTCGTTTTCCGTTCGTCAGATCCATTCCCCAGGAACTTACATCCTGTGCGGTCAGTTGAATCTCCGTAACCCCTGCTTTCACAAAAGCCTGCGCCTGACTCACAATATCCTCCTCTGAAAAGCTCACCAGTTTACCCCGCGCAAGCCGGGTAATACAGTACGTACAGTGTCCATTGCACCCGCGGGCGATCTGTAATACTGCGTGATCCCCGGCACTCACCGTACCAATTTCCCGGTAACAGGAGTGAATCAGATCCGGATCAATAATACCTGCATCCGGGTATGCCGCAAGCACCCGTTCTATGGAAATTCCCGGCAGACATCCGGTTACAATCAGTGTTTTTCCGGCAAACAGTGTCATACGCTCATACATATGATGTTCAGTCCGATCCACCACAATACAGGTATTGATAAGCACTGCATCTGCATCCTCTGCGGTATCCACCACAGTACAGCCCTGAGCTTTGGCTATTTCCAGAATCTTTTCCGTATCACCGGCATTGTAGGTACAGCCGTAGGTCTCGGCATACAGCCGGACATTTTTCAGCCGGTCAAGTGCCGCAGCCGTCAAAGCCGTTGAATCCATGTTGCATACTTGTCTGTATCGAACTAAATAACTAAGTATCTCAGAATACCATATTTTCTCTATTCAGACCGGGATTTATCATGGGCAAGAAACACAAGAAGCAAGAGAAAGAAGAAAAACATCGCAAGTCCCTGGTTGAGAAAACAGCTCTCTGTGAAGACTGCGGCAGATATTTCAATCGTGAACTTTCCTGGCTGAAATTCAACGAGCGCATACTCACCGAGGCCCGCAACCCACGCAACCCTCTGCTTGAACGCGTGGCATTTCTTGGCATTGTCGCCGACAACTTAGACGAGTTTTTCATGGTGCGTGTCCCTGCATACCAGCGCGGTGCGACCCGGCAGAGCGACGAGTTTGAAGAGGTGGTCGGCAGCCGCACCCAGCTTGAGATGGTGTATGATCGTACCATCTTTATGATGAGAACCGCATCCTGGGTCTGGGCAAAAGAGCTCAAACCCGAACTCGAAAAAGAAGGAATACTTGTTCAGAAATATGCCAAATGCAGTGAATCAGAACAGCGTCTTCTCAGAAAAGAGCTTGCAGTACTTCTTGCTGAAACCCCGGTCAATATTATTCGCGGCGACCGATTTCAAGACATTGAACAAAACGACTATCTCAAAGGCATGGGACTCCTTGCAAAGTCGGACCGAGGTCTTGCGGTAATTCCTATTCAGGATATTCTGGACAAATACGGGAGGTTTACGAGGGTTGGAAAACGCAAGACCTCCTATCTCTTCCGTGAAGATGTTCTGCGCAGAAACTATGATCTCTTCATTCAGGATGAAAGTATCCGGGCGGTTGTTCCCATCCGCATTACCCGCGACTCTGATCTCAACCTGAAAGGCGATGACGCAGACGATCTGATCTCAGCAATCAAGGCAGCTCCCGAAACCCTTGCAAAAAAACTGCCGTCCCGTCTTGAAACCGAGCAGTGGCTGCCGTTTGGATACACCACATATCTGGTGGACGCTTTGTCGCTTCTGCCGGAACTGGTGTATGATGTCCCGTCTCCCCTCGGTCTTGCGGATCTGAAAAAGTTCCCGGTCGCAAAACCGGAACTGAAGTATCCTCCGTACGAACCGTCACTGCCTACAGGCCTCGCGGATACCAGAAAAATCTTTGAGCATCTGGTGGATCGCGACATCATGCTGTTCACTCCGTATGACAGCTTTGATGGTCTGGTGAACTTCCTGAACGCTGCGGCAAATGATTCGAATGTTCAAAAAATTCAGATGACACTCTACCGGCTTGGTTCCGAATCTCCGGTTGTTGGTGCACTGATAGCTGCTGCTAAAAACGGCAAGGACGTAACTGCTGTCATTGAACTGAAAGCAAGCTTTGATGAAGAGGCAAATTTCCAGTGGGCAACCACCCTTGCCGAAAACGGGGTTACGGTTGTTCACGGCGTCCCGGGACTTAAGGTTCACGCAAAATGCTGCCTTGTTACCCGTCTTGAAGGCGAAAAAACCGTCCGGTATGCCACCATTTCAACGGGCAACTACAATGCAAAAACCGCGAAGATCTACTCTGATATCTCCCTCTTTACTGCTGACCCCGGTATTTGCAAGGATCTGTTCACGCTGTTTTCGTACATTTCCGGTAATGAGGAAAAACCCGAGTACAAACATCTGCTTGTCAGTCCTGATTTTATGGAAGATCAGCTGATCGCACTTATCCGGCGGGAGATCGATCACCACAAATCCGGTCATAACGGATATATTGCAATAAAGATCAACTCACTGACGCACCGCCCCCTCATCAATGCGTTGTATGAGGCATCAAACGCCGGCGTGAAAGTTGATCTGATTGTCCGGGGTATCTGTATGCTCAGACCGGGTGTCCCCAATCTTTCGGAACACATCCGGGTCGTTTCCGTTGTCGGCAGGTTCCTTGAACACAGCAGAATATTTTACTTCAAAAACGACGGTGATGAACAGGTGTTCATTGGAAGCCCTGATATGATGTCAAGAAACCTGAAACGAAGAGTTGAGATAATCTGCCCGATTCATGACCGCAGAATCCGCAACGCCATCATCAACAGGATTCTGCCAACCTTTATTCATGATTCGGCTCAGGGGTATGTCCTTGAACATAATGGGGTGTACCAGCGTCCCAAACATCCTGATTCACCTAACGGGTCGCAACAGCAGTTTATTCAAATGAGAAAGATCTGGTGGTAATCTGAAGAAAAGTGATCTCAAACTCATAAGCAGCTCGGCAGAAATCCTCACCGAGGATTTCTGCCATGCTGATCAGGTATGCCGGTTGTCTTTGTCTCTGTATGATGATCTTGCGCCGGTTCACGGGTTCGGCAGGCATGTTGGGCGGCTTCTTGCAGCCTCTGCACTTCTGCATGATGTCGGGTGGGGCATTCCCGGCGACTCTCACAACAAATGCGGTATGGAGTTCGTTCTGCATGACCGAACTCTGCCCTTTACTCCCCGTGAACGGATTCTGGTTGCCCTCGCTGTCCGGTATCATCGCGGATCCGTTCCAAAGAAACATCATCTGCTCTATGGTAATCTCAGCAGACGGGACCGGAGGATTGTTGATCTCATATCCGGTATTATCCGTGTTGCTGATGGTTTGGACCGTTCTCACAGTAGTGTTGTACGGTCTGTTTCCGGCAACTTTTCAGGAGATACGCTTGTTGTCAGTTGTAAAGGTCTTGGCGGAGGGTCTCCTGAAAAAAGAACTGCTTTGAAAAAAGCGGATCTGCTGATGAAAGTGTTTTCCTCAGGCATCCGTCTCAGGTGGACGACGGTAAAGTAATATTACCGTTTCCAAAATCCTGCTTTTTTTTGTGCGTCCTGTTCGCGGAAGTACTGTTCCAGCGATGCAATCTGATCCCAGAGTGTGCGGACGTCGTTTCGAAGGGCAGTAACCTCTTCAGATACTTTTGCGACTGCATCAAGAACTGCGGTGTTGTCTTCGGTAATTTTGTCCCGCATTGCCGCCATTCGGTGGTCCATGGTCTGGACTGCGGTTTGTGCTGCCCTGACGGCAAGAATGAGTTCTTCTTCCGTCTCGGTACGCGGGATGGGTTTTGGCGCCTCTTTCACTACGGTCTGTGCGGTTTCTATTCCCATCCGCTTCATATCCTCAATCGCACGCTCTTCTAAGGATTTTCCTCCCCGGATAGCCGCAGTGATTACGTCTTTTGGCAGTCCCTGGCTCTGGAGGTCGGCAATTTTTCGGAATCTGTCCACCATGTTTTCATCATACACCCGTACTTTCCCGATCTTTTTACCGGAGAGTATTGTTTCGTACTGGTCTGCAATGAGTCTGCATTCGTCTTCAGGAATTCCAAGTATCCCGGCAATATCTGCAATTTTTCGTATACTCTCGGTCATGGCAAGTGTCTACTCTCTTCTTGGGAGGATGAGTCATAAAAAGGTTTGGGATGTAAAAACCCGGAAAAATGTGGGGTGATTTTTTGGTTATGCGGTGAGTTCTGCGAACTCTTTCTTGTAAAGGTAGGCCTGTACAAAGGAGACGACACCTGCAATTACCAGAAGGATGCCAAGAACCAGTGCAAGGATTGGGGCACCTTCTGTCGGGAACAGCAGGAAGAACAGACCAATGATAATGCCAATGATACCAAGAATCAGCATCAGAATTCTCTGTCCAAAGGAGAGTCCGCGGCTGAATGCAAAGATGATATCCGTAATTCCAGAGATTAATGCAACGATTCCAATGAATACGGTTGCAATCGCGATCATTGCTTCAGGATAGATGAAGGATACAAGTGCAATCACAATTCCTATGATGCCGAGAAGTACCATCCACCATGTGGCTTTGGGTTCACCGAATGCGGAGAATCCCGAGAACAGGGCTGCGATCGAGACAATGAGCAGGAAAATTCCAATCAGGTATGCACTGAGGTTTAATGCTGCGAACGGGAATGCGAGACAGAAGATTCCCAGAACCAGAAGAATAATGCCTTTCAGAAGCAGCGTCTTCCAAGCCCCCGGAAGCAGCGTCTGCTCAATAACTACAATGTTTGTCATATGCAAACCTTGTTGTTTCTGGATATATATATGTTCAGGTCAAGGTAAAAAGAGATTAGGTTGTCTGGACATCCTTTTTGGTCATGACTCCCTGGACAATTGCCAGAATACCAAAGGCAAGCAGGAAGATACCACTCACCTGCACAAGCACTACTGCGCCGACTCCAGGCATTACAATGAACATGAAACCAAGAATTACCCCAAGGATACCGGTGATTGCAACGAGAACTCTGTTCACGCCGTTGGTGTTGTTCGTGATGGCAATACCCAGATCAGTAAATCCACTGATCATGGCAGTGATTGCGATCAGGTAAATGATATAGAGGGTCATCAGGGCAGGGAAGATGAATGCGAGAATACCGCCGAGTATTGCAAGAATTCCGAGAAGAATTACCCACCATGTGCGTTTGTATTCACCAAAGAATGTGGTTCCAGAGGCAAGAAGCTGGATACCGAGGACAATAAGCAGGATTCCAAACAGGTAATCAATTGCGATGATTGCGCTGAAGGTAAATGCCAGCATAAGAATACCAAGGATGATCATCAGGATACCCTTCAGGAGGAGGGAGTTGAGCATCCCGCCGCCGTTCTGGGCTGTAGTTTCAGTCATACAAAATAAGTTGCATTGCAAATCCTATTAAATCCTTGTATGGTAAAGACGGCTTGACAAATATTTATAACAAGAAGTCAAGAGTAATAGATATACTATGTCTCCCGTAGAGATGCATGCAGGTGAGGTTCGATACTACTCTTCACCGGTCATGGTGAAAAACCAGCAGTACACCGGTACTCTTACCAGTGAACGGCTGATTATCGAAGGCGGATCGGCCCCACGCGAGTTTAAAATCACGAATGTTTCTTCTGCGGATCCGATCACCCTTCCGAGCGGCGAGCCTGGTCTGAAACTTGTTCTGTCAACACCGAACGGCCAGAAAGAGATGGTCTGGTCGTTTCCGGTAGGTGATATCTTCAAGGCAGGCGAGCAGCAGGCTTGGGTGGATCAGATCCGGAAAGCGGTTGGTGATAAGCCGTTTGCCGTTCCGGGTTCTCAGCCTGCTTCTGTGCGCGCTGCACCTGCGGCTGCGCCGGCAGGTGCGGTGCCGCAGTCGCCGGTATATTCTGCGGGTGAGATGGAGATTTTAAAGACTGCGGGTGTCAGGATTAAGCGGACGTATTATACGCTGTGTATGACAAATCTCCGTCTGATTCTTCAGAACACTTCGGGTCAGATCGGTCGTGAGTTTGCGATTGCAGAGCTGATGGATGCATCCCGTATGGAGAGTGAGTCCGGCGAGCCGTCGATTGCTCTGACGATTGGTTCACAGACCGGTGTCAAGCAGATGATTCTGACATTCCCGTCTCCGGGTTCGCGTGAGGCATGGATGGTTCAGCTTTCGGCAAAGCTGCCGGCACATGCGATGCCTCAGATGCCACCGATGGCGGCCGCACCTCAGATGAGTGGAGGTATGGGGTATGCGGCTCCTCAAGCGGCACCGCAGATGCTTACTTTGCAGCCGGGAGAAAAAACCTACATGTCGTCTCCCGGTGTCCGGGTAAAGCGTGATGTGTTTACTGCGTATCTGACGAATACGCGTTTTGTTCTGATGGGCAATGCAAGCGGTATGCTTGCGATTGCCGGTGAGTTTTCGGTGAATACGCTGAAAAAGGCGATCCGTATTGCAGGGGAGATGGGGGAGCCTGGTATTGGTCTGACTATTGCATCCCGCGATGGGGTGAAGGATATGCATCTGCTTTTCCCTTCAATGGATCTGCGGGAGATGTGGATCTCGAAGTTTGAGGAGGTTATTCCGCCGGAGATGCCGCAGGCGTATGGCGGCGCGGCAGCGTCCGCCGCACAGTACTCGGTGACGACGGTTGCGCCGCCAGTGCGGGGCAATGCGCCGGTGAAGTATTGTACGGTTTGCGGAGCACGGAATCATCCAGACGATCGGTTCTGTGCGATGTGCGGCCAGCCTTTAGGGGAGACCGGGGCAGGGGCTGCACCGGCACCGATGGCAGAGCCGTCGGTTCCGGATATGTTTGGCGGTCGGGATGAGCCGCCGCGGGGACGAAAAGAGAAGCCGTCCAAGCGCGAGAAGAGATCGCGGCGCAGTGATGATGAGTATGATGAGCCGCGTGAACGCCGCCAGCGCGAGAAGCGTGAGCGTCCGAAGCGTGAACGTGCGCCAAAAGAGCCGAAGATGAAAAAGCCCTATGAGGGCGGTATTGCCGGGTTCCTGACGCGGCCTGCTGATGCGTTTGAGTATTATGGTCGTGAAGGTCCGCGTGATGCAATCGGTGTGTTCCTGATTGCGGGGATTGTCTGGGCGGTTATTTCGGTCGTGGTGCTCGCATTTGTGCTGCCGAAGGTTCTGCCGGTTACGGCATCAGAGTTCCCGATTCTTGGCGCGTTGTCGTCGAACATGATGGCAATGGTGATGCTGATTGTGGTGATGTTTGTTCTCTGGATGGTCTTTGTGATGATTCAGGGTGTGCTGTCCGGCGTGTTTGCGAAGGTGTTCGGCGAGGATGCAGGTATTGGCGAGACGATGGCGGTAGTTATGCGAAGTTCGCTTCCCTATGCTGTTGTTGGATGGATTCCCGGATTCGGTATTCTCATTGCCGCAATCTGGTCACTGGTTGCGACGATCAAAGGATTTGGCTCGGCGCTTGATATGCGCGGAGGAGCCGCGGCAGGATGCGCAGTTCTTGGTCTTGTTGTGGTCGCCGTGATTCTTGTTGCGCTTGGGATGATCTGAGGTGGGAACAATGAGAAAGTACCTTGTACTGCTTCTGGTGTTCGGGCTGGTTATGGGGCTTGCGGGAGTGGTGAGTGCGGAGGAGAACAATGGTGCTCAGCCTTCCTCGGATGCACAGTCACAGGAAAATGGTGGTTCATCGACTACGGATCAGGGACCTGCTCCAGTAAAACCAACTGCTTCCTTCACCGCCTCCGTAATCTCCGGTACCGCCCCGCTTAAGGTGACATTTACCAGTACGTCCACCAACGCTACAGGTGTTTCCTGGAATTTCGGTGATGAGAGTGCCTTATCTATTGAGACATCTGTGGATCATACATACACGAAGGCAGGTACCTATACCGTAACTCTCACTGCTACAAATTCTTCGGTTTCTGCTACAACGACAAAAACTATTACTGTTGTTGAAGCTGTAACAGTGATTCCTACGATCTCTAGCTTAGGGGCCAATGTTTCATCTGGTTTATCTCCGTTAACTGTGGGATTTACCGCGACGGCAAACAACAACCCTGATTCGTATAAGTGGGAATTTGGTGACGGTACGAGTGTTCTGACAACGAATGAAGGATCGACAACCCACATATACACAAAAACGGGAATACACATAGTAAATGTGACAGCCGTTAACGTGAATGGTACCTCAGAAAAAAAGGCAACTCAGATTATAGTAAATGCGAATACATCTGCCTACAAAGTCGCGATTGAGGCAACACCCCTAAATGGTACTGCTCCCCTGAAGGTCTCCTTTAAATTGAATACCACGATTCCCAAAGATGCAATTACGAAAATTGAATGGGATTTCGGGTATGACAAGGATGATGACGGAGCAAATGAGTTTAGTTCCTCAGCATCTCCTGACGCTCAGACATATTCAGAAGATGGAAAATACACGGTTAAGGTATCTGTGGTTACATCCACGGGGACCTATATAGATTCAGTTACAATCACGGTTTCTGATCTCGTCCCCTCCTTCACCGCCTCCGCAACCTCTGGTACCGCCCCGCTTGAAGTAAAATTCACCGACACATCCCAAGGTCCGACATCGTGGCTGTGGACGATTTACAAAACAGACGGTGGTTCGCGTACTTCGGTGAAAGAAATTTCCAGCCGCAACATTACCCACATCTTTGATACGGCAGGAAAATACGAGGTAGAGCTTAAAGCTACGAAAGACTCGAAGTCTGTTACAACCTACAAGGAAATTACCGTTACCGAAAAAGCAGCAACCACTGTGGCGACAACAAAGGCTACCACCAAAGCCACCACTGCGGCGACTACTGCCGCAACCACGGCAGCTGTGGCAAAAACAGCTCTTTCAGCGAATGATGACCTTATCCCAAATCCCATGGATGTCATCGATGAATTCATCCGTCTTCTTCTTGCCATGGTGAATCCGGCCAAATATAACGTAGAGATATGAGGTGATGTACTATGAAAAAATCCGTAATTATTTGTGCAATCCTGCTTGCGGCAGCTGCGCTCGCATTCCCTGCGTCTGCTGCCATAACCGCTGACTTTTCGTACAGCGTTGACTCGTCTAACCCGCTGACCATTCACTTCACTGACAAATCTGCCGGCAATCCGAGTAACTGGTTCTGGCAGTTCAACGATGGCGGTTCAGTTTCCACTGAACGAAATCCTACCTTCACCTTCAGTGGCGAGGGGGAATACCGCGTATCCTTTACCGCTCAGTCTTCAGATTATAGCGAGGAAAACACGGCAATGAAATGGATCACCGTTACCCGCAGCGGGGTTACCGAAGATAACGGCGGCTCCTCCTCATCCGGCGGTAACAGTGGCGGCAGCTCCTCAGGAAACGCAGGCGGGTCATCCGGCGGCGTCAAGCTTCCCGAACTCTCCTTTGGCGGCATCAATATCCCCAATCCGGTTGACCTCATTGGCGAGTACATCAAACTCATCCGTGTCATGATCATCCCGGCAAACTATCAGAAATAATTTCCCTTTTTTCAAAGAGATTCAGAGGATCTATCTGTCCGCCGGCAAGGAATTATCATAGGACTTACACGGTGTGACCACTGTTGATGCCATTTTCTCCAAAAACAGCATCAAGGGAGCCGATCAACAGACATCCCCTCGAAAAAAAGAAAACTTCAGAGTCCCGCACGGTAGTTCGGGGCTTCATCAGTGATTAAAATATCATGCGGGTGACTCTCTTTGAGGCCTGCTGCGGTAATACGCACGAACCGTGCATTCTTGCGCATCGTCTCAATGTCCTTGGAACCGGTGTATCCCATCGCAGACTTTAAGCCCCCGATCGTCTGGTAGATAACATCTGTTACCGATCCGACATACGGCGTTGCTCCTTCGACGCCCTCCGGCACATACTTTGTCGCACCGATACCCTTCTTCTGGAAATACCGGTCGCTTGACTGACCCGAGGTCATCACCCCAAGAGAACCCATACCGCGATACTGCTTGTAGCGACGGCCCTTCACCACGATGATTTTCCCGGGCGCCTCATCAGTTCCCGCAAACATACTCCCCATCATCACCGCCGACGCGCCTGCAACAATTGCCTTGGCAACATCACCGCTGTACTTCACCCCGCCGTCCGCAATAACCGGCACCCCGGCAGGACCCGCAACATCACAGACACTTGCAATTGCCGTCACCTGCGGCACACCCACACCTGCAACAATACGGGTCGTACAGATAGATCCCGGACCGATACCAACCTTGATACCATCCACAAAGTCAATAAGTTCTTTTGCTGCCTGTGCTGTCGCAATATTTCCTGCAACCACGTCGCAGGACACCGAACCTTTGATGTCCTTTACCCCTTTGACCACATGCATATTGTGACCATGGGCACAGTCGACAACGATTGCATCCACCCCTGCCTCCGCAAGCATCATCGCACGGTTCATATCAAACGGACCGACAGCCGCTGCAACGCGGAGATTACCGGACTTGTCGCGGTTCGCATTCGGATACTGCTGCTTCTCCAGCAGATCCTGCATCGTAATAATACCGATAAGCTTCCCCTTATCGTCCACAACCGGCAGACGCTCAACTTTCTTCGCATACATCATGTTGATGGCTTCATCTGCGGTGATATCATCCTTCACCGTGATAGGCCGTCTCGTCATGATTGTCTGAACAGTCTCGGCACCTATCTTGTGGACAACCCCGCGCACATCACGGCGCGACACAATACCCACCAGTTTTCCTTTCGGTCCGACGACCGGAACACCACCGATACCGTGCATATCCATCAGATTTGCCACAAACGCAATCGTCGTCTCGGGTGTCACGTAGCGGACATCCCGTTCAATGACCTTCTCCGCATTCTTCACCCTGTTGACAAACGTGACCTCCTGATCCGGCGTACAGTTTCTGTGTAAAACTCCGATACCGCCGGCGCGAGCCAGAGCGATTGCCATTGCCGACTCCGTCACCGTGTCCATTGCAGAACTCACGAGAGGGATTGACAGCGGGATGTTTTTGGAGAAACATGATCGTACATCCACATCGTTTGGCTCAGTCCAGGACTCAGCCGGTTCAATCAGCACGTCATCGAATGTTAATGCCGTTGGGATATTGAGTTTTTCACTGTACATGTTGTTTACCTGACCATCTGAATTGCTTTCGTCACCAACTCTGCTTTGACCATAGTTGTCCGGTCTCCGCCGCAGACCATACCGCGGACACCGATGATCTCCGGATTGATCT
>CAZABQ010000054.1:0-13064 GCA_964483485.1 uncultured Methanomicrobiales archaeon
TATGCAACTACTCCAATAGCAACAAGTCCGAATACAATGGGATGAGCCACGAGTGTCAGAATGTCGTCCCAGTCCCGTACCGCTCCATCGATAACAATACCTGCGATACCGCGGTTTATTGCCGACCGCGTGGCAAGTTCTCCCCAGGGAGCAATGGTGGTTTTTCCGTCATTGTTGATAACGAGAATGTCGCCTGCACTGCAGGAGTCGATTGCCTGTACGGGTTTTGACCAGTCGCCGCCGAATGTCTGCACAGTCACGGCTTTGCCAATCATCTTGTGCGGGACATGATGCTTTGCAAGTCCGGTCATAGCACCTTTACGGTAGAGTGCATCGGTGACATTTGGGGCAGAGACGGTTTCCAGCAGTTCGCGGATCTGATCGTCAAGGGATTTTTTCTTGGCAGATGCGGTTTTCGGGTTATCAAGCGCCGCCCGCACCAAGGCGGTCGCGGCTTTGACCTCCGCAGCCTTGATGATTGTTCCCCCGACAATTACAATATCCGCGCCCCGTGCCGCAGCTGCTGCGGCAGTCTCTGCGTTTAGTCCTCCGGCGACCGCGATTTTCACCGGCAGTTTTCCGAGAGCATCCAGAAGGTCGAGAGGATCTTTCCCTTCCATCTGCTGATCGATTCCCACATGGGCGTTGATGATCTGAACGCCAAGTCCTGCGAGTTCTTCTGCGCGACCGGCAGGGTCTTGCACGTTCATCATGTCTGCCATGATCTCCACTCCGTAGAGCGCTGCGCCGCGGAGTGCATCGGAAATTACCGCGTTGTCTGCTGCGGCAAGCACGCAGACAACGTTTGCCCCGGCCTTTGCCGCCATCTCTACCTCAAGAGCTCCGGTATCCGAGGTTTTCAGATCGGCTACAAGGATTTTGTCAGGAAAGAGGGCACGCATCCTGCGGATACTTTCCATTCCTTCGCTTTTCACGAGCGGAGTTCCTATTTCTATCCAGTCCGCCCCGCCCGCAACCGCCTCCTCGGCGATTTTTTCTGCGCGGGAAAGCTCCGTGAGATCCAGTGCGACCTGTAAAACCGGTCTGACCATGTCAAATATTTTGGTGAAGAGAGGGGATATAGGTTGGGGATGGATGATTTTGTTCAGTCAGCGCTGATGCGTTCGTAGACGAAACAGGCTTCATCTGTCAGCGAGTATCGTTTGGATTTTTCCGTGAATGTTTCCATAAGAATTCTGTCATCCGCAAACCAGGACAGGTACCACTGAATCGTCATTGAGGTTACCTGCAAAAACTCTGCAAGTTCATTTCTCGTGGAGTTTGGATGATTGTACAGCGTTTGAAAAAAGAAATACAGTCTCTCTCTTGCAATCAGGGAGAAGATGCAGTACTCAACAGAACCCGGTTCCTGTCTGCTGGTGTAGTACCGCAGATTGCCGTGATAGGGAAACGAGTAGATGATGTAGTGCCGTGCCAGACGCTGCAGATGATAACTGACCGAGCCGCGGGAGATATCCAGAGCATCCACAATCTGTTGTTTGCAACATCCGGGATGAGCATCAACAAAGAGATAGATCCTGCCGGGACGTGATTGCGGATCAAGAGACTTGGTTTTCCATGAGTCCGGTCCATCTCCGAGTGTCATATACAAGGTGTTCTTTTTGCAGAGTATATGAAAAAATTGGTCAAACCCTCATACCCTTCATCCAATGATGATTTGCCCAATATCTTCATATGTCCAAAAATCATGATAGGAAATTATGTTGATGTCTGCGGGTGCAAAAAGTGGTGCTGCCCTTGTCTCGCTTGTCTGTTTTCTGCCGGCGGTGATGTATTTCTGTAACTGGTACTGCACTGCCTCTGAGCAGCTTGCGGGTGTCAGGATTTTTTTTACGGCGGTACTTGCTCTTGCGGCCTGCGGCGGTCTTTTGTATCTGCTCTGCTCTTCAGTACAACAGTGGCAGTTTTTGGTACTGTTCGTTCTCGCCGCGTTTGGCGTGAGTGTATATGCGGGCTGGCATCTTACGGATTATAACGCCGCGTTTATCTGGACAACACCGTTTGCAATTCTTATCGTACCATTTGTTCTTGCGATGCCGAAAAATCCGTTCTGGAAAGCCCTGCCGGAAAAACTTGCGGTTGCCGGAGGTGTTGCAGGTCTCTGCATACTTTTTTTCCGCATTCTTCAGATGACGGTCCCGGGAGTTGAAGAGATCTCCTCAACTCTTCCCGCAGTTGTTGTTCTCGGACTCTGCATTGCCGTCTATCTTGCATGTTTCTTCTTTCTCGGCGCAGCAGTTCTTTTCATCTGCGTCTTCGGCCCGGTCAGACTCCGGCACTCCTGCAAAATATCTGCATGGACATGGAGTCATCCGGGATTCGTTCTGATCGCAATGCCCTTCTTCCTGATGATTCCTGTTCTGTTCGGCAGGCTTTCCGGGGTTACGGGATTTTTGGATCAGATGCTGACTGTCGGGTTGTATCTGCTCGGATTTTTCGGAGTTCTCTGGTATCTGGTCTCCGAAAAACCTGCGAAGTGGTGGTATGCACTGCCGTATATGGTTTGTACGATAGGTATCGCAATTGCCGGAACATTTTGCGGCGCGGACAACCTGCTGCTGTTTTTCCCGCTCGGCTGGGTCGTACTACCGGTTCTTCTTCTGCGCCCGGATACCGAAGGGTTTGACGGCATATCTTTTGGCACTGTTCTGTTTGCCGCAGCAGTTACCACACTGCCGTATCTGTACTTTGTGTCTGCCTCCTTTTTCTGCGCGGGGGATTTTGCCGGAATTCACCGGAATTATTTGGGCACACTGATGTTTCTTGTGATGATAATGCAGGCATTAATCGGCATTCTTACTGCTGCTGTTGCGGGAGAAAAAAAGAGAACTTCACTCTGATGCACGCAGAAGCGGAAGTCCTGCGTGCACCCAGGTGAGTACACCGCCCTGAAGAACGTAGATGCTGGCAAACGCCAGTTTTTCCATCATCTGTCCTGTTTTCAGTCCGCGGACTCCCGACTGACAGTAGATCAGATATGATTTGTCCTTTGGCAGGGCAGCGATGTTTTCGGCAAACCCGGGGTCACGGAAATCAATCCATGCGGCATCTCTGATAACGCCGCTTTCCTCGATCTCGGGTTTGGTTCTGACATCCAGTACGATAATGTTTCCTGCATCGATGAGATGCTTCGCACCTGAAGCGTCAACCATGTGCAGGGAGTGGGTTGGAGCGTTCTGCGGATCTTCGATCATATCAGTGGTACTTCTCGTTGAAGACCAGATTGTCCAGAGGGGTCTTCTCCGCAAGGGTGATACCGCCTACGTCGGGAACTCCTGCAGCAACAATTGAAACCAGTTTGTAGGTTTCCGGAACACTGACGAGTTTTTGTACTGCATCTGCATACGGCATCTGGTTCCCTGCAATCCAGCATGCTCCGTAGCCGTAGGCGTGGAGTGCGAGGAGCAGGTTTTCGGTTGCTGCTGAACAGTCTTCTACCGTGAACTTCCAGTCTGTTTCACCGAAGATGAGAATACCTACCGCTGCACCTGCGATGAATTTTCCATTGGGTGCAAGCTCGGCGATTTTTTCCAGCGTATCTTTGTTTTTGACGACAACAAAGATCCATGGCTGCTTGTTTCTGCCGGTCGGTGCTTTGGATGCGCACTCCAGAGCTTTTCTGACGAACTCCGGCGGGATTTCCTCTTCTTTGAACTTACGGACACTGTGGCGAGACTGGATGATGGTGACGCCGAAGTTTGCGATTCCCGGATTTCTCACATTCATAATTACTCCTTATGCAGGAGAAGTAAAGAGTCTTTCTGAATAGGTAAATCAGCTGCCGGTAAAAGATGCGGCAGAAAAAAAAGATTAGATCCAGCCGGTCAAAAACTGCCAGAGATTCGACAGCCCGGTCATCAGAATCTGCGTCATCATATCAAGGTCAACACCAAGAAGCGGTGTTAAGAAGATGAAGAAACAGAACGTCGCTGCCATGCTGCCTATGTTTGCAAATGCTGCCACCAGTAAAATACGGAACAGGGGAACCGAAAGCATTTCGCCAATCGTATCGGCTTTTGAGATTGCTTTAATGTCTCCTGCGGTCGGCGGCCGCATCTTTGCCTCAACAATCGCTGCAAACCATCCGGCGGCAAGGAATGGATTGAGCGATGTCATCCATGCAAGCGCTGCGGCAACTGCTGCTGAAAACGGATGACCGCGGGCAAGAAGTGTTGCGACGCCGGCAAAGAGTGCATGCAGCAGTACCCAGTAGATGATTGCCCAGACCAGCAGCTCGGTTGCGCCGGAAAATGCGATTGCGAGAATGATCACCGCAAACATTGCCACAAACAGTCCGCCGATAATTTTTCCCCACGGGTACCGTTTCGGTCGTGCGAGGAGTTCTGCCAGCGGTGGAAGTGTGGACGGATTTTCACGGTATCGAGTGATGCCCGGGACGTGTCCGGCGCCGACAACAACAACCGCACGCTCGTAATGACTCTTCTCCAGATCGATTACTCCGTGTGCAAGATACGCGTCGCGCTCGTCGATAAGTGCCTTCGCACCGTTTGGCGAAAACTTGTGGAACTCTTCCAGCGCCATCTCGATGATGTCGGGGTTCGTCAGTTCTTCGATGGAGACTTTGTCAATTCCTCCAACTCCCTCGTCGTCCTCATCGTCTGCGGCAAACATTGACTGCATCAGCGTCCAGATCAGTTTGATCTTTTCCCGCAGTTTCATGCCGCCCCAGAAACGTGCGAGGGTGACTTTGATGTCGCGGTCGATGAGGACGATGCCGATGCCGCGTTCTTCAGCGAGCCGAATTGCCTCTTTCATCTCGGCTCCCGGCTCGATACCGACGTTCATACCGATTTTTCTCTGAACGTAGGCTAAAAGCCACTGAACAAGCATTAAGGTGAAGTTGCCTTTCAGGAGATCTTTTACTTCCGGCGATTCGTGCTTTTCATGGGCAGGTTCAATGCCGTTTGCCGCATCTTCTGCCTCTTTCATCTGTTGTTTCAGAGCAGCAAACCTTCCCGGGTCCAGTTCGATGGCAATGACGTCGGGATTTACCGTGTCAACTGCTTCGCGGACTTCGTCGATACTTTTCTGCGAAACGTGGGCGGTTCCGACTATATGTATTTCTGTCATGATTTTTTCGGCGGGATAGTATAGATATGCGCTCCGCTACTGTCGAATACAATCGTTGACCCTGAGGTTATACTATGTTTTTGATACTGTTGTCGGGTCAGGAAAAATTCCTCGTCTTCTGCGGCTCTTCGGCAGAGCAGATCTTTGGCGATCTCTTCTACGTCTTTGGTTTCAGAGCAGGTCCTGCGTCCCGGGCATTCGGAGATGATGAGTTCTTGATCGTTGAGCATGAACGGATACGTCCGGCAGATATGCGGTCGGTGGGAATACACTGTGCAGCGGTTGTCCATGAGGAACATGCAGTTGCCGTCCGCACCCCTCCGAAGAACCCAGCCGAACGTAATTGCAGCGCCGCTTTCCTCAATCCATTCGGGATACGGTTCGGCGATGTCACCTTGGGTCAGGCCGGTTGTCTCGGTGAGACGATGGATTTCGGGAGGTGAGACCATCACTTCGTTGTCTCTGCCACTACAGCATGCGCCGCAGCAAAGACAGTGAAATCCCGCATCTTTGATGCGGGATTTGATGTACTCGGGTTCCTGCATTCTTTTACTGGTAGATGTTGACATGGTTTTTGATGGCGGTCCTGATCTCTTCAGGAGTATATCCAAGGAGACTTGCAAGAAACATTGCACCTCCCGCGCCCGATCCTTCTTTGATCTCACCCTCAGCGTAGCGTGCAAGTCCTGAATGGCCAAGCTCGTCAAATCCAGGGTCTACATAATATGCGTCAGCACCAACTGCTGCTGCGGTTTCACGGAAGGTTGCCGAACAATCGTTATAGACATAGGATGTCGTCACAATATCCGGTACCGTGTTTCCCAGAGCCCGGATTACGGCGGCGGCGGCAAGCATCTGCGTTCCTCCGGCGAGGAAGAGTTTTCCGGTGTAGCCTTCGGCGATTCCTGCGGCGACCGGAATCATGGGGTCGCCAATCATCGATACAATTTCAAGCGGGTCGGATACTCCGGCGCCCGCAACTTTTGCCACTGCTTCTGTTGCTATCTGCTCTTTTTTATCCACCGGATTTTCCACGAGACAACTGCTGACTTTTGCATCATAGCCCAGCGCGCGCAGAACACAGAGTGCGGTTGTTGTTCCGCCCGGGAGACATTCTCCCAGTATCAGCATATCGCTTGTCTGAGAGAGGTACTCGCCAATCCATCTGCCCCGTTCGTAGAGTTTTCGTGCTGAGGGGACGGCGTTTCCCAGTCGGGGGTCTCCGCCTGCTGCACCGCCGAGATTCATATGCGGGACGACAATTTCTGACTCAATACCGGCAGAGATCATCAGCGGCCGCATTCCTATCAGGTCCATCATGGCAAGGGTGAGAACTGCGGGAGTCGGACAGCCGGTTGGGGTGTTAGGCGTAATATTAGCGGATGTTATTTCTCCGTTGATGATGAGTTCTGCATCAAGCGGGGGGACGAGCAGACTTTTCTCCGGGCTTTCTCCGGCACCCGATACGCCGGGGATGGTGGACACCAGACTGTTCGCAAGGATGAGAGCAAACATCGGGGCTTCAGGTTCAAAATCTGCCCGTGCTGACACAAAAGACATGATAACACTTAATTTTGTCTGCAAAGATTATCAAGCCGCGCAAAAATATTTTTTCCGACATCCTCCGTGGACGCTGCCCCGCCAAGATCAGGGGTTACCACTCCGCAGGCAATGGTCTGCTGTATGGCCTCTTCGATCCTGTCCGCCTCCGTCTCCATTCCCAGATACGCAAGAAGCAGTCCGGCACTCCTGATCGCAGCAACGGGATTTGCAATTCCGCGACCCGCAATATCCGGCGCACTCCCGTGAACCGGTTCAAAGAGCGCATGGTTATCTCCGATATTTGCGCTCGGCAGCAGTCCGAGTCCGCCTGCAAGGTACCCGCAGACATCACTGAGAATATCGCCGAACATGTTTGTGGTCACAATGACATCGTACTTTCGCGGGTGGAGCAGCACATCCAGACACAGGGCATCAATCAGCATGCAGCGAACCGGCAGATTCTCTGATTCCGCTGTTTTCAGGCAGGTATCGCGAAAGAGAACATCGGATTTCAGCACATTTGCTTTGTGTCCTATTGTAAGCGGAATCTGCCGGCCCCTCCGGCTGCTGAGCGAACAGGCTGCCTCCGCGATCCGCCTGCTGCCGGCTTTCGTAACAACGCGCAGAGTGGTTGACTGCTCATCCCCGATTTCCTCTCTGCCGGAGTACAGGCCCTCGGTATTCTCCCGGACGATTACCAGATCCGCACATGCGGATGTAACGGGGCGGATATTTGCATACAGATCCAGTTCATGACGCAGCTGCAAAAGGATACTTTTGTAATTAGGGTCCGGAGGGGTGGTAACGGCTCCGAACAGAACCGCATCAGTCTCTTTCAGGATTTCTATATCTTCCTCAGAACAGGCGGAACCGGTTTTTTCCCATACGGCAAACCCGAGATCCACCGGAATAAATTCCGCGTCCGGCAGAAAATATCGGAGAATCTTTGCAGCCGGCGGAATCACTTCCCGGCCGATCCCGTCCCCCTCCGCAACAGCAATGGTAACGGTCATACCAATTCCCTCCCGGAGAGATACGCTGCAAGTCCGCCTGCACGAAGAATCTCCTGCATGCGCGGTGAAAGTGATCCCGCGGTACAGGAGACATCCCCCGCCGTTATCCGGGACGTCTCTGCATCATAGGTGACGGCTGTACCATCCGGGCAGTGAATCTCTGCTTCTATGATGTATAATCCGGAATTGATACTGTTTCTAAAAAATATTCTTGCAAACGACGGAGCAATGACCGCACGTACCCCTGCTACTTTCAGGGCGATCACCGCCTGCTCCCGGGACGACCCGCAGCCGAAATTTTTTCCCGCAATAAGTATGGCCCCGTGTATTTTTCCGGCGAGTTCTGGATCATAATCTTCAAACACATGTTCTGCCCAGACGGATGTATCAATGGTGCGCAGATATCTGCCGGCAATGATCATGTCCGTGTCAACATTGTCGCCGACAATCACTGCATGTCCATGGATACTCATGTTCCGGTCCCTCCCGCAAGTTCATTGGGAGAAGTGATATCGCCGGTCAGTGCACTTGCCGCTGCAGTGGAAGGTGAACAGAGATAATACGTTGCACCAACGCCCATCCGGTTTTTGAAGTTCCGGTTTGCAGTCGAAAGGCCCGTCTCCCCTTCCCCGAGGACACCCATATGAACTCCGAGGCACGGACCGCAGCCCGGGGGACAGATAACGCATCCGGCATCGATCAGATTCGTCAGGATACCGGACGCCGCCGCTTTACGGTAGACCGCTTTTGAGGCGGGAACGACCAGTGTTCTGACAACGACCCGCTTTCCCCGGACAATACCGGCAAATCTCTGCAGATCTTCGTAACGCCCGTTGGTGCACGTTCCCACCAGAACCTGATCCACCGGTGTGCCTGCGTAGGTACTCACCGGTACTGCGGTGTCCACTCTGTTGTCCACGGCAAGAAGCGGTTCTATGTCATCAAGATCCAGAAATATCTCTTTCTCGTAGGTGCAGTCCCCGTGTTCCTGCAGAGATATCTTTTCCTCGGCAACCCCGTACTTCCCCAGATAGGTTTTCGTACACCGGTCTGCGTAGAACAACCCGGTTTTTGCCCCGGTTTCAATAGCCATATTGCAGAGGGTAAGCCTTCCCTCCATCGGCATTGCCTCTGCCCCGTCCCCGATAAACTCCAGCGCTTTATAGGTACCGCCGTCCATACCCAGCTTTTTCACATACGTTAACGCGACATCCTTCGGTTCCGCATGGTCACGGAGTTTTCCGTTCAGAACAATACCGATGGACGTAGGGACGCGGAACCAGGTCTGACCGGTTGCCCATATTCCTGCCATGTCCGTTGCCCCGACTCCGGTGGCAAAGGCCCCGAGCGCTCCAAGAGTACAGGAATGCGAGTCCGCCCCAACAACAACTTCATTCGGCAGGCATACGCCTTCGCTCAGAATCTGGTGACAGATTCCGGAACCAATATCGTAGAGAGAGATGTTCTCCCGCTCTGCAAAGTTCCTGAGCATACCCTGAAGGTTTGCCGTCGTTGAGTTGTTGGCGGGAGCAATATGATCATAGATGAGGGAAAGTTTCTCCGGATTTTTCACTCCCGCGTCACATGTCCGAAAGTTCTGATATGCCGCGAGTGCCTGCGTTCCGGTTCCGTCATGAGCGTATGCCCGATCCACTTTTCTGTCCACATAGGTTCCTTCTGCGGCACCAAGAATCCGTACCGAAAGTGTCTCCGTCATGCTTCCTCCTCCTGTGACTCTGCAATAATTCTGGAGAGAACCTCCGTGGTAACAGGCTGCTTTGCCTCTCCGGCGGCTTTGATTCTCTTGAGAATTCTCTCCGTCTGTTCCCCGGAGCAGGTATACCCCAGCGTTGTAAGAATGTACTCCAGCCCCTTTCTCCCGCTGTGTTTTCCCAGCACGAGTTTTTGCGTTGCCCCAACCATCTCCGGCGGATAGTATTCGTACGTCCGCGGATCTTGTATCAGGGCTGCAATGTGAATCCCGCTTTCATGGACAAATGCGTGTTCGCCCACTACGGGTTTTGTTTTTGCGACCGGAATACCGGAATACCGCTCCACCAGCCGGGAAAGTCCGGAAAGTTTCGTCAGATCATAGCGGTCAATGCCGTTATGCATCCGCAGTGCCACTAACACCTCTTCGAGGGACGCGTTCCCGCAGCGTTCCCCGATACCGTTTACGGTGGTATGCAGCTGAAATGCACCTGCCTGTGCCGCGGTAAATGTGTTCGCACCGGCAAATCCGAGATCATTATGACAGTGAACGCACAGGGGATTTGTCAGATCCTTGGTGAGATTCCGGACTGTGGCATACATCTCCAGTGGCGTCATACAGCCGATCGTATCGGCAAAACTGCTGTATGCAGCCCCGCGTTCCGCCCCCTGCCGGTACATCTCCTGTAAAAATCCGATATCGGTCCGGGACGCATCTTCCGCGGAAAATCTGACCTTCAGCCCGTGATCAACCGCATAATCCAGCATCGAAAGTGCCACTTCCAGCATCTCTTCGCGTGTTTTGTGATATTTTATCCGGATGTGCCGCTCGGAAGTTGCAAAGAAGAGACTGACGAGATCAACCCCGCAGTCAATTGCTGCATCCACATCCGACTGAACACAGCGGGAGAGGCAACAGATCTGTGCGGGGAGATCCATGTTTACAATGGCCTTTACAGAATTTTTTTCTTCGTTCGAGATGCTGGGGAACCCCGCTTCAATTACTTCGACCCCGATATCCGACAGATGCCGGGCGATCTCCTGTTTTTCCTCGCAGGTGAAGGATACACCCGGTGTCTGTTCTCCGTCCCGCAGGGTGACGTCGCAGATTTCAATACGGCATGGTTTCATGGTTTTCCTCGTCTGGGCATGTTCCAGATATGATGAGTATTTTTAATCCGTCCGGTTCGGTTGCAAGTTCTTTTTCGAGCGTCAGCGCATCATCCGCGGAGATAATCCGCGAATGAAAACAGGAAAGATACGGGACAATGTCCGGACATCTCTGCCCGCCGGTCATGGCAAGAGTACCGTTTTTTAAAATAATACAGAGAAGGGAATGTCCTTTCTCTGCAATGTCAATGAGGGCATTCATCCCGGAGTGCAGTACCGCATAGTCCCCGCAGAAAGAAATTTTTGTACTTTTTGCAGCCACAGCCGGCGATGATCCCAGACCATAGTTTGCGATGGAAAGTGAGTAGGGGGGTTTTTTGGAAAGCAGTGAACACCCAGTATCGGCAATCACCTTCCGGTTCTTTTTTTGCAAAAGTGACAGCAGCGGTTTGTACGGGCAGTGTCTGCAGAAGGTGGTTATGTTCCCTGCCTGTTTGTAACTCTCTGGAATTTTCTGCAGATACGTTTTTTCGTGTCTCATCTGTGTGGCGATGTTCTCCGCATGTTCACACATTCCTCTGGTTGTCAGAGAATCCGGAGACAGATGTCCGTATGATGACCGGCGTTCCGGCAGAGGTAATCGCTCAACGTCCGTGTACAGGGTCGTGGCCGTGATCCGTATTACTGCAGCACGGGAATAGGTCTCCGAACTCTGCATGGCAGATTCGGCAACCTGGTGAACTCCGTCTGCGCCTGGTTCGAAGACAGGCACGTCTGCAAGATCTCCGAACCGGGCGGAGTTTTGTCTGGTCTGCGATGCAGCCAGTTCCGTGTCATCTCCTGCAATGATCACAACTCCTGCGCGTATTCCCTGAACGGTGGCAACCGTCAGTGGATCGGACAGGATGTTCATACCTGCATTCTTCACGATTACGGTACTGCGTCTCCCGGAAAGCGAATCGCCCAGAGCATACTCCAGTGCAATTTTTTCATTGAGTACATATTCCGCATTACACATTCCGGCAAGTTCTGTCACCGGATATCCCGGGACGGCGTAACAGGTGTCGGATGCCTGCACGATCGCTGCTGAAAGTACTTCTAAACTTCTGCTGGCCATGTTCACCTCTGATTCTCTCTGACTCATCAGAATCAGTAATGAGTCGAAACCGAATTTTTCGTTAACGAATTTTTCGTGATCGTACTATGGCAGTTGTTATATATCTCTTTTCCGACGAAGAACTCCGGTAGCAGAGAAAAGACCGGGTCCTGATCTTTTCCAAACGCATCAGGAAATCATTATAATCGATACAAACTCCAAGAATAATAGATATGAAGTCGGTTCGCGCCCTGCTGCAGTTTACCACTATCCTTCCCCTGGGGAAACCTGCAGACTTCGATCGGTTTGCGCAGCGCAGCTGGCTCTATCCCCTTGCCGGATACGTCACCGGTGCAGTTGCCGCGCTGCCGGGACTTCTCGCCTGGTACTTTGGGTACACTGACACACTTGTGACAGCCGCGCTCACGCTTGCCCTTGTGATCCTCATCACGGGCGCAAATCACTTCGACGGTTTGCTGGATCTCGGTGACGGGCTTATGGCGCACGGTAGCCGTGAGAAACGGATTGCGGCAATGACTGATCGAAATACCGGCTCCGGCGCGCTTGCCCTTGGAATAATGATCGTTTTGGTCACGTTCTCCGGACTTGCCTCTCTCTCTCCACTTACCATTGCGATGGCAATTTTCTGCGGAGAAGTCTTCGGCAAAATGGTGATGGCTTTCTTTTCAGCTCTTGGAAAACCGTTCCACGAAGGGATTCAAAGCTACATCTACGGGCTGTCCAAAAGGAGGTTTGTGCTGTATGCTGTGATTCTTGCAGTACCGCTGTTTTTCCTGCCGGTAAAAATGGTTGTCGCCGTAGGATTTGCTGCAGCTGTTCTGATATTTGTCGTTCTCTGGTACATTGCGCGCAGATGTTTCGGCGGCGTGAATGGTGATGTTACCGGCGCCGGCAATGAAATCGCCCGCGCCGCTGTCGTAGTGGTATTTGCCCTTCTTATCTGATTAGCGTCTGCGCGAAAGCGTGGCAAACCCGGTTCCCGCATCGTCAGAGCATTCAATATCTGTTGCGTTTTTGTCTTCAATAACGGTATTGAACATCATCATTCCTTCCATGAGATGCTGATCCATGGGAAGACCGCCTTTGGATCCGCGCAGCGCCTGCGCGTACGGGTTCGGGGTTACGCGCCGGTTTACCCGGATACCTGCACAGTGCGCGCAGAATACACAGGTGCTGTGAACGGATACTTCCTTGCCCTGGCACAGAACGGTCGCTTTTCCGTTTTCTTTTTTATTCAGAGGTAATGACTTCATAACTCAAAATACTGCCTCAAATCCCTATTAGTCTATCGATTCCTCCATTTTTTGTGCCGGGGCATATTTCCCGAATCCTCAGATTATTTTATATGGTTCAACATCGAATCTGTTATACTCGTATTGAGACAGATAACTGCGCTCTGCAGTATCTATCAATGAGTCAAAGTGGAGATAAATTACTATGGCAGCAGAAAAGCCCCACAT
>CAZABQ010000055.1:0-12645 GCA_964483485.1 uncultured Methanomicrobiales archaeon
CCGGGAATCGTCACCACCTTGCGCACCATGATCTCACCAATCGACGCGTCCATTGCCAATCCCCGATCAATAGCCGACACGATATCAGTCAGGGTAACAATGCCAAGAAGCTGCCCGTTTTCGATCACCGGAGCTCCGTGAATCCTTCGCTGCAGCAGCGTCTTCATCACATAGGCAACCGTCATATCCGTTTCCAGAGCGATCAGAGGACTCGTCATATACTCGCGGATCGGCAGTTTGGGAAGAGAGGTCATCTCTGATGTTGAGATGAGAAGAACACTGTTGATCTCATCTTTTCCAAAAACCTCTCCTTTGATCAGCAGTTTATTGACCGGAGTCGGCCCGATCGTTACTTTGTCACCGACCTCAAAGACCCTGACATTTCCTATGACCTTAATCAGAGCGTGGCAGAGGTCCGCGTGGGTGAGTGTGGTAAAATCAATCTCATTTACCCGCACCCCCTCTGCGACCTCACCATTACGGAGAATGGCGACCTCACTCTCCGAGTCATCAGCCGTAACATGCAGCTCGGTATAGGCGCGGGAGGTGGGATGGTACCCTCCTTTGGGTCCCGGAACCCCGTCCACCAGACCCAGAGCTTTGAGGGCCTGCATCTGATTACGCACCGTTCCGGGATTTCGCCTGATGATATCGGCGATTTCCTCTCCTTTTATCGGATGCGAATATTGATGATAAAGCGAGATAAGTGTAATAAGGATATCTTTTTGGATCAGTGACAAATCCATACTGATTGTTCAGAGCGCCACCCTAATAAAGAAATCGAGTGATTCAAGGAAAATGTATTTCGACAATATCCCCACCATACCCACCGCGGACGAACTGCTGGACCGCAGCTTCCGTCGTGCCGCAAAGAAGATGCGGGAAAAAGACAATAAAGGCCGGGCAAACGAGGATTTCGTCCGCGCCATCACCCAAGCAACCCATGATAAGCTGGTCAGCATTATTCAGAGTTTCCCCGAATTTGAACAGCTGCCGCCGTTTTACCGCGACCTGTGTGAAATCCTGTTCGGTATGGACAATCTCCGTCAGGCTCTCGGCATGGTTGGCTGGGCTGCAAAGAACGTACGTGATGTGGGCGGAGGGATCTCCCGCGGCATGCGTCGTGCCGACCCGCTGACAGAACGCAGACGTGCGGTTGCGAGAATCGCGTCCATCGTACACCGCGCAGATGAGTCGCTCCGCTACTTAAACGATGTGAGGAATGTGCTCCGAAAACTTCCGGTCATCAGTGCGGACGAGTTCACCATTGTGGTTGCCGGTTACCCGAACGTCGGCAAATCATCGTTTATCCGGCTGGTCTCAAGTGCTGAGCCGGAGATCGCTTCCTATCCGTTTACCACCAAAGGAGTCATCGTTGGTCATCGGAATGCCGAGCGGAGACGCCGCATCCAGTTCATCGACACGCCGGGTCTTCTTGACCGTACGGAACAAGAGCGTAATGCGATTGAGAAACAGGCGCTGAACGCGCTGGTGTACGTCGCGGATCTGGTGCTGTTTGTCATTGATGCGAGCGAACACTGTGGTTACTCGGTTGAGGCGCAGGAGAAGCTTTGTGAGGAGATTGCAGGTATCGTATCGGTTCCAATGATTACGGTCGTCAACAAATCAGATCTCAAAAAATCCGAAGGCCGCTTCAATATGTCAACGGTTTCCGGCGAGGGAGTGGAAGAGGTTCTTGCCGAACTGCTCCGCCTCCGCAGTGAAATTGTGCAGGATGAGGTCGCTGACATCCGTAGTGAACTGCCAATGCCCGCAATGCGGCGCCGCGGCGGTCGTACTGAGACCAGGACTGACTACTAATCTTTTTTGCGCAGGAGAATCTGAAAAAAGAGAGCTTACCGGGAGGTAAGCTTTCCTGCAAAAATCCGGGCAGCTTCAAATGCCGGGTTGTCAAAGAGGTCCACGGGACCTGAAAGTTTCCCGTCCGCAACCGAAAAGCCGAGGGCAACAACCGGCACGATCCCAGCCGCAGTTCGTCCCCCGTCACAGAGACTCACCGGCATGAGAACATCCTGCGGAGAAATGTGCGGTCTGGTAAACACACCGCAGAGCTCCCCGGTGGAAGGGTATGGATCCTCCGCGCGGGCAAGCATGACGACTCCGGTACCGGCTGCCGCCGCAGGGGTGTCGGCATCAGCGGCAACGCCGATAATTACGGACGTCTCTGCTGCTGCAATCAGACGGTGGAGGTCCTGAGGTGTCTGCATCATTGCCGCATCTTCAGTACAGAACACGAATCCCTGCCCGCCTGCAAGGGACCGGGTCGTGAACGGGTCGGCGAACTGCGAGAGCAGGATATGATTCCAGAATACCGGAGTCGTCGCACCGGCGAGAAACAGTACGAACGGCTCGCTGTCGCGTTCTGCAAAGGAGAGGCCTGTCAGTACCGGCTCATCTTTGCGGGTGAACAGGCGACGTTTTTCTGAGGTTTCCGTTGCGGCCCTGATTGCTGCATCTTTGAGTGCGGAGATTGTAGGAGATGACCCGCCCTCTTTATGCACCATTACCAGAACGAGCATATCTGCGACATGCGTTACCAGTGAATCGGTCAGAACTGTTCCTTCCGCCTCTTTGAGAACTTTTGCCGCCTTCTGTAACACATCGGGGAATACGGTTACCGTTCCTGCGATGCCGCCAAGCGGCAGGGCACAAACTGAGATCGTTGTCATCATGGATTATGCTTTGTGGATCTTTTCGATGGCTGCGATCATGCCCTTGCTGCCGACATAGATTGGCGTTCTCTGGTGAACTTTGGAAGGAGTTATGACAAGGGTGTTCGACACACCATTCGACACCGCTCCGCCTGCCTGAGCCGCGATGAATCCGATCGGGTTCGCCTCAAACACCAGCCGCAGTTTTCCGTCCGGTGATTTTTCCGTTGGCGGGTATGCATAGACGCCTCCGTATTTCAGGAGCTGATGGAAGTCCGCAACAAAGGAGCCGGAGTAGCGGTTTTTGCCGCCCTCCCCTTCGATATCAGCGATGTACTTCGCGTGTTCCGGCAGCCACTCGGTACGAAGACCGCCTGAACCGTAAAGATTGCCTTCCGGTATCCTGACGTTGTCTTCCAGCAGCTGATAGACGCCGTCGGTGTTCAGGGCAAAGATTGCAACCCCGCGGCCGACCGAGAGTGTCAGCGTGGTCATCGGGCCGTAGAGCATGTAGAATGCTGCCTTCAGATTCTTTCCCGCCTGTAAGACATCACCGTCGTAGATGCCGACAATTGTTCCTACGCAGAGGTTTACCGAGATGAGGGAGGAGCCGTCCAGCGGGTCCATTGCCACCGAGTACTTTGCCGATGACGAGAACGTGGTAATGTCGTTTTGTTCTTCCGATGCGACCGCACGGACAAGCCCTGTCTTTGCGAGAACGCGGGTGATGTGCGTGTCAGACCAGGTATCCATAGCGGCCTGCTGTTCACCGGACGCATTCGTTGACCCGGCATAGCTCTGGTTGCTGATGAAGGCAGCGCGAATGGGCGCTGCCTGTTCGGCAATCAGGATAATTATTTTGCTGAGGTCTTCATACACGCCTGAGTTTTTGAGGTATTCCTGTAAGGTCGTCATGAATATTCACTGGATCTATATTGGTTGTGTAGGGTAATAAGGAGTTCACCGGTTTGCGAAAGATCCTGTCTGTCATCAGAAACACTATATGTCTCTTTTTCCAGATGAGTACCGTAATGTACGATCTCCCGCCTGATTTTGACAATTTTTCCGATTCGCGCAAATCTGCATTTCTCCAGGTTCAAATGGTGGCAGAGAGACAGCCTATTGTCGGGACGTTCTGTACTTTTGTTCCCCGGGAACTCATCCTTGCCGCAGGTGCCGCGCCCATCTCACTGTGTTCGGGAAATGATGAAACGATTGCCGCAGCCGAGGCTGATCTGCCGATCAACTTCTGTCCGCTGGTGAAGTCGAGTTATGGTTTTGCGAAAACCGGGAAGTGCCCTCACTTTCATTTTGCGAGACTGATTGTCGGAGAAACAACCTGCGACGGCAAGAAAAAAATGTTTGAGTACATGAGTCGGGATAAACCTGTTCATGTGATTCATCTGCCGCAGATGAACGATGAGGAGAGTATCGCGTTTCTCGCGCACGAGTTCAGAAAGTTTTCGAAGAAACTGGAGGAAATTTTTGCGGTCAAAATTACGGATGAGATGGTTCGTCAACAGATTTTTCAGGTGAACGAGGAGCGGCGCGCTTTACAGGGTGTGTACCGTCTTACCAAGTCCGACCCGCCGCTTTTGTCAGGGAAGGAGTTGTTTGCGATGTTCAGCGCGTTCAGTACGTCTGTTGGTCATGAGGCAAAGCTTGCTTTTGTTCGCAGTCTACAGGAGCAGTACACTGCGAGACCTGTTTCCAATAAGCATCCGAAGCGGATTCTTCTTACCGGTTCTCCGGTGACCAAGGCGACGGTCAAGGTTATCGAGGCGATTGAGGCGGCAGGGGGGTCGGTGGTATATATTGAGGGATGCATTGGTTCGAGGCCGAACGAGCTGCTGGTAGATGAAACTAACCCTGATGTGTATGATGCCCTCGCGCGGAAATACATCCAAATCGAGTGTTCCTGTATGACGCCCAATGACGGCCGGCTGAAAACGATCGGCGAGAAGATTGATGAGTATCGTGTTGACGGAGTTGTGGATATGGGGCTTGTCGCCTGCCACACGTTCAACTGCGAGAGTACGAAACTGCGCGGGTATGTGACCAAAACGAAGGCTACGCCATGTATTCATGTGGAGACTGACTACTCTCAGGCAGATTTCGGTCAGCTGTCCACGCGTCTTTCGGCATTTCTGGAGATGCTGTGATGTTTTCACTCGGGGTTGATGCGGGTTCGCGCTATACGAAGTTTGCTTTGATGAGCGAGGGCCGAATTGTTGATCTGCGGATGGTTCCATCAGGCTGGAATACGAAGGAGGTTGTCCGTGAGGTTACGGATGAACTCTGTGCGAAACACGGGTTTTTGGGATCTGATCTCAGGGTCACGGCGACCGGTTACGGTCGGGTGGCGGTTGATGCGGACGCGGCGGTAACGGAGATCACCTGCCACGCGCTTGGAGTACATTATCTGAATCCGAATGTTCGTACGGTAATTGACATCGGTGGTCAGGACAGTAAAGTGATCGTCTGTGATGCGGACGGTTCGGTTGTTGATTTTATTATGAACGACAAGTGTGCTGCGGGGACCGGGAAGTTTCTTGAGATGATGCTTGAAACGCTCGGTGAAACGTTTGCCACACTTGATTCTGTTGTTTCGGGTGCTGTTCCGGTGAAGATTACGAGTACCTGTGCGGTGTTTGCGGAGTCAGAGGTGATAGGTCTTCGTGCGAAGGGTGCTGATCGTGCCGAGATTCTCGCAGGTGTTATTGCTGCTGCGGCTGATAAGGCGGCAGGGCTGTGTGCCCGCGTGAGGGTTTCTGATGCGGTGTTTTTTTCCGGCGGTCTTTCCCAGAGTACTGCAGTCCGTGTCGCTCTTTCGCAGCGTATCGGTCGTGAGGTACTGACGAGTCCGATAGCGCAGTACGCAGGGGCGATCGGGGCGGCAGTACAAGGTTCCTGATGATAATAGTATCTCAAAACCAAATCCATTTTGTTTTTGCCAAATATTATTTGTTCGTCTGCTGAACGTTATCTGTATTCTTTCGGCAGTAATTATGATGCGTCTTGTTGTTTTTCTCTGTATTTTTGTCTGTATTTGTAGTGCAGGCTGCGTAACGTCTCCAAGTGCAAATACCACGGGAGAGTTGGATGTTCCTATGACACCTGTTTTGCAGGATGATGATGTTCCTGTTGGTTTGGCACAGGTTACTGTTCTTTCAGATCCTCCGGGAGCAGCGATTCTTGTGGATGGTATGTATGTTGGAAAAACTGCGCCCGATACTGTTGTGCTGCCTTTTGGCAGACATACGATTGAGGTGGAGTGCGATCACAAAAAGCGTGTTTCCCAAGATGTTGATGTACAGGGAGATACCACAGTGGAGATGCGGGTTTCCCATGATAAGACGGTTGGCAGATTTTTGTCGAAGTCAGATATAAGCAAAACCGGATGGGCGGTGATTCGGGCATCACAGCAATATGTGTATATTTCCGTGAACGGGAAGCCGGCGAACAGTGTTCGCTACAATTTAGAAGGTACTGCGATACGTGATACCGTGGAGACTCCGTATGTTGTTTTCGGACTCAAGGAAGGTCTCGTTCCGATAAAAGTTGAGGCAGGGGGAATGAATACGGATTCAGGGGTCGGGTATAATTCAGGTGAGTTCCCGATTGTCCCGGGTCTTTATTCATGGTTATATTTTCTGGTAAACGGGAATGATCAGATGGATATCTTGTCGGTGAAGTCGGATGCGTATGCCGGATATCCATATAGTGTGGACGGTTATCTTTCGGCAGGTCAGATTCCCGAGACGAGAGAGTGGCCAGTTTCCAGTAATTACGTTTCGGTGATGACAAAGGATGGGTATGTTTCGTATCAGCGGGATTCTATGGACAGGACACTGGTTATTGCCGAGCCGCGTGATGTTGTCTGGAGTGCGGTTTCTGTGTCATCATCGCCGTCGGGTGCTGATATTTTAGTTGACGGGTTTCCAACGGGGTATACTACGCCGTGGACGATTCAAAATGTGTCAGACGGGTTCCATAAGATAACGGTTTCAAAACCAGGATATCTTCCGTCAGAGAAAGATATTGTCGTTTCGAAGAGTGGAGGGACGGTGTCGGTTTCTCTGCCTGAGATGCAGGAGTATGCGTCCGGATATCTGCGGGTAGATTCCGATGAGCCGGGTTCGTATATTATGATGTACGGGAAGGATACGGGCGATCGGACTCCTGTTGTGTATGAGGCGGTTCCCATCGGCAGCCGGGATATTACGGTTGTGTCAGGGTCAGGGAAGTCAAAGACCGAGACGGTGCTGGTGCTGCCTGACACGATGAACGAGCTGTATGTGACGTTTGCGGGGTGATGTGCAGCTAATTTTTTTCACGGAGGGGTTCCTGAAGGTGTGGCAATGGTTGTTTGATGGAGCCGGGGAGATTTCTCCTATAGCTTTTTTTATTTATTGTGTGTACTTACTGTTAAGTGGTATCTTTGGCTCCGTGAACAGAGTTATTTCAACGCGGATTTTCGCGAATCGCATGCCTTCGGCCTGCGACTCGCGGAGCGAGCGAGAGCGGCAAGCCCTTTGGGCTTGCTCAGCTAAGCAAGGCTTTGCCTTGCCGCATTCGCGTGGATTCGCGGTTCTTTTTTCATAGTGCCACGCTGGAAATTCAACAGTAGACAATAAACAAGAAAAGCCACAGGAGAAATATTCCTGAGTCGGTAAGTGAGTATTGCCGCACCTTCGAGAAGTACACCGCGGAAGTCCTATTGAAAAAAAGATTAGTTTTTCCTTGTCAGGAAGAGTCCGCAGGCGACTGCTGCGAGTGCGACAAATCCGCCAAATCCCGGAGCCTGAGTTGGTGCTGCTCCCTGTTCTTCTTTTCCGAAGGCTTCGGGATGAAGGATTCTTGCCATTTGCTCAAGGCAGTCAACGATTCGTGGTCCGCCACGGTCGATGAGGTCAGCATTCATGACATAGACCTGTTTGTTTTTGACGGCGGAGAGTGTCTGAAGACGAGGTTCTGTATAGAAGTAATCTTTGAGAACGTCGTAACCTCCCTGCCCCATGCCCATTCCCGAGTCAACGATGATGATTTCAGGGTCGGTTGTGAGCAGCCGTTCCATGGTGATGATGCCCCATCCGTTTACGTCCTGGAAGGGATTTTTTCCTCCGGCGAGAGTGATAATTTCATCCTGGAAGGTGTTTCCTCCGGAGATCCAGAGGGGGTCTGCCCAGACACAGTGGAAGGCTGTGGGGGTTGTGGTGATTCCCTGTAGTTTTGCGGTGACTGCGTTGATGCGTTTTTGCATGCTGTTGATGAGTGCTTCTGCTTCTGTATTTTTGCCGGTGGCTTTGCCGATGAGCTCGATGTCGCGGAAGGTTCCGTTGACGCTGTCAGAGTTCATGGTCATGACGGTGAAGCCGAGCTGTTTGAGATGGTTGACGGTTTCTTCACCGTTGCCGTAGTAGGCAATGATGAGATCCGGCTTCTGGGCAACGACACGTTCAATGTTGACCGTGGTGTAGCCGCCAATAATGGGTTTGGTTGTTGCAACTTCCGGGTAGTTGCAGTATTCGGTGACGCCGACGACACGGTCACCGAGTCCGAGGGCAAAGATCATTTCGGTGTTGGCAGGTGCAAGCGAGACGATTCTCTGCGGTTCTTTTTCGATGGTGATCTGGTAGCCGAAGTCGTCGGTGATGGTGACCGGTGTCCATTGTCCAGAGGTTGCTACGGTTACGGGGACTGGGGTGTCGACGGGCGCGGCACTGCTGGTGCCGGTGTCGGGTTTGATTCCTGAGTATGCGGTGCTTTTGATGTCATAGGCTTTCTGACCGGGGAGGACCGGATAGGGTTTTCCCATGAGTGCGGGTACGGCTCTCCCGGTCATACCGGTCGGACTGTCAACGACGTATTCGGTGTACTTGAATGAGCCGTCGTCCTGCTGAAGAGAGAGGACGTAGTCTACAGGGCTTTTGCCGTTGTTGGTGAAGGTGGCGGGGTCAACTTCTGCGGCACAGAGTGCCTGGATTACCCAGACCGTACTGGCAAGGTTGCTTTCGCTGTAGTAACCGTAGTTGAAGCCTCCGGTTGGTTCCTGTACGTCTCTGAGAAACTGGACGGCTTTTTTGATGACCGGATCATCAGGAGATACGCCGCCTGCGATGAGCGCCATGATGCAGGCTGCGGTGTCGTCGCTGTCAGGGAGTGCTCCTTCTGCCCAGCCGAATCCGCCGTTTTCCTGCTGTTGGGTTTTCATCCATTCGACGGCTTTGCCGGCGTCTTCTCCGCTTGCGACGAGTCCGAAGATTCCCCAGTAGGTGGTGTAGATGAAGTCACCCATCTGACCGTTGGGTTTCATTTTTGCTTTGAGTTCTTCGACGTAGTTGTGGCCGTTATAATTGCGGGCGTCAATGCCGTACTGGGCGAGGAGTGTGGTCATTTTGCCGAGTTCGCCGGTTCCCTCGCTTCCTTCTTTGGGGGTGTCCCAGAAGTCGAGGCTGGATATGCCGTTGACTTTCCAGTTGAGAGGGTTTTCTCCGGCACTGGTGATGGCGGTTACGGCAAACCAGCTGGGGCTTGCGGAGCCGTCGGTGAAGCCCGGTTCGGCGAATCCGCCGTCTGCCTGTTGATGTTGTGCGAGGTAGTCGAGTGCTTTTGTTACTGCCTGGTCGACATCGGGGGAGGATGCGGCGGCATGGCCGCATCCTGCACAGATGAGGAGGGTGAGGAGGAGGAGGGTTGTGATCAGTTTTAGGTTCATAGTCGTTTTCCTTGGGGAATAGTTGTTGTGTGTTCTGTGCTCTGCGGCACAGGTTTCGGCGAGTCTGTCCGAATTGCAGTTCAGAGGTTCAGGTTTCCTGTGTCCGTCTGTGTTTCTGAGTGTGCAAGTGTGTGTGAAGTTTCCGGAATGGCTACTGTGTGTGATGGTATTTTTCCGGGTACTCTCTGATGTTGTAGTCTGTGTGGATGATTTTGTTAGGGGTATTTTGGGCAGACTCTTTGCCGCCTGTGATTTCTTTGGGGGAAATGCAGGGTTTTTTCTGCGGGTGGTTGAGATCCCGGCAGAGATGGTTAGTTTTGGTTTGCGATGGTCTGGATGTAGATGCTGAGGGATTTGAGTGTGCTTGGGTCAAGTTCTCTGTTGAGGGTTTCGGCGTCGGTTTTCGCGGTTTCTGCGGGTACCCCTGCGGATGTGAGGAGGTCGTAGAGTGCTTTTCGGTGAATGAGGTTTTCTATGACGCGTTTTTTTCCTTCTGCGGTGAGGAGGGTTCCTTTGTGCCGCTGGTAGATGATGAGATGTTTTTCTTCAAGGCGGCAGAGGAGGGTGGTGGTGGTGGTGGTGGTAATACCGAGTACGTGAGCAATGTCTTTGACGGTGGCACTGCCGTTTTGTTCGCTGATTGCGGCGATTGCGTCAAGACAGGCGACTTCACGGGTGAGGGGTTTTGATGCGGGGGGCATTTTGTTGAAGAGTGAGTAGATTTTTTTGGTTCTGCCGTGGGTTTGGTTGCTGCTGCAGATGGAGTACAGTGCAGGGCGCGTGAGGGGTTCGCTGTGAGGTATCATGGTTTGTTGTTGTCTAAATGGGTGGATTTGTTCGGGAGTACAAGTTTTCATTCGGTGTGCTGTGCGGTTTGCACGATGCAGGTAGGGCCGATCGTTTTTGCGGGAGTGGTTCGCTGTTTTTGGGTTGGTACCTTCTGGGATTGCTGAGGCTGGTGTGCCCGCACGGAGATTTTTCGTGCGGGCTTTTGCCTTCCGGGTTTTTTCGTTTTCGGTCAGGACTGTTTTCTGCGGGCCGCAATAATTGCGGCACAGAGAATTCCAAGGAGGAGTCCGGCTGCGGGTGCCGGTGCCTGTGTGAGGGTTGGTGCCTGGGTTACTTCTGCGGTCGGTACGGCAGTTGCCGGGGCAGAGGTTTTCTCCGGTGTGGGTGTTGTTGTTTGCTGTGCGGTGAAGTCGACAGCGTTTTTGGTTGCAATAAGGAGAATCTGGTCGGGAAGTCCGCGGGTGGTTGTCTCGAAGATGATGTTTCCGTCGCCGCCGGTTCCAATGAGGGTGACCGGGAGAAGTTCTATTCTGCTGCCGGTGACGGCGGCGGCGCAGATGTTTTTGTGTGCGCCGGACCATTCGGTTGAGGAGGGGAGCCGGATGACTGCTTTGAGGATTTCATCACGGGAGAATCCTTTGGGGGTGAGGGCTACGGTGTATGCAGCATTGGTGATCTCTGCTGCTGTTGTGCTTTTGAGGATGGTTTTGAGGTCACTGGTGATCGTGCCTGCTGTGTCGATGCTGATTTCGGATCCTGTAAGGAGTCCCTGCGGGACGTTTTCGAAGGTGAGCGTGAGACTGGGGTTTATTTCCATGGTGTCTGCGGCTGCTGCGGCGCTACAAAAGAGGAGCAGCAGGAGTGCTGCTGTAAGCAGTTTTGCTGCGAGGGGTTTTGTTCGGGTCATAATGCTATTCCTCCTTTTGGCACGCTGACGGGAGCCGGGACGATTTCTGCGGTCATACCGCGAATTGTTGCGGTTGCTACTTCGCCGTTCCAGCTGACGTCGGACAGGGGGATGATTATCTGCATGCCGGGCTGGGTGATGATGATGTTGCGGGCGTTGACACTGACGAGACCGCCTTTTTTGGTGATGGCTGTGTCGATGGTGATTTCTTGTCCTACGGCGAGTTTTTCGATGCTGATGCCGTCAGGGATGCTGACTTTGATCTGTTTGGTTTCGGCGGGGACAACGTTGGTGATGACTGTTCCCGGTTTGTTGGTCTGAGTGACTGAACTGCCGCTGGGAATTTCGCTGACTGAGGTGCTGGTGGATACGGTGAATGCGTAGATTTTTTTGCTGGCAGAGACCGGTTTGGTCATGTCTTCACTGTAATACCAGACGATTTTGTCGCCGTTTTGGACCGGATAACTGTTTGCCATTGCTCCCGGTGAGATGCCGTTGACCTGATACATCCATCCTTCTTTGTCGTTTGCCGGACTGAGGCCGTCAATTGCATCGATGTAGACACCACCCCAGCGTTCCGCGCTGACGACGGATTTGCCGGATGCGAGGAGGACACCGAGTGCTGTCATGCGGTCGATGGTGAAGGTGGTTGCCGGCCAGTCGGGATGGTTGGTTGTGTAGGAGATGATGCCGGTTCCCGGGTTGATGTTGGTGAAGGTGATTCCGGCGTAACTGGGTGTAGAGCTTCCGCCGCCGGCGCCGCCACTGCCGCCGGTGTTTACGGTCGGTGGGTTTACTACGGGTGCGGTGGTTTTGTCTACGGTTGCAATGATGGTGGAGAATCCGGGGATGTAAACGTAGTACATTGCGGTGTTCGTATCAGTTTGGTAATTGGTACGTTCGGATTTTAGGGGTACGGGTTCTTTTTTCCCGTCAGGATATCTCCAGAAACTGATCTTGTCTTTGTTTGCGTCCGCGATCCGAAGCGTTACCTCCAGTTTCGCCATGACTTCAAGACGATGAATGCCGTTACTTGCTGTTTGCTTTATATTGTCAATCGACGAAACGTTCATCAGGAAAATCGTTTTTTCGGTGTTGGGAGGAAGGGGATACTTTTCCGTATCATGATTAACCTGTGCCTCCGGTGTAGTGACCGCCTGATACTCAGTGATTTTCGCGATTACTGGTAACGTACCTGCATCTTCGAGAACTTCGTTGCTGAATTTGAGTGTGACGTTGGTACCCGGAGTTGTTGCTACGTTTTCCGGGACCTGCGTGGGTGTTGCCACTACCGACACCGTTGCGGTGGTCTGGGGATTTACTGCAGGAGTATCCTTGAACTCCTTTGGAGGGCTGGTAACAGTAACAGGGAAAGTTGCTTTGTTGGTTCCGCTGGAGGCCGTGACGATGTAGGTTCCGGCATTCTTCCAGATCTTTTTGACTGCCGCTGCGGTTCCGGTTGTTTTGGTTCCGTCGCCGAAGTCCCAGTTATAGGCTCTGCCGGTGTTGGTGGTAAAGGATGCAGATACTCCTGTGTCAACGGTAGTGGTACCGGTGAT
>CAZABQ010000056.1:0-12586 GCA_964483485.1 uncultured Methanomicrobiales archaeon
TCCACATGCGTCACACTGGACGGAGGGGCTGACTGAATCGGAGGATACGTAGACGCCTCAAGAAAAATTACCGGAATTGCAGTATCATATCCGTTCATGAACGCAACTTTCTGAATAAGATTATAGACATTCAGCAGATCTTTCTTTGAATATCCAGACGAAGAGACAACACGGACCTCCAGATATCCGGAACTGCTAATTCCGTACCCCTGAAACTGTGTTTTTGTCGCATTCAGAAGTTCGCCGAAGCCGACATCGCGGATAACAAACGTCCCGTTTCGGTCATAATGCGGGAAGCGGGAAAGAATCAGATAATTATACTCGGGGGGAAGAGGAGATATCCCGTTACAGAAAAGGCTGCTCTTTAGAGGCGAAACCACGGGATCATAGAAAAACATCCTGACTGTTGCCCAGTCCGGAGACAGAAGAGGAACCTCAGCTCCGGCATCAACTTTTACCAGCTCGTTGTACGCGTTCGATCGCTCAATCATCTCCGCAGAAGGAATCTTCAGTATCAGCTCCGGATCATCAGCACGCAGGCGGTCGGCAGGATTTTTTACCATAACTGCCTTGTCCTCAGCCGAAAGAATGATCGGGGCAGCAGTCACAGAAAGAACAAAACAACTGAGCGTCACAATGCAAAGAAGCATCCGCAAATTCCTGCATTTTTTCATACAATTTTCATCTCCCCCGGAAACACCATAAAAACATTGATCAAACCCTAGTACTGAACAGGAGTTACGCTCTTGGTAATGTTTTTGGAGAAACTTCTCCAAAAACACTACCAACAACTCCTTACCTACCAAAAAAAGAAAACCAGAGTCCCGCTCAAAACTGCCGCTGCAAAAACTCAAAGGCCGCCATCACTTCGGCAAACTCCTTTCTGCGGAAGGGATTCGTCTCCGGATTGTACTTATCGCGAAGATCGCGGAACGCCTTTGCCGTCGTCGAAAAATCCGAACCCGCCGGAACACCAAGAATCGCATATGCCCTCTCGGTTGTCATACTCTCTGCCATACTACTACCTCAGACACCAAAAGAGAAAAAGCTTGAGGAAGGATCTCACAGATCCTTCATCAGAAGATACCAGGTCTTCTTATCAGGACCAGAAATCTTCTCACGCTCCTCCATCTCTGCTTGCGTCTTCGGTCCAGGAACAAGAACCTTCTCCCCCGGAATGAAAAATAGATTATACCACGGAGAAATGGGCATAATACAAGGACCCGTTCCAAACAAATGGGTAACCGCCGTATCTGTTGTAGGGCTGCAAAGCCTCCAGCTCCGGTTCAAAGATGCGAATTGGACGACCGTCATTCGTCAGGTTACAGAAAAAAATCTCATACAATACGGGAATCTCCAAAAGTTCCTCCTCACAAAATACGTGAGCATCCGGATACAAAGAATACTCTTCCTCTGAAACCGGGGAAAGATGCAACATGTTTTCATCGCGTGTCCCCAGAATCTGAGAACCGTACTCCCGATTGTAGCGAAGCAGGTACTCAGCAAACGTTACCTCCGGCTGCACCTGAAGATATCGTTCATATTCCCCGGAATACCGTAGGGGAAGATACGCAGCAAATGATCCCTCCGGGGTCTTTGCGAGATAGTCAAGATATCTCTGATGTTCGTTCAGGCGTCGATCCTTCTCGCCGTTCATCTGGAGCTGCCGGTCTTTGTTTGGACTCGTCAAAAAATAGGTCACAAAATTTTCCCGTGAGTCATTATGGCGGTACTGCGTGTAGTAGTCGGGCACTGCCTCCGGTGTTTCATACAGAGAACGGATTAGTTCCGGGTTTTCAGTCGGAACATCGGGCTGGATACACCCGGAACCAAAGATAAGAAGTCCGAGTAGTAGTATAACCGCACAGATTACTTTACGCATAGTTACTTACCATTGATCGATACTGACGAATCAGGTTCGCATTGTCATAATAGGTATTACCCAAGCTATACACGGATTCACTCATTGAGAAATCGTACAACTGATGATTGAAATCAACATAGCTTGGACTCATAACCGTATGCATTCCATCGAGAGTTACATAATGTTTGGGATGTTGCAGCAGAACACAAATACAGATTTTTCAGAAAAATACCGGTTCAGGGAAAACGAAAAAGTTTGAGGATCAAAACTGCCGCTGCAAAAACTCAAAGGCCGCCATCACTTCGGCAAACTCCTTTCTGCGGAAGGGATTCGTCTCCGGATTGTACTTATCGCGAAGATCGCGGAACGCCTTTGCCGTCGTCGAAAAATCCGAACCCGCCGGAACACCAAGAATCGCATATGCCCTCTCGGTTGTCATACTCTCTGCCATACTACTACCTCAGACACCAAAAGAGAAAAAGCTTGAGGAAGGATCTCACAGATCCTTCATCAGAAGATACCAGGTCTTCTTATCAGGACCAGAAATCTTCTCACGCTCCTCCATCTCCGCCTGCGTCTTCGGTGCAGGAACAATAACCTTCTCCCCCGGCTGCCAGTTTGCAGGCGTTGCCACATGGTGCTTATCATTCACCTGCAACGCATCAACCACCCGCAGAATCTCAGGAACATACCGGCCGGTCGTTAGTGGGTAATAGATCATCGCACGAAGAATACCCTTCGGATCAATGAAAAACACCGCACGACACGCCGCCGTCGTACTCATCGACGGCTGGATCATACCGTAAAGCGATGCCACTCTCGTATCCAGATCCGCAATAACCGGGAACGGAACTGCAACGCCGAGTTTTTCCTTAATATCCCGAATCCAGGCAAGATGCGAAGACAAACTGTCAACCGAAAGACCGATCAGTGCAACATTTCTCTTCTCAAACTCAGGGTATGCCCTGGAAAATGCCGCAAACTCCGTCGTACAGACCGGTGTGAAATCTGCCGGATGGGAAAACAGCACAACCCACTTCTTATCCTTATAGTCAGACAGTTTAATCTGACCGTGCGTGGTTTCTGCAATAAACTCCGGGGCGGGTTCACCCAGACGGGGCATCTCATGATAGAAATCCTCGCATCCGCAGTCGTAGTCATCATCGAATGCATCACATGTACAATTTTGATCGTCGCACATTTTTTTCTTTCACCTTAGACAGTCCATTCAACCTGTAAGTGAATAAGGTTTCAGTTGGAGGCAAAAACGATTCTGATTCAAAAAAAATTTCCGTGAATTCATGTAAGAGCACATAAATAGCATGTTGACAAACTAAGTAAGTTGCAGGAAGTTTGTGTATTTTTGCCCGAAAGCCCGGTGTGGGGCTGCGGGAAAATACCGCTGCCGGGGGAATATTTTGTGTTAGACTGGAACTTCATTGGTATCGGAACGGCATTTGTCATTTATTTTGCCGCGATGATCTATATCGGGTTCTTCTATTTTAAGAAGACCAAAACCACAAGCGACTACGTACTTGGCGGTCGCAAGCTGCATCCGTTCGTTGCGGCAATGTCCGCCGAAGCATCCGACATGAGCGGGTGGCTGCTCCTTGGTCTGCCGGGACTTGCATACGCAACCGGCATGTCCGCGGCAGGCTGGACCGCAATCGGTCTTGCGATTGGAACCTACCTGAACTGGAAATTCATCGCAAAGCGTCTGAGAATCTACACCCACAAAGCAAAAGACTCTCTCACCATCCCTGAGTTCATCACGAACCGGTTCAACGAAAAGAGAGGATTTATCACCGCAATTGCATCAGTTTTCATTCTGATCTTCTTTATCGTCTATACATCCGCACAGTTCAAGGCGGGGGGCGTGCTCTTCAGCTCCCTGATGACGATCTACGGTGTTGACTTAAGCGCAATCGGAATTACCGATATATCCTCGCTCTATGTTGCAGGCGTTCTGATCTGTGCACTCATTGTCGTCTGTTACACCTTTACCGGAGGATTCAAGGCAGTATGTATCACGGATACGATTCAGGGCATTTTAATGCTGTTTGCCCTGCTGCTTGTTCCAATCATCGCCTGCATTGTTCTGTTCGGCGACGGAATCACGTTTTCAAGTATTAACCCAGAGATGTTCTCGCTGTTCCATCAGTACAATGCAGCGAGCGGCGTCTTTGAGTTCGTATCGGTCTTTACGATCGTATCCGGACTTGCATGGGGATTCGGCTACTTCGGTCAACCCCACATCCTCCCGCGGTTCATGGCAATCAAAGACCCCGAAGAAGTGCCAAAAGCACGTATGGCCGCAATGATCTGGGTCATCCTCTCTCTGGCCGCAGCAATCTTCGTAGGTCTGGTCGGTCAGCTTCTGTTCCCCGACCCGGCGGCTCTTGGAAACTCCGAACAGGTATTCATCCAGATGACCGGAGCGGTGTTTGGTGCACTGCCGTTCATCGCAGGTATCATCTACTGCGGAATTCTTGGCGCCGTAATGAGCACGGCATCATCCCAGCTCCTTGTCGCATCCTCATCGATTTCGCAGGATATCTACAAGAATCTGATCAATAAGGCCGCACCGGACAGGAGACTTCTGATGATCTCCCGGATAACGGTTCTGATCGTTTCCGCGATTGCGATCATTCTCGCTCTGAATCAGGCAAGTACAGTGTTCAACATTGTGGCAAATGCCTGGGCAGGATTTGGATGTACGTTTGGTACCGTGATTCTGATCGGCCTGTTCTGGAAGAGGATGAACTGGCAGGGAGCACTCGCCGGTATCGTTGTCGGAGGAATTGTCTCTCTTGGCTGGGGTACCTTCCTTGCAGTTCCGACCGGTCTCTATGAAATGGTGCCCGGCGTCATCGCCAGTCTTGCGGCAATTTATCTGGTCTCGAAGTTTACGGCAGAGCCGGAAAAAGAGATTCTTGATACGTACGATGAGTACGTTGCAGCAATCGGCGACCGGCGTACATAATCTGCGGAATACAATTCCGCACATCTTTTTTTTCCATACTCTGCCGCAGCTCTGAAAATCACTCTCAGGTAGTTGCTGGTTGTATTTTCTTCTCACACGTTTTGCCGGATAAAACGAGTATTTGTCCACAGTACTCATATACCCTGAAGGACCAATTACACCATTACAGAAACAATGAACATTGATCCTGCGGCATCGAATGAGACGGCAAGAATTGCCGCCTGCATTCGGAAAAATCCGGGAATCTCATCCGACGAGATAATACAAAAGACGGGAATTTCGCGATTTTGGACGGAACATGCAATACGAAAGCTGAAACGAACAGCCGTCGTGCTGTGCATCGCAAGAGATGATGGGTGTACATACTCGATACGGCAGAAGCCGCGGTGTGCCGAAGAAAAAATTCTACAGGAGATTGTGGGCAGAGCCGTCCTTCACCGGATTTTCTCCGTCATTATCAATGAACCGGGAATTTGCAGAGACAGAATCAGCGAAAGAGCAGGGCTGTCCGGGATTCGGACCAACTGGTATCTCTCACGGCTTGAGATGTTTGGTGCGGTCAGGACAGAGCAGGACCGGCACGGCAAAATCTGCTATACCGTTGCGGACGCATTTGCAGCAGAGTACAAAAAGTATGGGTAAAAAATTATACACGTTCGTAGGTTATTCTGGCAGAATCGGTATATATGGTATCCCCGACAGAGGAGAGGTGATCAATATACGTCACATATCCGGCAGCGACCGAAACATTCTCCATTAATGCCGGCTTTGTATCATCTCTGCTGATACGAACGGTATAGAGACCCGGCTCAAGATCTGTCACATACAGATGCGAACCTGAGTGGGTATTTTCGCCCTCCTGCCAGACACTATGAAACATATCGTTACCCGAAAACCGACGATCCCCGACAGAGATCTCATCCGCCCAGAAAGCGTCCACCAAGGCGATACTTCCGTTAACGTAATCCTTTTCCAGATTCACCGAGAACTGAAGCGGTGTACTATTGGTGTTTTCCAAAACCTCGATCGTTCCAACAACCGCTTTATACCCCTCCTTCACCACCCGGATAGTGTGGTTGCCCGGAGGAACATTGCCAATCACCCTTCCGATTGCAGGATCAGCAAATACTCCGTCAAGATATACATACGCCGTGGGAGGAACGGCTGAAACCGACAGCAGGCTGAGAGGAACCTCGGTTTTTGGAAATGCAGTACTATTATAGACACGACCCTCATCAGCATCCCGCAGATAGGCAACATGCAGATATTGCTCATACTGCTGAACCCATTTCTGGAAATCCTCAATGGATGAGTACGTCGTTGAGTAACGAGCCATACTCTGAATCGACCGAATTTCAATGACTTTTCCCTTCCAGGGAATTTCTGCGTGAATCTTGTTATCGATACCAAACAGAACAGTAAACTGGGTCTTTGGATCTTCCGTCAACTGTCCCATATAGAGGACCATATTGTCCGTGTACGGATACGCGATACGAGTCAGGACGCAGTCATAGCGTTCTCCGTATAAGACAAAAGTCATCTGAAACACTGTTGGGGGATCGTAAAAATGCGGATGATTGAAAAAGAACAGCGTCACATCCTCTCCTTCAACAGCATACAAACTGACCCGCCCGTACTTTGCATAATGTGTCTCGTTGTACTGCCGGACATACGCATCAACCGTCAGATCGCCGCAGTCAACAAGCGTGGTGTAGCCGGGAGAGTAAAACGGAACAGCGGTCAGTTCATCCGGGGACGGGGAATACGTTTGGATACAGCCGGCAGAAAACACCGCAGCCAAACATATCACAAGAATACCTGTAACCAGCAGAAAATATCTATTGAGAATTTCAGTCACCTTCGTATGACCGTTACTACGTTTTGTACCTATTTATAGAGCGTGAGCAATCTACCGGTTTTGCTGCAAACCGACACATTGCTCACACCTTTAATATATCTACAAAAACTATTCTTCCTTATTTCCGTTCACATGAAGCCCAGCCAGAAATACAACGCATCGATTGTACTAAACATAATTCTTGCAGTACTCTTCTGCTGCACAATCGTTGTTGCGACCGCAAACCCGGTACTGCCAGATCAGCAGCTGCGCGATCAGCTCATCCGCCTCCAGTACCCTGCCGGAGATTATCAAGCCTACCTTGTATCCGTGGATGCAGGACTTGTTATGAATTACGAGACCTATCTCCACAAAAAGTACCCGATACACTTCATCGACCAGGAAAAACAGGGACCGGTAACCCGCTATCTGCGGGTTCGCGAAGTTTCCGACGAAGAGATTCGCAGAGCCGGAGACCTCATCACGAAAAAAGAACTCACGAACGAGGAGCTTAGCCTCTACCCGCTTTTGGGAAATATCTTCGTTGCGGATGTCCCGTTCTCCCTCATACCGGCATACCGGTACGAACTCGCATCCCTCAAAGAGTTTACCAAAAAAGACATCCTCCTTGTCTGGAACAACAAGACCTACCGCATCTGGGAACAGGAGGTATAACGTTGAATCCACGAGTCAGGTTCTGCCTTTCAATCCTCGCAAACATCCTGATGATACTGGGAATCTGCTGCGTTGCGGGGCTGATCATCACGGGAGATACCGACGAACGCATGCCGCATGCCGGACCCTACCCTGAAGACGATGAGTACCGGGCATACATGAATTCGGTGTACAACGGGCTGGCCATGAGCTACGAGGAGTATCTCGCAGAAAAATATCCGCAGAAAATCTCAGGAACCCTGCCCGACGTAAACTACTATGTGGACATCCGGCCAATCATTTCCGAACAGCGGAAAGTTACCGAAGCGGGACGGTTCATCCTGATAACCGAACAGGATTTTATCACCCATCCGGCTCTGGGAAAACTCTTGACTGCCGACACACCGTTCAGTACTGTGCGGCTCACGCAGGAAGAGTACGGCGACCTGCATACCTATTTTCAAAACGATGAGATCATCGAATGGAACGGTACGCTCTACCAGCCGTTCGCCGTCTCCGGCATCATGCTCGGGGCTGCGGCGCTCGCCGGCGGACTCTTTCTTTTTGCCTGTACCAGAAAAAAGATCGCAGATGACCCCGCGTCCCGGGCAATGCAGATAGCTGAGTACATCAAAATCCATCCCGGATGTTCGATGAATGACATCACCGCATCTACCGGATTTTCCAGAGGGTCTGCATCCTACAACCTTCACCGACTGAAATCCGCCGGGTATGTGCAGACAATCACCCGCCGCGGCATTGTCCGCCATTACTCCTGCAGAACAGAAATGAATACCACCGAAGAGTTTCTTTCTGACATTCTCGCAAAAGAAAAACCGGCACGGATCTTTACGGAGATACTCAGTCTGCCGGGCATCACGCAGAAGGAAGTCGCCGAACGAACAGGACTGCCGGTCTCAACCGTACAGTGGCATCTTACACGAATGATTCTGGACTCGGTCGTGGAACAGACCCGGGAAAAGAACATGAATCATTACACCGTAGAGAAAAAATACGCAGATACCTACCAGATGATCACAAAAAACAATCCATGAAACGGCCAAAACAGATCTCCTGCCAAAAAACCTGACCATCGCGTCGAATCAGAATGGCCGGGGAGTTAGGCGCCCGGCAGGAGTATACAGCGTGCCCTGCGAACAGAAGTTGTGGAAGACCGCCCGCGAATCACCGTCTGCCTTGACATTTCGTGGTAATACCTGATGGAAGATCTGCTGCCAACAACCTGTATGATCAGAGGGCGAGAGATGTTTTGATATGTGCCTCAAACATCCCTCAGACATCTGAGAATACCATTCCATCACGTAGTACAATCTACGAATCAGCATTCTGAGATAATAAATCTCTTGGACGAAAATTAGGTTTTGCTCAAACATCACACGATCACAGAGTTTCAGATGACATTGAAGAGCCGAAAACGAATTGAGACAGAACGACAGAACTATCAAAAAACGACGCCCATCGCGGGAGAAACGAGAGAAGGAGGATTATTCCCGGACACTACGTTCCAGGAAAAGTTTCCGCGCCTGAAAACGCGGACGCCGTCCCACAGAGTAAAACAGACAGCCAAGAACGAAGAAAGCCGATCCGGACAGGAAATACCACAATGCCGCATCATCGCCTGAAAATACATGGTACACGCCGAGACCGACGAACAATGCCGCAGCAAAGAACTCAAGGAACGCTGTCACATTCCAGAAACCCGCAATGTTTCGGTAGTGTGCGAGTCGCGAATCAACATCTGTGTAGAGATCAAACGGTCCTGCCTCCGACGGTTTTCTCAGATATACCCAGCGGAAATACATTGCAACACAGATAACCCCGGTCTCTTCCAGAAAATTCAGATACTCCCTGCCTTCCGGAGATGAAGGCAGATTTTTCAGCAGTTCAATCCGGTACACAAACTCTCCCGGAACTGAATCCTCAAACACATATCTTCCCCATGAATAACTGTGGAGAGCGAGACCTTTCGCTGCCATAACATTTAGCCATTTTTCCTCTTTCTCGTAATCCCAGTACAGTTTCCAGATCACATGCTTCATAATTTTTCCACCAGTTTTCCATTCTCAAGAAGTTCAGAGAGTCGTTTCATCTCACCTTTTACCGCAGACTTTCCTGCATCCGTGATAATATACTCCTTTTTCCGGCGGCTGTCGGACTGATCAGAAGGAACAATCCACTGTTTTTCCAGAAGAGTCGTAATCGCCCCGTACAGTGTTCCCGCTCCAAGATTTACGCGGCCGCTCGACATCTCGCGGACGTTCTGCATAATCCCATACCCGTGCAGGGGTGAGTACAGCGACAACAGAATGTAATATGCCGCCTCGGTAAGCGGCCCGTTTTCCATGGCTTGTGTCAGATTACATCACCCAGATTCTATCGATATCCGATATATCGGAAGTCGTAATAAAATTATATCGTGTGACGATATAATGTTTTCGGGAAATGCGGCTTTGCATCTAAATTCGTTTATTACCATATGACGTTCGCCATTAATCGTATTTCAGCCCACGGAAGACACGGAACGCATGCCTGCCTTCCGCGGGATACTCAGGAATAAAGGTACAACGCCACAGCATATGCTTTTATGATACCAAGAGAAAAGCATACAGTAGTATGATCAAGGTCGCAGTCAACGGATACGGAACCATCGGAAAACGTGTGGCTGATGCAGTCGCCGCACAGCCGGACATGGAAATCATCGGTGTTTCCAAAACAAAACCGGGAGCAGAAGCATTTGTTGCAAAAAAACGCGGATATCCCCTCTACATCGCAGACATTGCCAAGAAGGAAAGCTTTGAAAAAGCAGGCGTTCCCGTCGCCGGCAGTGTTGAGGACATGATCCAGAAAGCCGACATTATTGTAGACGCAACTCCCGGAGGAGTGGGCGAAGGCAACAAAGCCCTGTACGAAAAATACGGTAAAAAAGCCATCTGGGAAGGCGGTGAAGAGCACGAGGTCGCAGGATTTTCCTTCAACTCCTCCTGCAACTACGATAAAGCGATCGGCAGACAGTTCGCCCGCGTCGTCTCCTGCAACACTACCGGATTATGCCGCATCATCCACTTAATTGACGCGGCGTTCGGCGTCAAAAAAGTGCGTGCCACCATGGTTCGCCGCGGAGGCGACCCGGGAGATGTAAAACGCGGACCAATTGACGCAATTGTCCTCAACCCCGTGACCATTCCCTCCCATCACGGTCCGGACGTCCAAAGTATTCTGCCGGACATCAACATTGTCACCTCCGCAATGATTGTACCGACAACCCTCATGCACATGCACTTCCTCAATATGGAGCTGAAAAATCCGGCAACCAAAGAGCAGGTCATCGAACTGATTAAAGCTCACTCACGTCTCGGCCTCATCGAGAAGAGCACGGGCGTTACCAGTACCGCAGAACTCAAAGAGTACGCGTGCGACCTGCTGCGGCCGAGAGGCGACCTCTGGGAAAACGGTATCTTCAAAGAATCCATCTCTGTCCTTGACGGAACGGATCTCTACCTCTTCCAGGCAATTCATCAGGAAGCCGATGTTGTCGTTGAGACGGTGGACTGCATCCGTGCAATGGCAGGCAACGTACAAACAGCTGCCGAATCCATCGCAATCACTAACAAGGCGGTCGGCTTTACCGCCATCAGATAATACTCCCATGAACTTTGACGATCTGATCATCAGTCCTGAAAAGACGCATCACCTCTACGAAGGAGTGCCGATCTACAAACAGCGTTTCGATACGGTCGGCCGGTTCTGCTTTCCGGGTCTTGCCGCGGCCCGGGATGCGGCAGGTGCCTGCCACATAACGTTCGCCGGCGAACCCGCATACGCGGAAAGGTACGACTGGACCGGAGACTTTGCCGAAGAAGTCGCAGTAGTCCGCGACGCTGCGGGCCGGTACTTCCACATCGATCCGACGGGAAAACCGATCGCCTTTGACACCTATCAGTACGCGACAGAGTTTGCCGAAGGTTCGGCGGTTGTGTACCATGAAATGCGGGGAGCTACCCATATCACCACCGCAGGGGAGCTGCTCTACGGCGACTGGTACTTTGATGCCCGCCCCTTCTCGGAAGGAAGGGCAGCAGTCCGGGATGAGAAAGGATGGATGATCATTGATCCAGAAGGCAACATTCTCGGGCGGACCGGAGAGCCTGCAGGGACATTTCCTGTCAGAGGATCCGTCCGCTACACTCCTGTGGAAAATCCTATCCCGGAGATATTGCAGACAGCAGACTGGGACGCTGCGGCAGTCCTCATGCGGCACGGAGAGCGCGAGCCTTTCATCAAAGGAGAGTTTGGTTCAACAAAAATCCTGACCGCCCGGGGAAAGCGGCAGTCGCGGAGCTTTGGCGCCGCGCTGCCGGACGTCCCCGTCCGGGCATACGCAAGCCCTATGGTGAGATGCATGCAGACCGGCAACGAAATTCTCGCAGGATCGGGCGGGTCAGGCACAACAGAAAAAAGTCTGATGCTCGGGACACCCAGCGCCTATGTTGCAGACGACAGCATCGTAAAAGAGTTCTATGTCGTAAACCCGGTCAAGATCATGAGCCTCCGGTATGTTGCAGGCGAAGTTCTGCCCGGCCATTATCCGGTTGAGGAGGGAACCCGCCGGATGTTTGATTTTGTTTCAGGCACTCTCGCCGACGGCGAAATTTCCGTCTGCGTGACGCATGATGCCTGGATTGTGCCGTTTGTCTCGCATCTTACCGGTTACGATTTCACGAATGACTGGCCGGATTTTCTGGACGGATGCATCATCATGCGCCGCAATGGAAAATATTTCCTGTGGTGGCGGGGAAAAGAGTACCAGATGTAACAAGATGGATTCGGAATGAAAATCGCAAAGCTAAATCTCATCATCGACATTTTTGCAGGAATCTTTTGTCTGCTCTCAATAATAACCGGATTTCTTCAGTGGTTCATCTATCCGCATTCTGGACAGGGATTAAATGGGGGAGCGTTTCTCTCCCATTCCGAGCTCTATAACCTTCATCTTGCGGCAAGTCTGATCGGACTTCTTTTCATCGTCATTCATCTGGCACTGCATCTGAAATGGATACAAAACTGTGCCGGGAAAATTGGAAAAAAGAACAGACAGATACCGGTAAATTTTGGAACAGATATCGCAGGAACAGTATGCGGCCTTGTCTCCCTGATAAGCGGGATGGTGCTCTGGATCGTGTATCCACTGGGAATTCCCGGTAAAGGGCGAATTTTGTATCTTGGTCAT
>CAZABQ010000057.1:0-12313 GCA_964483485.1 uncultured Methanomicrobiales archaeon
GATACCGAATACCATACTTATTTGCGAAGCCTGATATTTAATGCTATGTTGCGGTTGCAAAGAATTTCTGCCATGGGTTGGGGCAGCGAAACGATATCTCCTGGCGAAAGAGCATAGCACCGTCCGCTATAATCCTGAAATTCCTCGACTTTTTCTTGTACCATGATAACGCGGTACGATTCGGGAGCAGTTTCTGCATCGGCGTCTCCATTCTGGAACACTTCATCTGCATGCGCGTCCGCAAAGGAAACCTCATCCACCAAAAGCGGCTCGTTTACTGCCGCACCGGCAGATGCCGGGGTGAAGTGGTATGCGGTTGTGGTATCTACTATCTGTTTGCCGTCAAGAAGAGCCTTTCTGCATGAGGTCGCGGAATCTGCAACAACCTCATAAAGAGATCGCTCCCCGATAACCATGGAACGAAGCTCTTCGCGGTTGATCTCTTCGCCGGTTGCTTTGGCAAGAGCGAGGGAGAAGATTTTGCGGGTGCGCTCCGCATAAAGATCACGGATGTACTCGCGCAGGCTTTCACGTTCCTTGAGAAGAATCTGTACTCCCTCGCCAAAGGGGTCGCCCATGCTGCGTGCTTCTGCGGTAAGGGCAGAGAGTTCTGCGTGGACGTCTTCGTAAAGGGTCGCGGGAATATCTGTCAGTGAGCCGCTGTTACGTTCATCGATTAAGTAGCCGTGCAGTTCGGAGATACTGATGCGTTCAGGCATTCAGGCACCTCCGATTTCTGCAATACCACGACTGCAAAGGAAGACCGCGAGAGCCTCGGGAACAGTATTTGCCCCCGCAGTAAGATCATACCGGTTGCCGAGAATCGGCATGGAAAGAGCGAAAGAACATTCAACAGGAACCTGTCTCTCGCCGAAAACGACGGCATCAATCAGCGGGTCGAATGCGTCAATGCGCGATATCTCAAGCGGTGTTACCCGCATACCGGAGCCGCCGTGCAGGGAACCGGGATGACGAATCAGCCGTTTGATGTCGGTTGTGACCGGCTCGTCAGCCTGTGCTGCATACCTGAGAATTTTTTCCCGGAATGGTTTGTTCTCGGTATCGGTTATTGCCCGGATTACTTTGTTTTCAAGAAGTTTTTCCGGGTCAGCTGCGGCAGTCTCCCGGGTTGCGCTGAGATTTTTTACGAAGCCTGCGGCAAATTTGTCGCTGACCCCTTTCAGGCCGGTGAGATAGCCAGTCTGCTCCTCGGCGTCCATGGATGCGATGCGATCCAGTTCGGCGGTGAGCGCAAGACGGTAGCGTTTCTGCCATCCTCTGCTGCGTGCGGCATGTCCGGTCAGCATGCTTTCGGCAGAAAGACCGGTTCCCGAGACATAGTTCACCAGCTCGCGGCGTTCGGCACTGTCCCAGCTGCGGACCGAGAGTGTCGGGACGTGAATATGATAACCCCGACCGCCGGAAAAGTTGACCCTGAGATCACGGGCGGAAAACCCGAGTTCTCCGGTCAGCATGTCAATGAGTTTGAAAAGCTCCTCTTTGACCCGTGCAAGCATGACGTCATACGGTCCCCGGACAATATGGTCAGCGTCCAGATCGAAGATGAGATCCGCGCCGCGCCATCCTTTATCGCTCATCTGGGCAGCGCCAGGATGCGCATAGTAGGCGCTTGAGTAGTAGACATGCGCAGGAGTCATCGTCCTGAGGTACGTATGAACCTCTTCGGCGGAGCTGAAAGACAAATGCCTGCGCATACCTGCGGCTTTTGGTCCGCTTGAGAAGAAGATAAATCCCCATTCTCGCTCTGCGAGCGCTTCGGGAACATATACAGCGCCGGCTCCCTGAACATCTCCATTGTAATAGGCAGAAAAACGCTGCCTGAGGAATTCATAGGTCGCCGGTTTCATAGCGTCTTAATCATATATGGACCTGTACGCACATATCCCTGTTTACGATAGTACGGGCGCACGCCAATCCCGCTCATGACGGCAATACGTGCATAGCCGGCGTCTTTTGCGGTTTGTTCAGCACGAGCAAGGAGTTTCTGGCCGTAAGACCGATGCTGGCGGGCATCGCCTTCACCGTGTTCACCAAGGGGCACGATGCTGCCGTACACATGCAGTTCACGGACAAGCGCGGCACCGTCAAGTTCGGGGCGGAATACAGTTCCCGGATACCGGAGCCGGACAAAACCTATGAGGGCGTCGCCTGCGGTTGTTGAAAGGAAGTGTTCGGTTCCGCCGCAGCATTCGTAGGTGAGAGTTTTCTCCTCTTCAACCGCGCTGCTCGGACGTCTCCCGATCTCACTGCAACGGATGCAGCGGCACTGTTTACCCTGTTCGGCAAGACGCTTCTGTGCCATCTGACGAATGTGACCGTGAATGGAACCGGATACAATCAGTTTTGCCGGAATGTCGCGCTGAATTCTCTGGAGACGCACATATGCAGGGAGTCGTTCTTTTGCATAGGCAAGAAGGTCCACAAGTTCATCCTCATCGTATGTCTGATACGCGCCTGATTTCCAGAGTTCTTCCAGTTCGGCACCGGGAGTGACCAAGGTCGGATAGATTTTGAGAAAGTCGGGACAGAACCTCGGGTCGGTGAAAAGGGTGTCAAACATCTGCCGGTCGCGCTCCATCGTACTCATGTAGAGGTTCGGCATGACATGAAAGCCCACTTTGATGCCTGCGTCGCGCAGCAGACGGTTCGCCTCAACACTCTCTGCGACGGTATGACCGCGTTTGTTGGCAAGAAGCAGATCGTCGTCGGTGTGCTGGAAACCGAGTTCCACCTTGGTGACGCCGAGGTCCAGCATCCGGTTGATGTGATCTTCGCGGCACCAGTCGGGCCTGGTTTCAAAGGTGGTTGCAATGCAGCGGACGTCTGATTCCTCGTTTTCGGCCATCAGTTCTGCAAGGGTTGCTGCCTTCGAAGGAGTTCCCGAAAACTCGTTCATGCCCCTCAGACACTCGGAAACGAACCATTCCTGATACGACGGTTCGCGGGCGGTCATGGTTCCGCCCATGACAATGAGTTCGGCTTTGTCCACATGATGGCCGAGCAGTTTGAACTGACCGAGACGGGCAATCACCTGACGGTACGGATCATACTCGTTCTGCCGGGCGCGAAGAGCTGCCGGTTCTTCACCGGTATAGCTCTGCGGCGACTGAAAAATATGATCTGGCCCGCCCGGGCAGGGAAGACATTTTCCGTGCGGGCATGCACACGGCGAGGTCATGACAGCAACCGGCGCGACACCTGAAAGGGTCCGGGTTGGTTTTACCAAAAGAACGGTTCGGACCCGCTCGTACTCATCAGCATCTGCTGCCACAAGAATTGCCGAGTTTTTCGGCATTACGTCAAGTGAGTACTTCCGACACACGGAAAGCTTAATCCTCTGAATGTCGGGATTGGGCGAGGAAAAAATGAGGGAAATTATTTCCCGGTAAATATCGTGCTCGTCCATTGCTCTATTGGTGAACGGTTTTTCGTTAGTGTTCCGCAACGACACTGGTGCCGGAGTCCTGGGTAAACGAGGTCTGGGGTTTTTTGTGGGCATTCATCTCGGTAACGATTTCGCTGCCGAGGGCAAGGAGGGCCACACGGTGAAGGTTTTTGTTTTTGTGAATGTGAATCGGCGAGATCTGGAGAGCGTCGTATTCAACAGTAGACACAGTATTTCCGGAAACTGATTCGTAATATTTCTTAATCTGAACCATGAGCATATGTAAATGGAGCAACTCTTCTTTCTGCATATTTGAAAACACCTCGTATCAAAAGATTACTTACATTTGTCTGCTCATTTACAGATATAGGTTATTGGTGACGTTTATATCTGAGAAGTTGCAAGACCTGCAAACACACTGTAGCATGGTTACTTTTCAGAAGAATAACGGTTTGTTTCCAAAAATAACCCGTGCGAGCGGGAAAAGGAAAGGCGAGCCTCTGCACCCATATGAGGTTTTGGATGAAGTTTATATCTGAGAATGATCGAATCTGCGGCGGAATGTTTGGTGCGGCAGCAGGGGATGCGGTTGGTCTGACGTTTGAAGGGATGATGCCTGCACCATGCCGCAGTCTTTCCATCACCGGCGGCGGACAGTTCGGTCTGCCAAAAGGCGCAGTAACGGATGATACGCTGATGACGCTTGTAGTTGCGGAGACGTATGCGGCATGCGGGCAGTTTGATCGGGATGTATTTCTTCGGGGAATGATTGAAACGGTGCGAAAGGAGCCTGCAACATTTGGAAGGACAACAAAGATGCTGTGTTCTTTTCTGGAACAGGGATGCAATGCGGAGGCCTCCGTTCGGGCGGTTGATATGCTGTTTGGGAGCAGGACCGACGGTAGTGTGATGCGGACAATTCCGGTGGGCCTGATCTGTTCACCGGAAGCAGCGGCGGCAACCGCACGCAGGGTGTCGGCGTTTACCCATTTTGATCCGGCCGCAGGTGACTGCTGTGCGGCGGTCTCGGTGATGGCTTGCGTACTTGTAGCGGGAAAGGGAAAAGAAGAGGCGTACGATGCCGGGATGCGGTCTGCCGGACGGGATATCATGGATGGAGATCTGATTCCGTCCATTGATGCAGTGGAAGCCACACGCTGTGCGGTGTCCTGTTTTATGCAAGGGCAAAGTGTCCGCGATGTGATTGAACGGGCGGTTTCGCTTGGAGGAGATACGGATACGATTGCCGCAATTGCCGGAGGACTTGCCGGAATCTACTGGGGAGAGAAGAATATTCCAAAAGAGTGGACAGATCAGATTCTGATGCGTAAGCGCATTGCAGCTGCGGCGAAAAAAATTATGTTGGTACGTGCCGCAGCTCGACGAGTTTGAGATTTTTCTTTCCCTTAGGACACATTTCGTTATAGGAACCGAGAACTTCCAGTACGACATATCTGCCTTTGTCGGTCATGCCGTCAGGGTGACAGAATGCGTAGCCTTTACAGAACCGGTCGTCACACACGGGTGTGTAGGTGATTCTGGTGCGGCGTGTCGCCTGACTGGTGGGGATGACGGCAGTAATCTGGCATTCGGATACTTCGACTGCAACAGAACCGCCAAGATGCACCAGACATTCGTGTTTGGTTGGTCTGACCGCAACGACACGGTAACGGCGGCCTTCCTTCAGTTTTGCATTGTGGCAGACCTTTGCGACTTTGCAGCTGCTGCATTCGGGGACCTTTCCTGCATACACGAACTCTGCTCCTTCGTGAGCAAGGATGGACCCGACAATTGTTACGATTTTTTCTGCTTCGTCCATAGTTTATACCTCGTAAAGCGCTTTAACAGCGGCAGCGGCGGCATCGCGGGTGATACCGGTATCAAGGATAGTGAACCGTTCCGGTCTGATCTCCCGTGCACGCAGGATTGCCTGCAGGCATACCTCATCGCTGATGCCGAGGTCTGCCGGAGTGGCGGGCGCGCCAATCTGCTGCAAGGAACGGCGGATGGATTTCCAGTCGCCTCCATGCAGATACATGCCGATGATGGTGCCAATGCCGCATGCTTCTCCGTGCAGTGCAGCACCCGGTGCAAGCCGTTCGAGCATGTGGGCAAACTTGTGCTCACTGCCGGATGCGGGTCTTGAACTTCCGGCAATACTCATGGCAATTCCTGAGGAGAAGAGGGCTTTTACCACGATCCACACGGCGGTTTCGTCGTTGTGGGCGATGAGATTCGCATTTTTGACAAGAATTTCCGCGGTGATTTTCGAGAGTGTTAAGGCGTACTCGCTGATCGGTTCACCGGTGAGCCGGTGAGCCAGCTCCCAGTCGAGGATTGCGGTGTAGTTTGCGATGATGTCGGCGCATCCTGCGGCAAGGAGACGGTGCGGAGCGGTCGCAATGATGCCGGTATCGGCGACGATTGCAAGAGGCGGCTGGGCGGCGACACTGACGTTCCCGGCCTCGGTTACGATTGAGGCGCGTGATGATGCGATGCCGTCATGGGATGCGGCAGTCGGAACGCTGATGAACTGAATGTCAAGGTTGTAGGAGACGACCTTTGCGGTGTCAATGACACGGCCTCCGCCGACGGCAACGATCAGAACGGCGTGCGCTTCCTGAACAGCGGTTTCCAGACGCTGAATTTCGTCGTAGGTGATGCGACCCACAATACCGGTGGCAAGGTCAAAACCGTTTTCTTCAAGAAGCTGCTGTACCTGTTTACCGACGGTTTTCATGGTAGTGTCTCCGGAGAGCAGCATGACCGGACCGGTTATGCCAAGGTCTGCAATGATGCCCGGAATCTGGAGAACTGCGTCGTGACCAACGATCACGTTGCGCGGCATCTGAATCCATCGGGATTTGTCAAAGGTTTTATCCTTTAGTATCCTATTATTGTCTACGTTCACGGTCAGGGCCCCACATGTTTACTGAAATAAATGCGTTCATACAAAAATATTATATCGATGCGGTCCTAGAGGATCAGCCGTATAATATTTATCTGACGATTACGTGTGCACTCTTGTTGCTCGTCACCCTTTATCTTCTTTACCGCTGGACACGGGCGAACAATATCAGGCTTGATACACAGTTGATTGTTGCATCGATGCCGTTTGTGGTGTTCGGCGGTGTTCTCCGCGTTGTTGAGGATACCGGTTTTATTCCGGAACCCTGGTGGGTGCTGTTTGTTACGCCGCCGATATTTTTCGTCGTGCTGCTGTATACGATTGCAGTACTGGTAATTTCACGGACGCTGGAAAATCACGGGGTTGTCAAGTCATATGCAAAGCCGTATTTCTGGGTTGGTGTTGCGTCAAACCTTGTAACGCTGGCATTCCTGTGCTGGTGGGGAATTACGCAGACCGAGCTTGCGCTCTGGGTTGCGGGATGTATTCTTGTAATGGCGGCAGTGGCATCTCTTGCGCTTTGGGCACTTCTGCGCTACGGGTTTCAGTGGGAGTATGTGACCCATCCGCTGTATAAGATTCTGATCTTTGGTCAGCTGCTTGATGCGTCGGCGACGAGTTTTGCTCTCGATCTGCATCCGATGCACTACATCGAGCAGCATGTTCTCGGTGACAGTCTGATTCAGCTGACGGGAACAGCATTTGTGATGTTCCCCCTGAAGCTTGTTGTGCTGATTCCTGCGATCTGGGTTCTGGAGAAGTTCAGAAAGGAGGAGGGAATGGAAGAGATCTGGCATCTGGTACTGCTCGCGATGATTACGGTCGGGTTTGCACCGGGTGTTCGTGATATCCTGAGGATGGTGCTCTTCATCTGATGATGTCGGACCGGCGCATCTATCTGATCGCCCTTTTGGTGGTAGTGGTCCTGTTCTTTGGATCCTGCTGCTACGGGTATTCGTCGTCGCTTGCGGCACCGGAGATTGCCGATGAGATTGTGGTGACGTTCCAGAGTTCGACTACGGAACTGAGTGTGGAGGCACCGGCTCTTCTGTCCTGGCAGATTTTTTTCAATAATGTGAAGGTCTGCCTGATTCTTTTCATCGGCGGAGTTACATTCGGGGCGGCGACGCTGTTTGTGTTGATCTCAAACGGTTATGTTATCGGGAATATTTCCGGGGTCATGCTTCGCGGGTATGATGTGTCGGTGTTTGCAGCGACGATTGTGCCGCACGGTATTTTTGAGATTACGGCAATGCTGATGGCTTCCGCACTCGGACTACAGATGGGCAGGTCGCTGTATCTTGATGCCCAGGGAAGGGATAATGCGGGAACAACATGTCTGTGGTATGGGACACGGTTTTTGCTGGTTGTTCTGCCGCTTTTGATTCTGGCGGCTGTTGTGGAGACGTTTGTAACGCCGGCAATTTCAGCGCTGGTTCTTGCAGGCATGTAAAGAGCCGGCGGGATCTTTTTTTGCGTCGGACCCGCAATCTTAAAGGCGGATACAGCAAACCTGTGTGCAGATTTTCATGCAACCGACACTTCCCAAATCCGAGTCGAAGAACAGGATTTCCAATCTTTTCTCGGCACTTGATTCTTCAGGTTTGTGCTGGGATACGGCCCTCGTGATCGGCCGGGTAAATCAGTATTATCTGACCGGTACTATTCAGGACGGGGTCCTTGTTCTGCGTAAGGGGGGAGATGTACGGTTTTTTGTGCGGCGCAGTTTTGAGCGTGCAAGAGCCGAGTCGCCGGTTGACGAGATTTACCCGATGGCGAGCTACCGCGATATGCGGGAGCAGCTGCCGCAGGATCTTGGGAGGACATTTATCGAGACGGATCAGGTCACTGTTGCGATGATGGACCGTCTGCGGAAGTATTTTTCTTTTGCAGAAATTTTACCGCTGGACCCGGTTTTACTCAGTCTTCGGGCGGTGAAAAGTCCGTATGAACTTGCATTCCAACGAGAGGCCGGGCGGGATCATGATAAACTGCTGATGGAGGTTGTGCCGACACTGTTGCGCGAGGGAATGAGCGAGGCACAGATGTTTGGGGAGGTGTATCGTGCGATGATGGATATGAACTATCAGGGGATTGTGCGGTTTTCCGGGTTTGGGACGGAGATGCAGATTGGCCAGATCGGGTTTGGGACACAGACACTCGTTCCTACGAATTTTGACGGGCCGGGGGGGATGTGCGGGATGTCTGCGGCGATTCCTTCGGTTGGCAGCCGTGAACGTGTTCTCCGCAAGGGAGATATGGTGTTTGTGGATATCGGGTACGGTATCGGCGGTTATCATACGGATAAGACGCAGGTGTACTCTTTTGGCGGGCGACTGCCAAAGAAGGCGCTTCTGCTGCATGAAGAGTGTATGAGGGTGCAGGAGCAGACCGCATCACTTCTTGTACCGGGGAATATTCCGTCGGAGATTTATGCGGAGATTGTTGCCGGTCTAAGCCCGGAGCTTTCGGAGAATTTTATGGGATACGGTTCCCGCAGGGTGTCGTTCCTCGGTCACGGGATTGGTCTAGTGGTAAATGAGTGGCCGGTGATCGCACGAGGTTTTGATGCACCGCTTGCGGAGAATATGGTTATTGCTCTTGAACCAAAAGCGGGAGTTGCGGGAGTCGGAACGGTGGGGGTTGAGGATACGTATGTGGTGAGACCGGGCGGAGGAGAGTGCATCACGGGCGGCGGACGGTGCGTGGTTGAGTTGTACTAGCAACACAGCTTTTTTTTCACGGGACCTTTGAACTCTGCTGACCGGGGAAGTTTTCGTTTCTCATGGAAATTTTGTACATCCGGTTGGTTATCTTAATACTGTTTCGGCGCATAGATCTACTGCTTCAGGTGTATATACAACATGGCAGATGAAACGGAAGGATTACCGCCGCGGAGTGATTTCAGCGCGTGGTATAATGAGGTTATCCGGCGTGCGGAGATCATGGATGTCCGCTATCCGGTAAAGGGACTGTATGTGTGGTATCCGTTCGGGTTTGCACTCCGCAACCATACCTACACGCTTCTGCGCAACCTCTTAAACAGAGATCACGAGGAGACACTGTTCCCGCTTCTGATTCCGGAGACGGAGTTCATGAAGGAGGCTGAGCACATCAAGGGATTTGAGGATGAGGTGTACTGGGTTACACACGGCGGTCTTTCACCGCTTGATGTGAAGCTGGCGCTTCGTCCGACGTCTGAGACGGCAATTTATCCGATGTATGCGCTGTGGATCCGGTCCCATGCGGATCTTCCGCTGAAGTTGTATCAGATCGTGAATACATTCCGGTACGAGACGAAGCATACCCGTCCGCTGATTCGTCTGCGGGAGATTACGTCGTTTATGGAGTCCCATACGGTGCATGCAACGTGGGATGAGGCAAATGAGCAGGTCGAGTACGAGCTTGGTCTGACGCAGGAGTTCTACCGCGATCTCGGTGTTCCAATCATCATCTCCAAGCGGCCCGACTGGGATAAGTTCCCGGGTGCGGACTTTACGATGGCGGTTGATGCGGTGATGCCGGACGGCAGAACGCTGCAGATTGGAACGGTTCACCATCTGGGAGATCACTTCTCCAAGACGTTCGGCATCACGTATGAGGATGTGGAGGGTGTTCAGCAGTTCGGTTCACAGACCTGTTACGGTATTTCCGAGCGGTGTATTGCTGCGGTGATTGGTGTTCACGGCGATGATAAGGGTCTGGTTCTTCCGGCGACGGTTGCACCGACGCAGGTCGTGATCATTCCGGTGATTGTGGGTAAGCGCGGTGATGAGATTCTTGCAGCGGTGAAGGAGCTTGAGGCCGAGCTGAAGGCGGCAGGCATTCGGGTGAAGACGGATGCCCGCGATATGCGGCCCGGTGCAAAGTACTATCACTGGGAGCTGCACGGTGTTCCGCTTCGTGTGGAACTGGGACCGCGCGATCTTGATAATAAGCAGCTGGTGTGCGTGAACCGTCTTGGTCTGAAGACGGTTGTTCCCCGCGAAGATGCGGTGAATTCGGTAAAGAGACTTCTCGATGAGGCGCATGATCAGATTCTTGAGCGGGCGCAGATGCATCTTGCAAGCCATCTGATGACAGCAACGACTCCCGAGGAGTGTAATGAGAAGCTGGATGGTAATGTGGTGGTTGTGCACTGGTGCGGATGCCGCGAGTGTGCAGACAGACTTGAAGAGCTGACGAATTCGAGCCTTCTTGGTACAGAGGTCAGAAGCCAGTATGTGAAGAATGATGACGGGCCCTGTATTATCTGCGGTAAGCCCGGTAAGGCTGCTCTTGTGGGCAGATCCTATTAACCATTTGCGAATACTGCGGGAGTGATCCCGCATTCAATTATTTCAATAGAGAAATTTCTGATATTTATGGATTCTATCGACAAATATGCTATGGAGCGGACGATCGGGTTCAAGGAACGCCGATATATTGAGGAACTGAGAATTTTAACGAGGGCAACGGCGTTTGACTGTCTGATCGATGACCGGTTTGAACGAATTATTTACGTGATTAAGCCGGGAGATATGGGTCTTGCGATCGGGAAGAGCGGTGATAATATCAAGAAGATGTCGCGTGTTCTCGGGAAGCGGATTGAGATGGTGGAGTTTGCCGAGAGTCGCGAGCAGTTTGTTGCAAATATGTTTAAGCCTGCGGAGGTTTCGGCGGTGCGGTTCGGTGAGGATGATGAGCCGGTCGTGGTGATTGTTCAGGATAAGGGAGATTTTGGTCTTGCGATCGGGAAGGGGGGTTCGACAATTGAGAAGGCGCGTCAGCTTGTCCACAGGTTTTACGGAAAAGAGGTCGGGGATATTGCAATTCCCGAGGAGGGTGACGAAACATGACGGATGCGTCGGTGTTTGATGATCTGTGGGAGGTTATCTGTGAGCGTGCAGACATGGATCCGGGGAAGAAGTCATATGTCCGGCATCTGCTGTTTCATGAGAAGGGTATCGATAAGCCGCTTGAGAAGGTGGGTGAGGAGGCCTGCGAATTTGTTCTTGCAGTGAAGAACGGTCGTGAGGAGGCGATTGTTGGTGAGGCAGCGGATCTGCTGTTTCATCTGATGGTTGCGCTGAAGGCGGCGGATGTGGATTTCGCAAAAGTGGAGGAGGAGCTTGAGGTCAGACGGGCCGGAATGCACCTCCACGATTGATTTTTTTTCTGTTGTTTTTTTCTGTTGTTATGTTCAGATGATGGTGTATGCGCCGTCTACGGTCCAGACTGCGCCGTAGACGAAGGAGGCTTTGTCGCTTGCGAGCATGAGAATGACATGGGCGATTTCTTCCGGTCTGCCGAAGCGTTTGAGCGGCTGAAGGGCGAGGAATCCTTCGAGTCCTGTTTTGAGGTCGCCGGTGTCGCGTGCTCCGTTGTAGAGGCCGGGGGTTTCGGTGGTTCCGGGGGCGACGGCGTTGACGCGGATGCCGTATGGTATGAGCGTGACTGCGGCGGCTCTGGTGAAGGATGCGACTGCACCTTTTGATGCATGGTAGGCGAGGTAGCCGGGGGAGCCGACGATGGCGAAGGTTGAGGAGAGGTTGATGATTGCACCGCTTTTGTTCTGAGCGATCATGATTTTTGCAATTTCGCGGGTGCAGAGGAAGGTGCCGGTGATGTTGGTGTCCATGACGTGCCGGAATTCTTCTGCGGTTGTGTGAAGGAGGTCTTTGTTGAGTTGTACTGCGGCGTTGTTTACGAGGATGTCGATGGTGCCGAAGGTCTGCAGGATGGTTTTGGTCATTTGGAGGACGTCTGACTCTGTGGAGACGTCGCAGCGGATGAAGATGGCTTGTCCGCCGGTGGTGTTGATCTCTTCTGCGGCGGTTTTTCCTGCGGTTTCGTCGATGTCAGCGATTACGACTTTTGATCCTTTGGAGGCAAAGAGGAGGGCAGTTGATCTGCCGATGCCGTTTGCAGCACCGGTGATGAGGACGACTTTTCCAGAGAGTGTCATTGCTGAATGGTTTGGCAGTGTGATGGTAAAAAAGGGCGGGGGATTGATCGGG
>CAZABQ010000058.1:0-12277 GCA_964483485.1 uncultured Methanomicrobiales archaeon
GTGATAGAAAGCCAGTCTCCGCGCTCAATGATTCCTTCATCGTTTACTTTTAAAACGAGCTTGGAGTGACCTTCATGTCTGGTGGTCGGGGAAATTTCTACTACTTTCGACAATGTTATCGCCTCATCCTAAATATTTAGGTTGTTCGATTAGCTATACAGGAAAATTACCATTGTCCTTTTGGGTTAATGACACGTACCGAAGTACGCTATCTTAATTTTCTTTCATAGGATTTATTAAAGATTTCCTCTCTTTATGGGGGGGTGTTTTTCCTATTTTTCGGATATTATTTTTATAATAGCACGTACTACGTTTTCAATTTGCCCATAGTGTTACAATATTAATTTTTAATAACACTCTGAAAAAAATGACTCTGATTCTTCCTTATTTTTCCTGATCTGATACGATATCATTTCCCTAAATCAGGTTATTTGTTATGCGCTCCGGGAAAATATCCGCAAATTTTGTATAAACGAAAGTAATCCGAAAAAAAGTGGGTTGGGAGGGATTATATGTTCAGTTCTTCACGCAGCTCCGCAAGAGTTGCCTTGCGTTCTGCATACGCATCGTGCTGGTGAATGCTTTCTTCGTTTGTCTGGCGGATGGTGATATGGGTGTCTCCCGGAAGAGTGGTGAATGTAGTCACCACCTGACGGGCCATTTCACGTACACAGTCCTCCACAAACCGTGCGTTCTTGTGAGCTGCCATGACGACATAACTTTCGTCTCCGCGTTTGAGAAGTTCGTAGATCTTTGCACTCATGGACTCTTTGAGAACGGTGACAATCTGCTCAAGCGGGACAATAATGTCATCGTCGGTTTCCACACAGAGGAAGCCGCGGCCGCGCTGGTTGTGGCTTGCCATGGGGACTTCCTGGAAGAATGCGTCGATCTTGTCTTCTGGGATCTGGAGATCCTGCATCACATGCATTGCGTGATCCTTCATGATGTTCTGAGCACACGGGCATGCGGTAATTCCGGTGACTTCGGCTCCGACACTCTTGCGAACGATCGGCTCGCCTTTGGTTCTCTGGGCAATTGCATGTGCGTAAACATTCACAACTTCCTGACATGAGGTCTTGGAGACCGGGGTGTCACGGTTGATCATGTAGAAGCTGCGCATGAACACTTCGGTTCTGTCTGCATACTCATGGTGATCCAGAAGTTTTCGGGAGACGATACCACACACATCCTCAATACCGCGGACGTCGCCGGAGGTTGCCTGCTGCAGTACCTCGTCGATGACCTCAAAGTTGCGGGAGAGGTTTGCACCTTTCAGACTGCTGGGGAGATCGACAAAGACGTCGAAGTCGGAGATGAAAATTGCCGGGCGTGTTTTGCCGGGTCGTCCAACTACAACGAGCTTCTTGACATTTTTCACACCGACACGGGTCAGGCTGATTCGCACGTCAGGAGCAGTGGACTGCACATCTGGTAATGACATTATACTGTATCCTTCGTTATACTGCCAGAATTTTCACAACAGGAACAGGCAGATTAACGTGTATCTATCTGTATAGCCATGAGGGTATATAATTTTATATGTGTCCTGACTTACCTATCACTGAACAGGTATGCTGAAAAAATACTATGATGCTGACGTTGATTGGTCGATACTCGCCGAAAAGACGGTGGCAGTGATCGGATACGGTTCTCAGGGGCGCGCCCAGGCACAAAATCTTCGTGACAGCGGACTTGCTGTTATTATCGGAGTTCGGCCCGGAAGGAGTTTTGAAGCCGCGAGCCGTGATGGTTTTACGGTAATGCCGGTGTGCGATGCCGTTCGCAAAGCGGACATTGTTGCAATGCTTGTCCCGGATGAGTCGGCCGCAGGAATCTTCCGCCGTGACATTCTCCCCTGGACGCACGACGGGCAAGTCTTGGTGTTTGCCCACGGTTTTACCATTCACTATGGCCAGATACTGCCGCCGCCGAATATGGATGTTGTGATGGTCGCGCCCAAAGGGGTGGGGCCGCAGGTTCGCAAACTCTATCTCGAAGGTTCGGGTGTTGCGTCGCTTATCGCTGTTCATCAGGATGTAACCGGGTCTGCGAAGGAGACGGCGCTTGCGTTTGCGAAGGGGATCGGTTCTGCCCGTTCTGTTATTATGGAGTCCACGTTTGCCGACGAGACCGAGACAGATCTGTTCGGTGAGCAGACGGTGATCTGCGGCGGTGTCGTGAGTCTGATGAAGGCGGCATATGAGACGCTGGTCGAAGCCGGATATGAGCCGGAGATGGCGTATTATGAGTGTATGCACGAGCTGAAGCTTGTTGTGGATCTGCTGTATGAAGGGGGATTTACGAAGATGCACGATTCAGTGTCGAAGACCGCCGGATACGGCGGACTCACGCGGGGTCCGCGGGTGGTAGGTCCCGAGTCACGGGCGGCGATGCGGGAAATTCTTGCCGAGATTCGATCGGGAGCGTTCGCCCGCGAGTGGCTGCTGGAAAATCAGGTGAACCGTCCGCAGTACACGTCACTCGTACGGAGGGAAAAAGAGTCGGAGCCGGAACGGGTCGGGGCGTGCGTCCGGCGAAATATTTCCGGCGAAAAATAATTTTTTAGTTTTTTATTTCTACTCTTCTGCCTGCTGCATCGTCCGGGTTGCGGCGAGAATCGGATCTTTGGCATCCAGCAGATACTGATGAATCGTGAAGTTCATCTGCGGAAGTGTAATCGTGAACTGGTAGAGATCAGGATAAATCTGTATCATAATCCGTTCTCCACAATATCCGGGATATCCATTTATCCCCGTCCGAGAGGAAGAACTTCCAGCCAGTATCCGTCAGGGTCCGTGATGAAATAAATCCCCATCTCCTCATTGATGAACGCAACACATCCCATTTTTTTGTGTTTTGCAAGCGCTCCCTCATAATCATCCGTGGAAAACGCCAGATGAAACTCATTGTCGCCGAGATCGTACGGCTGATCGCGGTCTCGCATCCAGGTCAGCTCCAGTTTGTGGCAGGACGATCCGTCGCCCAGATACACGATAATAAACTCTTCCGACTCCGGAACAATGCGTTTCACCTCAGTAAGTCCCAGAGCCTCCTCATAAAATCTCATCGACCTTTCCAGATCGAACACATTGATATTATTGTGAATCATCGTGAACTTCATGGCAAAACAGTTGTATCTGATTGGTTATCTACTCTGATGTTTGCACCCTCCTTTTCCAATCACACTATTTTATTATGCACCTTGCCGGATAACTAACCATATACCGCCATGACGCAGGACATCCAAAAAACCCTGGAAGCCTTCTTCCATCACCAGACGTTCCGGCCCAATCAGGAAGAGATCATTCACGATGTGGTCGCCGGTCGCGATGTTCTGGCAGTCATGGCAACCGGCGGTGGAAAATCCCTCTGTTACCAACTGCCTGCCATGATGCTTGACGGCATGACCGTCGTCATCTCCCCGCTTATCGCTCTTATGAAAGATCAGGTGGATACGCTTCTCGCGCAGGGAGTTTTGGTAGGCACCCTCAACAGCACCCAGACCTACGACGAAAAACTGCGTGTCGAACGTGAAATTATTGCAGGCACTCTCCGCATCCTTTACGTATCACCGGAACGCGCCGTAACACCGTCGTTTTCTCAGATTTTATCCCGCTGCCGTGTTGCGCTCTTTGCCGTGGACGAAGCCCACTGCATCTCCATGTGGGGCCATCAGTTCCGGCCCGAATACCGCCAGATCAAATTCCTCCGGGAAAAGTTTCCGCGCGTCCCCGTCATCGCCCTGACCGCAACCGCAACAGAACGTGTTCGCGAAGACATTGTCCGCGAACTCGGCATGAGATCCCCCCGTGAATATGTCGGCAGTTTCAATCGAAAAAATCTCCGGTATGAAGTCTACGAAGAACCGACCGGCTCTGTGCGCATCCAGCGAATTGTCAGTTACGTTGTTGCCCATCCGAATGCCTCGGGCATCATCTACTGCTTTTCGCGTGCGAGCTGTGAGGAGATCGCTGACCGTCTCCGGCGCAGCCGCATCCTTGCAAGCCCCTATCATGCCGGAATGCCGACACCGGAACGCAGTCGCATTCAGGAAGGATTTCTGAACAACACCATCCGGGTCATCTGCGCCACCGTCGCGTTCGGCATGGGAATTGACAAACCTGATGTCCGGTACGTAATCCATGCACATCTTCCCAAAGACCTCGAATCCTACTATCAGGAAACAGGAAGAGCCGGTCGTGACGGAAATCCTTCAGACTGCATTTTGTATTATTCTGCCGGCGATCGTGCAAAAATCTCTTCCATGCTGGAACGCGAGTTCACCGACCCGCAGAGACTGCGGATTGCAAAAGAAAAACTCGCTGATATGTACCGCTACTGTACCACATTCGTGTGCCGCCGAAAAACCCTGCTCACCTATTTCGGTGAAGATATCCCTCCCTGCGGCAACTGCGACCGCTGCGACCGTTCGAAACCGAAATTGAAAAAAATTGCCGCACCCTCAGGCGACCTTACAAAAATCGTCTGCGACGCTGCCTGCGACCTCAGCGGCCAGATGACGACCTCATCCTTTGTCTCCTTCCTCCTTGGACTGGACCGGGCACATACCAAAAGTTCGGGTCTGACGGCGCACTCCTTCTACGGAGCGGCAAAGGACCATGACCGTGCCGAAGTCATGGGCGTCGTGCAGGACCTCATCGCCGCCAAAAAACTTTCCCTACAGGGAAAATCAGTCATGAAACTGTATGTCGCAAAAAAATAATTCTCTTTTTTATCCTTCGTCAGGTTGAAGCCAAAGGCCATAAATATAGTGGGATTTAATATCTTTCTCATTCAGGTAATTTTTATCTGAGGTGTGTTCTTATGGAAAAATCAAAGATGGTTGATATCATCGCCCTGATTGTGGTGATCGTCGCCTTTGCAATACCGCTCCTAACCGGTCTTGTCGGCGCCGCTCCCGAAGGAGGATCTGCGGCAGAGTATGCCGAGATCCTCGGCATCTGGACGCTGATACCGCCAATTCTCGCACTGATTCTGGCATTCCTCACAAGAAATGTCATTCTCTCCCTGTTCCTTGGCGTACTTTCCGGTGCATGGATGCTTGCCCTTCTCGGCGGCGACATCATTGGCGCTATTGGCGGGGCATTCTTCGGTTCAACTGAGTACTTTATCGGAACTCTCGCCGACCGCTGGAATGCAGGTATTATCATGCAGGTACTCGTGATTGGTGCCTTAATCGCACTTATCACCCGGATGGGCGGCATGCGTGCAGTTGCAGAAGCAGTGGCAAAGCGTGCAAAAGGTCCCCGAACCGCACAGCTTGCAACATGGATCATGGGTTTTGTCATCTTCTTCGATGACTATGCAAACGCCCTGATTGTGGGTCCCATTATGCGACCGGTCTGCGACAAGTTCCGTATCTCCCGTGAACGTCTCTCCTACATTGTGGACTCAACCGCAGCGCCTATTGCAGGTATCTTTGTTATCTCAACATGGATTGGAACCGAACTTGTCAACATCAACGAAGGTCTCGCAATCGCCGGCATCACCGGTGTATCTGCATACAGCATCTTCATTGATACGATCCCGTACCGCTTCTACAACATCCTCGCACTCTTCTTCGTGTTCGCATCCGCCATGCTCCTTCGCGAGTACGGCCCCATGCTCACCGCAGAACTGCGTGCCCGCAACACTGGCGCAACGCTGCGTCCGGGTTCCGAAGTCGAGGAGGAGAAGGATGTACTGCCGAATGAGGACAAAGAGATCTGCAAAGAGGATCACGCGGTTGTTGCAACCTCGAAGAAAGCTGTTCAGGCAAACATCTGGAATGCCATTATTCCGGTCGGTGTTCTAATTGTCTCTGCTTTGATTCTGTTCTTCACCAACGGTGCGGATGCGATCATGGCCGGCAACGGATTAATCTCTGCGGAAGATTTCGTCCAGCTCGGATTCTTTGAAGCGGTACGTGACGCCTACAGTTCGTCCGATGCAAGTATTGTGCTGTTCCAGGCAGCCCTGATTGCCTGTATTGTTGCGATCATCATGGGCTTTGTCCAGAAGATCTTTAGCTTAAAGACCGGTATTGAGACCTGGGCGCATGGTATGAAGTCGATGCTGTTCGTGTGCATCATTCTGATTCTTGCCTGGTCGATTGGATCCATCATTGGTGATCTTGGAACCGCACACTATCTTGTTGGTGCCCTGTCTGAATCTCTGCCCATGTGGATTGTTCCTGCACTGATTTTCATCGTTGCAGGAATTATCTCCTTTGCAACCGGAACTGCGTACGGTACGATGGCAATTCTTCTGCCGCTCGTTATCCCTCTTGCAGCAGCAATTGCAGGATTCTCTTCCGGAACACCGGACGCGGCGATGTATTCATACATTGTTGTCTGTTCGTCTGGAGTTTTGACCGGCGCAATCTTCGGTGACCACTGCTCTCCGATCTCGGACACGACGATTCTCTCGGCAATGGGGGCCGGGTGCAGTCTGATCGATCACGTGGATACACAGATATGGTATGCCCTGACCATTGCAGCCGTTGTTGTCATCGGCTACATTATTGTTGGTTTTGGTGTCAGTGTGTGGATTACCCTCCTGATCACGATGGTAATGCTCATTGGTGTTCTTCTGTTTGTCGGAAAGAAAGTTCCGACATGGAAGGCCGACGAGGAAAAACTGGTGGAGTAATTCCGCCGCAAATATTTTTTTATCAACCAATTTTCCGGGTTCTTTCATCTGTTCAGAATATTCCCCTCATCCTCTGGAACGGGCATTTGTTCTATGAACCGTGAAAAAGGATCACGCCTGATGTTTTTCGATAGACTCGAGAATTTCCACCGTTCGGCGGAGGATGCATTGTGCATCCTGTGTCGTTTCTTCTCCTGCACAGATACAAAAATGTACCACGTCCCGAAACGTCAGCACACTGACCGAGAAAGGCAGACCCCCTGCCGTCACACAGCAGAACTCCATCTCTGCAACAACAACGTCTCCGCCGAAGTTCAGAGCGTCATCTGCAACAATACCGGGGTTCGTCAGAAACGGCATGCCGGCAAACTTTTCCGTATCGTCCGGCGAGAGTTTTGTTCCAAGGAACGGCTTAGCCGCTCCGACACCGATCGAGTTTTCCTTTAAAGAACGCGACAGCTCCACCGCCGACGCAACGGTTTTGGCAAAGTCACTGCCGCAGAGAATTGGTGACCAGTAGGCAACAGTGTAATTTGCCGCAGGTGCTCTCCTCTCCGCTGAAATATATCTGCGAAGATCGACGGTCGAACACAGAGGAATTTTGTCGCGGCACAGATCTGAGGTCTCCTCAAGATACTCACGCAGCGCCGTAGCGTATGCGGCGACCAGCAGATCATGTATCGTTCCCCCCGATGATTTTCCAAAAGCCTTCATCCGTGCAAGGGTCCCGGAACGCAGAGCTGCCCGGAGAAAAATTATGCGGGAACTTTGATCAGTTCTGCAAAAATATTTTCTGTACTCTGCGGTATCTCGTGTCCGCTCCTCTTCACGTGCAAAGAGTTCCTGAAGTTTTTCCGGAGAAAAATTTTCCGCCACCACCTCAAGCGCCCGGTCATTATTTTGCGGGACAATTTCTTTTGCAAAAATTTCCGGTGCCCGGTATCTCTCCGCGATGCGTCCGGCAATCTCCAGAAGTCCCCGGGCGTCGGTAAGTAGATGTGCCGCAGAAAAAATCAGCGTGTCAAAACTCCTTCCGCGACAGATGATGATCCGAAACAGCGCATCCGTTTCCGAGTACAGCGTTGTCATCATCTGATCCGGCATCTGATTCGTGACGATAACGGGCGGCGGATTTCGCCCATCGACAAAATATCCCGACTCTTTCCCGCCGGAAAACCGGCTGGAAAGAATCGGCATCTCCGCTGCAACACTGGTCGCCGCATTCCGCAGGCGGCACTTGTCAATGTGTCCGGCAAGTTTTGCTGCAATGCATATCTGAAATGTCCGCTTTGTATCTCCCAGACACCGTTGAAACAGATCCAGAGGTGACGCGGGAGTATCTTTCACTTCCCTGCTCCGATCTCCTCAATAATTTCGCAAAGATACTGCCATACCCGGTTTGCCGATGAAATCTGCATTCGTTCTTTGGGCGAATGGGCACCGGTAATGTTCGGACCAATTGAGATCATGTCAAGCTCCGGGCGAACCGTACGGAACAGTCCGCACTCAAGTCCGCCATGTGTTGCCGTAATGAGAGGCGCAGACCCGTAGAGACGTTCATGTACCAAAACCGCGGTCTTCAGAAGCGGTGACGCAGGGTTTGGCATCCATCCGGGAAAATCGTTCTCAGTTGTAACAACCGCGCCGCATCCGCTAAAAAGTTCCGCAACAGTTTGGGAAACCGCCGCTTTCTCAGACTCCGCAACACTTCTCTGAAACGTTGTTATGGTGAGGGAATTTTTCTCCATCCGGATTGCGGCGAGATTTGTTGATGTCTGCACGAGTCCCGGAATGGTCCGACTCATCGCAATCACGCCGTTCGGGCATCTGTTCAGAGCTTTGATCAGCTGCGCTGCAACTCCGGCAGGGATACTCTCACTCTCCGGCGACTCCGGCAGAAGGGAGAGGGAAATGTTTGGATCCGTCTCCCGGTATTTTCCGGTAATTTCCCGCTCAAATCCTGCAAAAATATGCTCAACTTGTGCTGCGTCCATTGCAGGAACCCCAAAGACCGCCTCCGCATGCCTCGGGATTGCATTCGGCAGGTTCCCTCCTGAAAGGCGGCATATCGTTGCTTTTGGAACTTCTGCAAGAAACTCTGCCAGAATTTTTAGAGAGTTTGCCCGGCCGAGATGAATCTCCATACCCGAGTGACCGCCTGAGAGTCCGTCAACGACGAACCGGAAGTACAGATTTTCGATCGGTGACGGCTCTTGTACCCATGAAACTCTGGCAATCGTCTCCACCCCTCCGGCACATCCAGTACAGATTGATCCCTCCTCCTCGCTGTCGAGATTGATCAGCAGGGAACCCGTAAACATCTCAGGAGAGACTGCCTTTGCACCGGTAAGACCGGTTTCTTCGTCAACCGTGAACAGGCATTCGATCCGTCCAGCCTGCAGACTCTCCGTAAGAGCTGCAAGAGAGTAGGCAATACCGATACCATTGTCTGCACCAAGCGTTGTACCTTTGGCGCAGATCCAGTCGCCGTCTATCTCCGTTTCCAGCGGATCTTCCTCAAAATTGATGGCTTTTGTCAGATCCTTTTCGCAGACCATATCCATGTGGGACTGCAGTACAATGGTCGGCGCGTCTTTACCGGCAGGTGACGGTTCGCGGACAATGCAGATGTTTCCCGCGGCATCCTCCCGTACAAAAAGATGGTGTTCTTTTGCAAATGCCAAAAGATACTTTCGCATTTCTTCCTCGTGCTTTGAGGGACGGGGGATTTTGGTGATCTCCTCAAAGTACTCAAGAACGGGTCCGTGATTCATGAGAGTTCCTGCCTTTCTTTGGTCTGCACCATATTGGGTGTAAAAAATTATCATTCTTCGGGTGGCTTCACCCTATCTTTTATTGCCTCTCCGCCGCTATTACTACATTATACCATGCTTGAAACACTCTTGGACCCTGCGGTGTTCCCGTGGGTCCTTATTGTCGCCGGAGCGGTTTTCCTTGTCATCGAAGCGGCGTCGCCGGGATTTTTCATGGCAGTTCCCGGAACTGCCATGATTGTACTCGGCCTCATGGTCTTTGCCGGCGTTGACATCTTTGCCTCTCCCCTTGGCGTTGGTGTCGCCGTTCTTGCCGCAATCGTTGCGGCTGCGGTAAGTGTTCTTCTGTACCGGAGACTCTCTCCGGATCAGACTCCGATCACCACCGGTCAGGATACACTTGTCGGAAAAACCGGTCAGGTCGTTATCGAAGTGGTTCCAAACACCATCTCCGGCAAAGTCGATGTCGGAGGCGTTGTCTGGAGCGCCAAAAGTACGGGCTCAGTACTTGTGCCCGGAACAAAAATACGGGTGACCGCCGCAAGCGGTGTGCACCTGACTGTTGAAGAGGCACCATAATGGACGCATTCACAATTATATCCATCATTCTGATCATCATCATCCTCTACATTTTTGCACGAGGTGTGGTGATCATTCAGCCGTACCAGAAAGGTCTTGCAATCCGCCTTGGTACGTACGTAGGACAGATGAACCCGGGATTCAAATGGGTTGTTCCGTTTATCACAACCGTCATCAAACTGGATCTCCGGACACAGGTCATTGACGTCCCCTCGCAGGAAGTCATCACCAAGGACAACTCGCCGACCGATGTGGACGCCATCATCTACGTCCGCGTCATGGACCCTGAACGCGCCTACTTCGAGGTTTCCAACTATCGTCAGGCAACCGTCGCCCTCGCGCAGACCAGTCTTCGCGGTATCATTGGTGACATGGAGCTTGACGAAGTTCTCTACAATCGTGACATGATCAACCGCCGTCTGCGTGACATTCTCGACAAAGAGACCGATCAGTGGGGCGTCAAGATCGAACGCGTTGAAATAAAAGAGGTCAACCCGATTGGCGCCGTCAAGCAGGCAATGACCGAGCAGACCGCAGCGGAACGTGAACGGCGCGCGGCAATTCTTCGTGCTGACGGAGAAAAACGTGCGGCAATTCTCAAGGCCGAAGGTCTTCGTCAGAGTATGATTCTCGAATCCGAAGGTGAACGTCAGAGTAAGATTCTCCGTGCCGAAGGTGAACGTCAGAGCAAAATCCTGCAGGCACAGGGAGAAGCCCAGGGACTGCGGATTGTGGCTCTTGGCTCGCGTCCACTTGACAAGCGGGCAATCACGGTTCTCTCCCTGAACGCACTCCAGAAGATGGCCGACGGACAGGCAACGAAGATCATCTTCCCGTTCGAGGTGTCGGCTCTCATCAAACAGGGAGCAAAATTCCTTGGCGCCGAAGACCTTGTCGAACATGATGATGCAGCTCCTCTGGATCTTGACGAGAGTATTCTTGGCGACCTGCCGGACCCTTCCGAGATTGCCAAAGCAGTTGAGTCCGTTAAACCCCCGGAGAATCCGGGAGCTGAGCAGGCGGTAGCAGAGGATGTTGTGCTTACCGGATCAACCTGATATTCCTTCTCTTTTTTCTCTCTTGTCAAATGCGAAACTGCATTATAGTTTTCCCTCCTAAGTATTCATCACACGAACCGGAGGGAACGACAATACCGCTGAGAAGAATTACCCGGGGCAGGTCTATAACAGACCCGTCCGTGCCGGTTTCGCCGCCTGTAGTCCCGCCTGCGGGCGACGAATCCTCCGATGACATCCCTGCCTTTGCCTACGGAAAGTTTACGTTCGATTATGCCGTGAACTTTGCCGGCCTTTCCATCTCGATTGAGCAGAATCAGGGCATGTATCATTACCGCCGTATGATCGAAAAAGCTGTCAGGGAAGCAACCATCTCCTCCTCTTCAGGATGCCGCATGCTCATTCAGCCGGTTGAGCCGCTCTACATTCCTGATCCGGTTACGGACTTTCTGGAGATCAAGTTCAATGAGATCATGATCGAGCCGAACGGAAAAACGGTCGTTTTCCTTACATTCCCGATTGAAATCGGTGTTTTCATTGACTCCAAAGGAAATACCGACGTCATTGATATCTTTACCTTCAAATCGCCGAAGTACTCCATGTACGGCTCTGCCCATCGCGGTGTGATTACCCGCTGGCATAAGTCCCAGACATACACGTATCCGCCGCAGGTGAAGAACTATGAGGAAGGAATTCTTCGTCTCACTATTCTGAATACTGCTGACGAATGGGTGTACGTGTCGCGGGTTCTCATGTATGAGAAGGGAATGTTCATCCACTATGATGATCATGTCGTCTCGATGTCTGCGGAGATGACCATTCTGAACCGTGAGACCGCAGATGTAATCGGTGTTGATCGGCCTCTTCGCCCGGATATGTCCCGATCGATACGTCTGTTCAAGCCAAGAAAAATGACGGCATTTTCCAATATCTCCGGCGTCGTTGCTGATACCATCTTCACTATGGACTCGGGGCTGATCTGATCATGGCCAACATCAACGTTTCCGGTATGATGGAAAGCCTGTTCAACAGCTCAGAATCATACCTTTCCACTCTTGAAAGTCCGAGTTTCCTTGAAACCAAACCCTTTGCAAATCTTGGTATGGCGATGACCTACGGCGACATCATCACGGTACTGTTTATCGTTGCAGCAACGATCATTATTGCAAAGATCCTTTCCAACATCGTCCGCCGGATGTTTTCCGGCAAGATTGACAAAAGCAATCTCTCCTTCATGGAAAAACTCACCCGCTG
>CAZABQ010000059.1:0-12138 GCA_964483485.1 uncultured Methanomicrobiales archaeon
TAGTAAACAACTCTCGCAGAGTTGCCGCAAAAAATCAACAGGATGGTGATGACCGAAGAACCTTAGAAAAGAATCCAGCCAGTTCCAATCCAATGCAATGCCGGTCTGACAGCACACATCAGCATGAAATTACTACTCAAGAAAGCCGGCCCCCCAAACACTCAGACTGTACACCCCACACCCCACAAAATACAGTCTCAATCAATAGCGGGGAATCGGGTGCTTGTTCCTGCCCCCGCACCCATGAGTTTATCCAACCCATACAACCAACATACCGTCTGCGGATGCCATACCCATCCGCAGCAAAAAAATTGTTACTCCTCCTTTTCTGTTTTTTCCGTAAACAGCGGAAGAATCTCCGTAATCGACTTCCGATCGCCGATAACCACCGTCGTATCGCCCACCTCAAGCACCGTATTTCCATCCGGCGAAACCACCGCATCACTCCCATCCTCACCGCGCCGCACAGCAATCACCGACACCCCGTAATTTGCCCGCAGATGAATATCCGACAATCTCTTACCGGCAACATCACAACTCGCCCCGACCCGTATCTGCTCAATCGAACAGCGGTTTGTCGACGTTTTCTCTTCCGCTCTTGTAGCCCGCAGATGAATCGTTTCAAACCAGCCGCCGGACCGCTCGGTTTTCTTACCGGCAAGTGCACGCTCTGAACTGATGTACTGATCATAGAGATCATTTCTGATCTGTTTCACATACTGATCCAGATCCTGTTGCGGCACCTGCTCATTTGCAAGAATTCTCCGGAAAATCTGCAGCGCCGCCTCCCTCTCATCCACAATAACCTCGTCTGCACCAAGGCGGTACAACTCTTTTGTCTCCGAAATGAACCGCGATCTCGTAATAATATTGATATGCGGATTCATTCTGCGAACCGTAGTCACGATCGCTTTAATCGCCTCCATATCAGGAATAGTAATAACAATTGACCGCGCCTTCATCACACCCGCATACTCAAGAATTGAATCCCGCGTCGCATCCCCATAGACAATCCGCTCTCCCCGCATCTTCTCACGGTTCACCGTCTCCGCATTCAGCTCCAGAATCAGATACGGAATATCCACCCGCTTCAGTGCCTTTGCCACATACTGCCCTGCAAGACCATACCCCACAATAATCACATGTTCTTTCGGTTTGACCTCGCAGTTCTCATCATCACCGCAGAAAATATCTTCTCCCGGAACTTTAGGTCTGACCAGTCTTTTCGCAATCGCCGGACCTGCATTCACCGCGAACGGTGTAATCGCCATCGTAACAATCGTGATTGCAAGGAACACCTGATAAACATCCTGCGTCAGAATACCCGCTGAAAGACCGGTAGATCCGAGAATGAACGAAAACTCACCAATCTGTGAAAGACCGATAGCCGAAAGAATCGCCGCTGCCCCCGTAATACCAATCGCCCTGACACTGACAATATTGATTGCCGCTTTTCCCAGCATCAGAACAACCGCAAGCACAATTATCAGCAGAAGATGTTCTGCAACATACTGGAGGTTCAGCATCATACCAATCGAAACAAAAAAGAAACTCGTCAGCAGATCACGGAACGGCAGAATCTGTCCGATGACCTCGTGACTGTAATCCGACTCTGAAATCGCAATTCCCGCAAGAAACGCACCGAGAGCAAGAGAAACCCCGTTTAAGGACATCAGCCACGCAATACCAAAACAGATCGCAACAATCGAAATAATGAAAAGCTCTTTACTCCGCGTCAGTGCAACCCGTGTCAGGAACCTCGGCACAAGGAAAATCGCCCCAATCAGAACAATCACCAGTACGATCATACCCATACCGAAGTTCAAGAGCGACCCCATCAGATTCGTAGTTGAGTTCCCGGCAAGAATCGGTACCATCAGCATCATGGGAATGACGTTTAAATCCTGGAAAATAAGAAGACCCAGAGCAATCTTACCGTGTTTGGTATCAACCTCACCGCTGTTCTGATACAGATTCATGATAACCGCAGTCGAAGAGTGCGCAACCAAAAATCCGATAAAGAGCGCAACGTTCGAGTTAAAACCAACAGCAACCATAACCGCCCACACTATTGCCGTGGTAAGTACCAGCTGGAGCGTTCCCCCGATCAGCACGATCTTCTTCATGGAAAGGAGACTCTTCAGCGACATCTCCAGACCAATCGTGAACATCAGCAGGATGACGCCAAGCTCCGCCAGAAGCGACACCTGTTCTTCCGTGACCAGACCAAGACACGCAGGACCTACGATGATACCGGTAATAAAGTACCCGATAATAAACGGCATACGCAGGCGTCTGCCAACAAAAAGAACAGCGATGGCGCACGCAAGTACGACCACCACTGACATGATAAGTTCTGCTTCTACTTCCATATGTGATTATCTCCGCAATTTCCTGATTTTTCTGTAAGGTTTTGAAAATATTCCGGAGCGGATGAGGTAACACTCATGCAGAAATAATCGAGGAACTATTTGGGAACAGGATTTCCTGTGGGAATTTTTATTGTCTTCATTAGTAAAATACTCTTTGCAGGTAACAAGAAGTTTCATAATCGGGATATATCTCCTCCTCTTTTTTGCATGGGACGACTATTCATGTGAAGGCCTTGCGATCCGTGGGCTGAAATACGATGACTGACGAACGTCAAATGGCAATAAACGAATTTCGGTGCAACACCCAATGTGAAGAAAACTTCATATGAAATAAACTTCATATTAAGATATCAGAAGATCATGAGGATCACAAAACCTGTATCTGCCCTTGCATCTATCTATCCCTCTATCCGGCATTTACAGCACGCGGAGTAACCATCTGATCATCTACTACTATACCTCCACAAAGGTCTGAATACCATGTCCCGCATCTATCATCTGGAACGTTACACCATTCTCTCTGCCGGCTTCCTCGTCTGCGGAGTTATCAGTATCCTGCTCGCATACGCCATACCCTCCTCCTCTCTCGTGCCCTCCACCGCCGTCCTGTTTCTTGCCGCAGGAATTATCGGGACGCTCTATGTTTTCAAAAACCGCAAAAACGGCTCTTCAGAGGGAGACCATCTCCTTCCCGAAATCGACGAACGTGAAGTATATATCCTCATGAAGTCGGCCTGGGCGATGTATGAACTGCAGATCGTTCTCCTCCTCTTTACTGCACTTAACGCAGGTCCCCTTCTCAGACTCATCGCAGGAGATGTACCAGACACCATGATCTTTGCAGTCCGCACCCTTCTCATGGGGATTGTCATTATCTTTCTGTTGGGTTCTCTTGTCGCCCGCGCCTACTTTGAACGAAAAATCTGACACGAGTATCACAGCTGATAATACTCTCAAACAACCACACTCTTACCAGTATTCTTATGGACAACAGAATCCGGGAACTGCGAACCAGTCGCGGCATGACCCAGCAGGAACTCGCCGATACCATCGCCGTATCCTCCCGGACCGTTATCTCTCTGGAAAAAGGCCAGTATAACCCCTCGGTTCTGCTTGCCCACAAGATCGCCTGCATCTTTGATCTCCCGATCGAAGACGTGTTTCTCTTTGGACCCGAAGACGACCCGGAAACCGGCAGGCAGAGTGAGATGCGGTGATGTTTCGTTTCGCCGTTACCTGTTTTCTCGCGCTGTGCATTCTTACCGCACCGTGTGCAGCCGATCTTCCCGCCTCCTTCGATCTCCGTGACCAACACGCCGTGACCGCCGCAAAATCCCAGGGAGATACAAATACCTGCTGGGCGTTCGGCGTCGTAAACGCTGCCGAGTCGAACCTCATCCTCAAAGGTCTTGCCGATGCAGACTCCATCGACCTGTCCGAACTGCATCTCACCTACTTCACCTATAGCCGTGACGCAGTCAGCATCGACTCCGTCCTGCCCGGACTGGAAGGTCTTCGCGGGGATCATGTCAGCCTCACCAACGGCAGTTATCTTGACGCCGGAGGAAACGAACTCTTTGCCGTGTTTGCTCTCGCTGCATGGTTCGGATTTGCGAACGAGTCTGTCGCCCCGTATGCAGACGTTCAGGCCCTTGACGCATCGCTTGCCTATGCAGCAGACTCATACCATCTTACCGACTCGCTGTGGCTGACGTTTGAGGACCCGCAGCATATCAAACAGATGATCATACAGACCGGAGCAGCATCGATTGGTCTCTACGTCAACACATCCTCCTACCGCAACGAGACTTTTGCCTATTACTGCAGAGATCATACGACCAGCTCCCATACCGTCGGTCTGATCGGATGGGACGACAACTTTTCCACAGACAACTTCGCAGAAAAACCTCCGGGCAACGGTGCATGGCTCGTCAAAAACAGCTGGGGCACGGAGTTTGGCGACAGCGGATTTTTCTGGGTCTCCTACTATGACACCTCTTTAGACAATGCGGTATTTTTTGATACCGTTCCTGCGGCAACATTCGATCACAATTACCAGTACGACGGCGGCATCCTACCGACCTCGATGCCGATCGATCCCGGTCATACGGACGACGAAATCACCGTCTCCGCGGCAAACGTCTTCACGGCGAAAGGATACGAGTACATCCGTGCCGTCTCGTTTTTTACCTTCAACAAAAATGTGTCCTCTACGATCTGTGTCTCAACCGACGGAGTAAAACCGGGCAGTGCTCTCCGACGAGTTCAGACCGGAAATGCAGAGTTCCCGGGATATCACACCGTCGAACTTGACCGGCCGCTTCTGCTGCGGCCCGGAGAGAAGTTTGCGGTTACCGTCACTCTGAACGCCTCGTCTGATACCTCGGACTTTTTCAAAAACCCCGGACTCTCCCTGCCGCTGGATCTCACCCAGCGTCATCAGGCATTTACCTCAACCTCGGTATCAGAGAAGGACCAGACCTATTTGTTTGATGAAAATAAGCGGGTATGGACAGACATTGGTGCAAACGGTGACGTGAATGCCCGAATCAAGGCATTCACCACCGATGCGTTTGCCGCGTTAGATTCCGCAGGACGAACAGCCGCCGCTTCTGAGCAGCCGCTCAGTCAGCTGTCCGGTCTGTAGTTCGAGATCGGATACGCGCTCCCGCAGCTCCTGATTTTCCTTTTCAAGAACCAGAATCATTCCTTCAAGCCGCCGGAGTTCATGGCTGATAGCATCGCTGTCAAGTTCCTGTGTCATACGTGTGGTGTTCGCCGGAATAGTATATAGATATGGAGATGCCGACCCCCTGATGCCGCATTCCCACACACTAATAGTACAGCACACCAACATCACTACTACAAATGGCAGGTATGTTTGAGCTTAACTCCTCTTTTGCCCCCCGGGGATCTCAACCGGAAGCAATCGCCGAACTTACGGACGGTATTCTGGACGGCGAACAGTATCAGACACTGCTCGGTGTCACAGGCTCAGGGAAAACCTTCACGATTGCCAATGTCATTGCCAATGTCCAGCGCCCCACGCTGGTGCTTGCCCACAACAAAACACTCGCCGCCCAGCTGTACAACGAGTTCAAGGAGTTCTTCCCGAATAATCACGTGGAGTATTTCATCTCCTACTATGACTACTACCAGCCCGAGTCCTACATTGCCAAAAAGGATCAGTACATCGAAAAGGATGCCCAGATCAACCCGAAAATCGAGATGATGCGGCTTGCGGCAACCGCATCGCTTCTCTCCCACCGTGATACGATAATCGTGGCTTCGGTCTCCTGTATCTATGGTCTGGGCAACCCGGAGAACTTCAAAAACCTCGGATTTGAACTTCGTGCCGGTCAGAAGATTAGCAGAACCGAGATTCTGGAAAAACTGATTGCAATTCTTTTTGAACGAAACGACCTCGAACTGATGCCGGGCCGGTTCCGGGTCAAAGGCGATACAATCGATATCATTCCCGGTTACTTCAACGACATCATCAGAATCGAACTGTTCGGGGATGAGATAGACCGGATTTCCGAAGTGGATAAAAATACCGGAAAAGAAAAAGAACGGCTTGAGTACTTCTATGTCTATCCTGCACGCCACTTCGTGACGCCGGAGTCTGAGATGCAGCGCAGTCTTGCATCAATTCGTGCGGAACTCGACGACGTTCTTGCAGAAGGACGCTTGGACGATCTTTCAGCGCACCGTCTGCGTCAGCGGACGCAGTATGATCTTGAGATGATTGAAGAGACCGGCTCGTGCAAAGGAATTGAGAACTACTCCCGCCACTTTGACGGACGAGCCGCAGGCGAAAAACCGTTCTGTCTGCTTGACTACTTCCCGGACGATTTTTTACTCGTGATCGACGAGAGCCATCAGTCACTGCCGCAGGTTCGCGGAATGTACAACGGCGACCACTCAAGAAAGATGTCTCTGGTTGAGTACGGGTTTCGACTGCCGAGTGCCTTTGACAACCGGCCGTTACAGTTCCCCGAGTTTGAACAGTACATGCATCAGGTGATTTTTGTCTCGGCAACCCCCGGCGAGTATGAACTTTCCCACGCAAACGGTGTTGTGGAGCAGATCATCCGGCCCACCGGTCTGGTGGATCCTGTCGTGGAAGTGAGACCTATCAAAGGTCAGACCGATGACATCATCAACGAGATTCACGCAGTGATCGCCCGCGGCGACCGCGCACTTGTTACAACGCTGACCAAGAAACTTGCCGAGGAACTGACCGAGTATCTTGCGCAGCAGGGAATCAAGACGCGTTACCTCCACTCAGAAATTCAAGCGCTGGAACGAACCGAACTTATCCGTCAGCTGCGGCTCGGCCTCTTCGACGTGCTGGTGGGAATCAACCTGCTGCGTGAAGGCCTTGATATCCCCGAGGTCGGGTTCATCGGCATTCTTGATGCGGATAAAGAAGGATTTCTGCGTGATGCACGGAGTCTGATCCAGATTATTGGTCGTGCGGCACGCAATGCAGAGTCGCGGGTCGTTTTGTATGCAGACCATATCACCGAGTCGATGCGGGTTGCGATGTCTGAGACGGCACGCAGACGCGAGATGCAGATGGCGTTCAACACAGAGCACGGCATTGTCCCCAAGACCATTAAAAAACCGGTCCGCGAAAAGGAGGTTGACATTACGGATATCAAGCATCTGCCCAAGTCTGAGATCCCAAACCTTATCATCGAACTTGAAGCGGATATGAAATCCGCTGCCGCCGCCCTTGATTTCGAGAAGGCAATTGCTCTGCGGGACAGGATCAAGGATCTGCGGAACGGTTTGTGAGTCTGGTTGTAGCTCGGGCCCGGATACGTTCCCGCGGGTATGACGGGGAATACGGGTGCACCGTCACCGACCCGCACTCATTAATACCTTCTCCCGACCATATACTCATGATATGACTCGTGCACTTTTGTCGGTCTGGGACAAGACCGGCATTCTTGATCTTGCCAAAGCACTGGCAGCAAAAAATATCGGTATTCTCAGTTCCGGCGGAACGGCAAAAGCCCTTCGTGAAGCAGGTATTCCGGTCACGGATGTATCAGAGTACACCGGTTTTCCGGAGATGATGGACGGCCGTGTCAAGACACTGCATCCCAAGGTTCACGGCGGACTTTTAGGCCGTCGCGGTACAGACGACGAGATAATGAAAGCTCACGGCATTGAGGGAATTGATATTCTCTGCGTCAATCTGTATCCGTTTGAAGAGATGTCTCGGAAAAATCTGCCTCTTGACGAGCTGATTGAGTTTGTGGATATCGGCGGCCCTGCCATGATTCGTGCGGCATCGAAGAACTTCAAGGATGTCGCCGTTGTCGTGGACCCAAGCGACTACCCCATGGTGATTGAAGCCGTGAACGGTAAGGGATTCACCTACGAGCAGAGACTTGGTCTTGCGGCAAAGGCACTTACCCGGACTGCTGCGTATGACGGCGCTATCTCGAACTATCTCAACAGTATCGGCCGTGACTTCCCGACAACCTACACGTTCCAGTTCGCCAACGGCCGCCCCCTGCGCTACGGAGAAAATCCGCACCAGAAAGCTGCGGTCTACGGAACGTCCGGTATCGCAGGACAGGTCGCTTTACAGGGAAAAGAGATGTCCTACAACAACTACCTTGACGTGCATGCGGCGGTTGGTCTCTGCCGCGAACTTCCGTCACCGGCAACGGTCATTGTGAAGCACAACAATCCGTGCGGGGTCGCTCTTGGCACAACCCAGCTTGCCTCGTATCTCAAGGCACGCGATGTGGACCCGGTATCTGCGTACGGCTCGGTTGTCGCGATGAACAGTCCTGTCGGAAAGGAAGTGGCAGAAGAGATCTGTTCCACATTTGTTGAGGTGCTGATTGCCCCGTCGTTTACGGATGAAGCACGCGAGATCATGAAGAAGAAGGAAAACATGCGTCTTCTGCTTCTTCCGTCCGAAGTTCCGGCTGACGAGGTCAGGACAATTGACGGCGGTATTCTCGTACAGAGAACTCCTGAGCATGAAGAAGGCTGGGATGTTGTATCCAAGCGTGCACCGACCGCAGAAGAGATTGCGGCACTAAAACTTGCATGGAAGGTCGTCAAGCATGCGAAAAGCAATGCGATTATCTATGCGAACACCACCGAGACGGTCGGTCTCGGTGTCGGTCAGATGAGCCGCGTGGACTCGGCAAAACTTGCGGTAATCAAGGCGTCGGAGTTTGGCAGAACTATGAAAGGAACGGTTATTGCATCCGATGCGTTCCTGCCGTTTGCAGATACCCTTGAGGTTGCCGCCGCCGCAGGTGCGACGGCGCTGATTCAGCCCGGCGGTTCCATCCGTGATGCCGAGGTTATTGCAAAGGCCGATGAACTCGGTGTTGCAATGGTGTTTACCGGAACCCGCCACTTCCGGCACTAATTCTTTTTTTCCGGGCAAATCTGTATATGCCATCGACGCGAATACCTCAGTATTTATCAAAGAGGTGAATTGAAAATATGGTTATTGGTATTGTAGAGAACCTTCGCAGTTCTTATGATTTTACCAACAAGGCGTTCCGGTCTTTTGGTGACTGGCTGATTCTGATCTTCATCAGTCTGCTGGTTCTGATCGGCACCCTTCTTGTTGTCTTCGGTACGTTTGGTCTGCTTATGTCAGTTGCGAGTGCGTATGGTATTCCGGTGACTCCGGCAGATCCGGTCTCTTCGGCAATGACTTCGGTGTTTGGCATGGCCGGAGCTTTTTCGCTGGGAATGCTTGGTTTTGGCCTCATTCTTTCTCTGGTATTTGGGATTTTCCTGACCGGTGTTATGATCCGCGTCTACCGCGGCGGCGAGCTGCAGCTCGGTTCCTGGGGCGGTATGTTCCTTGACGGTCTGCTTGCAACGATCATTACCCTGTTGTACATGATTCCATACTGCATCATTTCCGTTCTGCTGAAGTTTGGCCCGATGCTGAATCCTGCGTATGTTCTTGTCTCACTCGTCATTGAGATCATTGTTCTGATTGTAACAACGATGGTTTTGCTTATGGCATTCATCAGATTTGCAAAGGCCCAGCGGTTCGGTGCAGCTTTCGAGTTTAAGGAACTGTTCAATGTTATTGGCACCATCGGCTGGCTGACGTATCTGGTAAATATCATTGTTATCGGCATTGTGATTACAGTGATTTACCTGATACTTCTCCTGATCCCTGTTGTCGGATGGATCTTAATGGTTGTTATTATGCCGTTTTTAATGATCTGGGAGGCAAAGTTCTTTGCAACCCTCTACGAATCAGCGGTCGCGGTACAGGAGCAGGAACCTGCAGCTCCCTGCTGTTGCACGTAACTGTTTCATTTCCCCTATTTTTTTGGTTCTGTTGTCTGTGACCCAAGTTTTTTTTGGTGTAATCCGCGCTCCTTTGTTTGGTGCGTCTCCGATATTTTTTCCTCTATTACAGAAATCTCAGTAATTTTCGTCTGATTTTGGGATTCTCATCGTTAGTTCGTCAAAACACGAAATAATTTTCGCCGATTATTGATATCAACGAATTCTCGTGAAATACGTAAAATACGCAAAAAAATCTCCTCTTTCGCTCCATGATTGGGATAACTATAAATAGGTAAGAGTAAATCTCTCTATAACCACAAAAAGAGGTGGAAATTTATGTCTATTGGTATTGGAGAGAATCTCGGCAAGTCGTTTGAATTTGCCAAAAATCGTCTGGTCGGTAACTGGCTTGACTGGATCATTCTTATTGTTCTGACTCTGCTTCTGATGGCAGGGGCAATGATTCCGTACGTTGGATTGATCATCATGCTTGTTGCATCCCTGTTGCTTACTGGATTTACTGTCCGGGTTTACCGCAGTACTGATGCTAAGCTTGATAACTACGTCAAGATGTTCATTGACGGTATCCTTGCGACGATTATCGGTATTGTGTATATGATTGTTCCGTTCATTATTGCCCTTATCCTTGGTGCTGCTACACTGTTCAGCATGGTGAGTACCATTAACCCGGAGAGCGTAATGAACCCGCTGGAGACAATTAACGGACTCACCGCAGGTATTGGAATTATCGGTATCATTGTGACTGTTATTGTTGCGATAATCTTCGGGATCATGGCAACAATGGCTATTGTCCGGTTTGCAAAGGAAGAGAAATTTGGTGCAGCATTCCAGTTTGGCGAGATCTTTAAGATCGTCGGCAAGATCGGATGGCTCCACTACATCCTGTCATGGATTGTTCTGGCCATCATCTTCGCTGTAATTATTCTGATCTTCGCTCTGCTGTCCATTGTGATCATTGGCATTGTTCTGATGCTGATCTTCCTTCCGTTCCTGTTCATCTGGGAAGCACGGTACTTTGCGCAGCTCTACGAGTCTGCGTAAGAGTTACCCCAAAATCATTTTTTTCTTTTCTTTCAAGGCAAAAAGTATAATTGCCCTTGAAGCAATCTTAGAGTATGAACTACAAACTTGTGACTGTATGTGTTCTGCTGCTTGCTGCTCTGGTTCTTGCAGCAGGCTGTGTTGGCACTGACAATCCGTCAGGGACCACCACGCAGACTCCCACAGCAACACCGTCCGCAACGATGAATCCTGATTTTAGTCTCACTCCGGGACCGGTCGGTACGTTTCCGGATGGAAAGGCTGTAGCTGTGCAGGTTGGTCGTGACTCGAACAAACCGACGATTACCGTGACATTCTCCGGCGGTAAGGGAACAAACCAGATCAGCAAGATTGAGGTGACCCTCTACCGTGCAGATGACAAAGAGATTATTACGCAGCAGTTTGGCAAGGAACCGAGAACCGGTACTGAACTGGTGTTTGAGGGTTCATCAACCCCGTCCATCAGTGACCGCGTGAAGGTTGTTGCCTACTACTACTCCGGTGAAGTGGTTGTCGTGAGCGACGACGTGTACACGTTCAAGAAGAGAGCGTAAGTCAGAAAAATATTTTTTATTCTTTTTTTATCCAGGTTATCAGAAGACCGTCGTCGATTTTTTCTACATTTTCCAGCGAGAGCCGGGTGAATCCTTCTGCCCGGGTAAACCCGGTTCCGTCAACAAACGTGGGTGCGTCTGCTCCGCCGATAATGAGCGCCCCTACGTAAATACGGATTTCGTCAAAGAGTTTCTGACTGGTGAATGACCAGAGAAGGGTTGCGCCGCCTTCAACCATGAGTTTTCGTACGCCCATTTCGCCAAGTTTGTCGAGGGCCAGTCCGAGGTCAACTCTCTCTGAACCGGCGCGTATAACGGTTGCCTGTTTGGCGAGAGCGGCAATTCTGTCTTCCGGGGCTTTGTCTGAAACAAAGATAACACGTCTTCCTGTTCCTTTTTTGAACATGTCTCCGTCCACGGGCATTTTTGCCTGACTGTCGATAACAATTCTCATCGGCTGTTCCGGGAGTCCTTTTGCTCTACGTTCGGCAATAAGGTCAGGATTTTTCAGGCGGAGTGAGGAGTCGTCTGCAAGAATGGTACCGATACCAACCATGACCGCGTCGCATTCGGCCCGCAGCCGGTCGACCCGTGCGAAGTCCTGATCTCCGGAGATTTTCGTCTGCCGGTGCTCTTTGGTGGAGATTTTTCCATCAGCGCTCATTGCGGCATTGATGATGACGTAGGGACGCATGTATGTCCCTTTGTATTTTAGGATTATATACGTTGCAGGTTTATCAGGAATGGAAGGGTTGAGGGGTGTTTGCGGTTCTCGGAAGCATTAATCTCTTCTACGGCAAACAGTTAGGGATATGCCAAATCTTACGGTTGCGGTTCTTGCTCCCAACGGA
>CAZABQ010000060.1:0-12043 GCA_964483485.1 uncultured Methanomicrobiales archaeon
AGTCCGGAGGAACCTATCGTCCGGATTTTTCGCCAAAGGCTTTGGACTATCTGCAGTTTTCTCTGGCGATGTTCTGCGGGATTGCGGCTGTAGTCCTCTATTCTATAAGTTTTTTCTGAATGCGGTAGGTTCGGCCGGATCAATCAGGACTACTTTTTTATCTTTTCATTCCAAAACAGTATAGGTTTAGATAAGCTGCACTCATGATGCAGAACGGGAGACAACCATGACAAAGCTTTACATTACGGACACAACCCTTCGTGACGCACACCAGTCGCTCGCCGCAACGAGGATGCGTACCGAAGACATGATCGAACTCGCAAAGGCGATGGAGAAGGCGGGCTTCTGGTCCGTCGAAGCATGGGGAGGGGCCACCTTTGATACCTGCATCAGATATCTGAATGACGATCCATGGGAACGTCTGCGGGATCTCAAACAGATCTTCGTCAAGACACCAATCCAGATGCTGCTCCGCGGTCAGAACCTCGTCGGTTACAAACATTACCCTGATGACGTAGTTGACAAGTTCATTGCAGCGGCGGCATCGAATGGTGTTGACGTCTTCCGTGTCTTTGATGCGCTCAACGATATCCGCAATATGACGCGCTCAATGACTGCTGTGCAGAACGAGGGAAAACATCTGCAGGGAACAATCAGCTATACAACGAGTCCGGTCCACAGTACAGAAAGTTTCATCGATATGGCCGAGGAACTCTACAGCCTTGGATGCAACTCCATCTGTATCAAAGATATGGCAGGTCTCATTATGCCGGAAGCGGCACGTGCCCTGATTACCGGCATTAAGAAACGGATCGACATTCCGGTCTGTCTGCACACTCACTCAACAAGCGGCATTGCACCGATGAGTTATCAGGCGGCAATTGAAGCAGGTGTGGACATTCTCGACACCGCCATGTCCCCGTTCGCCGGCGGAACCTCCCAGCCCGCAACCGAAAGTATCGTTGCATCGTTAATCGGCACAAAGCGGGACACCGGCATTTCGCTTTCGACGCTTCGCGACATTAAAAATAAAGCAGCAGAGGCAAGATGCAAATACGACTGCCTGATCAATCCGATATCGGTCCGCATCGACAGTGATGTCCTGATCTATCAGCTTCCGGGCGGTATGATCTCAAACCTTGTATCGCAGCTTAAAGAGCAGGGAGCACTTGATCGGATGGATGATGTACTGCTGGAAATTCCGGCGGTCAGAAAGGATCTCGGATACCCGCCGCTTGTTACGCCGACGTCGCAGATTGTAGGAACCCAGGCGGTTCTCAACGTTTTGATGGAAGGACGCTACAAGACGGTAACAAACGAGGTACGCGATTATCTCAAGGGAATGTACGGTAAGTCCCCGGCTCCGCTCGATGACGCACTGGTTGTATCAATCATCGGCGATGAAGAACGCATCTCCTGCCGTCCGGCGGATACACTCGGCCCCATTTATGAAAAGATGAAGGCAGATGCCGAGTCGCAGGGTCTCATCAAAAAGGAGGAGGACGTCCTGACGTACATTCTCTATCCGGCAATTGCCCCGGCATTTCTGAAAGGAGAAAAAACCGCCGAACAACTTCCTGCCGCAGCACCTGCCGGCGCCAGTACAGCGGCATCCGCGGTTGAAATTGACATTCCGCGTTCCATGGAGGTTGAGGTTGACGGCGAGGTGTTCATGGTTCGCATTCTTTCAGTGGAAGGCGAATCGGTCGCAGTCGGCAGTTCTGAACCCGGCAAACGCCAGACTCCGCACGGCGATGTGCCGGGCGGAGTGAAGAGCAGCATTCAGGGAATGGTGCTCGATATCAAGGTGCAGATGGGACAGAAGGTCTCGGCCGGCGACACTCTGCTGGTGCTGGAAGCCATGAAGATGGAAAATCCGGTGGTCAGCCCGGTTGACGGAACGGTTACGGAGATCTTCGTGGAGAACGGTGCGGTTGTTCAAAGCGGCGACGTTCTCGTGGTGGTGAAATGAACCGGGACCGGTACTTCGACAAGGTCCTGGTCGCAAACCGTGGTGAAATTGCAATTCGCGTAATGCGTGCGTGCCGGGAAATGGGTATTGAGACGGTCGCCGTGTACTCAGACGCCGACGCAAATGCTCTGCACGTGAAGTACGCAGACGAGGCATTTCTGATAGGTGCCGCACACCCGACGAAAAGTTACCTGAATATGGATCGTATTCTGGAGGTTGCGCAGATGGCTGGAGCCGACGCGATTCATCCGGGATACGGATTCCTTGCAGAGAAGGCGGCCTTTTCTGCGGCAGTGAAAAAAGCCGGCCTGACCTTTATTGGCCCTTCGGAAGAGACAATTTCAATGATGGGATCCAAGATCGGATCCAAACAGGCAATGTCTGATGCAGGTGTTCCGGTATTACCATGGACACGGAGCACGGAACACGACGAAGCAAAAGCGTTTGCAGATTCAATCGGCTATCCGGTTATCGTGAAAGCATCTGCCGGAGGCGGGGGTATCGGTATGACGATCGTGCGCAGCGCTGCCGAGATGGACGAGGCAATTGAGAAGTCGATGCGGACTGCGGCGTCTGCCTTTGGCGATCCAACAGTGTTCATTGAGAAGTATCTGGAAAATCCGCGCCACATTGAAGTGCAGATATTCGCAGATTCCAAGGGTGATGTTGTCCACATGTTTGAGCGTGACTGCTCAATTCAGCGGCGGCATCAGAAACTGGTGGAAGAGGCGCCGTGTCCGATCATGACGCCGGAGCTTCGCGAGCAGATGACGCAGTCGGCAATCACGGTTGCAAAGACCTGCAACTATGAGAATGCCGGAACGGTGGAGTTCCTCTACGACAACGGGAACTACTACTTCATGGAGATGAACACACGTCTTCAGGTGGAACACACCGTAACGGAACTGATTACCGGTCTTGACATGGTGCGGATGCAGATCAAGGTTGCGGCAGGAGAGCCTCTGCCATACTCGCAGGATCAGATTATCTGTCGCGGTCATGCAATTGAGTGCCGGGTGAATGCTGAAGATCCGATGAACAACTTTGCTGCGGATGCCGGTAAGATTACCCGCTACCGTTCACCCGGAGGACCGGGAATTCGTATCGACAGCTGTATTCACGTGGGGTATTCCATTCCTCCGCTGTACGATTCGATGATCGCAAAGCTCTGCGCCCGTGCAATGACCCGGGAAGAGACGATTGCACGCATGCGCCGCGCATTAATGGAGTATGTTATCCTTGGTGTGAAGACGACATTACCGCTGCATTATGCGATTATGAACAATCCCCAGTTCATCGCGGGAAATACCCACACGCACTTCCTTGAAGAGCCTGAGGTGAAGAAGAATCTGCCGCGGTATATGCGTGAGAGCGAGACACGGATGCACCAGCTTGCAGATTCGCTCGGTCGCGGAAAGGAAAAGACGATTGCCGTAACTGCTGCGGTAAACGCCTACATGGCCGCGGCGGCGGCGAAGAGCGTAAAGAAGGGGCAGTAAATTTCCCCTTTCTTTTCCCGGTAAAATCAGTAACGTATATATTTTGAAACGTCCTTCTTGTAATGCACTTCTTGCTGCGGTGGCCTAGCTGGTTAGGGCGCGGGACTCATAATCCCGAGGTCGGGGGTTCGGATCCCTCTCGCAGCACTTTTCTCTAAGATTTTTGTTCAGTTGTTTTTCCTGCATGGTTAATCATGAACACGGGGATGTACATCTGTATACCTCGTATACACGTCTGAGGAGTCGTGTCGAAATTTTTCGATTTCTTCGACATGATTGATTCCATCTGTATACTTCGTATACACGTCTGAGATGTCGTGTCGAAATTTTTTAATTTCTTCGACAGGTAGATATGGGTGGCAGACAAAATATTCACAGAAACTATGGCACATACTGATCCAAATATCCCCTACAATACCATGCCGTATCTTCCCCCTGGGGCAGATATTGAGACGGTTCGGATATGGAGAGCATGTGCCGAGGCGAAGACGTCGCTTGCCCGGATGCGGGAGGCAGGGAAGCTGCTTCCAAACCCGAGGATTCTGATCAGTTCTATTCCACTGCTCGAAGCAACCGCGAGTTCTCGGATTGAGAATATTTTCACTACCAGCAATGCTCTCTACACGGCTCTCTCGGTTCCGGAGGAGAAGATCGATCCGGCAACAAAGGAGGTTCTCCGATACCGGGAGGCGCTCTCTGTCGGAGTCGGTGAGCTAAAATCCGGGAGAAAAATCGGAGAGATTCTGCTTACCCGTATCTGTTCTGTTCTGCTGGATCAGGAAATGGATCGGCGGAGTATCAATGCAGGTACCTATATCAACGGGCCGGAGGGATGCGTGTATACGCCGCCGGACGATCCGATCGTTCTGGAGGATCTGATACACCAGCTGGAAGACTACATGAATGGCGGAAGAGAACCGGATCCGTTGATTCGTCTGGCGTTGATTCACTATCAATTTGAGGCAATACATCCCTTCGGCGATGCAAACGGGCGAACCGGGAGGATTTTGAATATCTTATACCTGATCGATCAGGACCTCCTTGATATTCCGATACTCTATCTCAGCCGCTACGTCATCTTGCATAAATCCGAGTATTACTCGCGTCTCCGAAGAGTTACCGAGAATGAGGAGTGGGAGGAGTGGATCATCTTTATGCTGACCGCTGTCAGAGAAACGGCGGACTGGACATATGATCGGATTGCCGCGATCAAATCCCTGATGGACGAGACGGTTGCGGTATGCAAAAAGAAGTTGCCGAAGATCTATTCTTATGATTTGATCGAGGAGATATTTTTGCAGCCGTACTGTAAACCGGCCTATCTGGTTGAGCGTGGTATCGGGAACCGGCAAACGGCGATGAAGTATCTGAAGGCTCTGGAAGATATCGGTGTTCTTGCGTCGGTGTGGATTGGGAAAGAACGGATTTATGTGAACACCCGGTTGTTTGAGCTGCTGAAGTTTGATGAGGAGTAGGCCGTTTGTCCGAGGCTGCATACAGGGGTTAGGAATGGTTTGTTACCGGGAGGGAGGTAACAAAAATTTCCGCATACATTTGTTAAATTGAGTGGTAATAGATAATTTTTGGATTTTTACAAATATGTTGATGATCCCGCAACCAACAGAGGTATCTGGCAGAAGTGGTCTTGCGAATCATGCCGGATTTTTTTCTCTATACCTACTATTACTACTACTGTACTGTACTTATTAGTACAGTACAGTAAGAAGAGAAGAGGAGGAATTCTATTTTTTTGCCAGCATGGCAAGCAGCGTGTCGATGGTGTCCTGCTGTTTGCCAAGGAGTTCCTGTAACTGATCCTTCTCTTTGCGGAAGTCCTGTATGACTTTGTCGATCTCTCCGCGAAGTTCGGTGGTGTTGGTCTCGATTGTCTCGAGGCGGTTGAGTAATTGGTGGTCGGTGGTGATGTTTCCTTCGACTTCGGTCCAGTACCGCACGGCTTTGTTGATGATGGCCGAGCGGTCGACGCCTTCTTGTTCTTTGAGAGTGTCGACTTTGGAGACCAGATCTTTGGGCATCCGCATGCTGATCTGTTCGGGTTTTTCTCCTGACCGAAGGGAACGGGTCATATATGTACTACAGGTCGGACGAAATTATTAAGTATGGCAACACTAAATAGTTCAATGAAATTCATTGAAATTTAATTCGTGAGATTTGAATTTCCTGCATGGGAGAGATGAAAAATGATTTCAAAAAGAGTTCTGTACTGCGTATTCACCATTGTTCTGTTTACGATGATGCTCACGGGAGCGGTTTCCGCTGAGGACCCGCGGAGTGTTGAAAACGGAAGTTTTGCCTTTGTTTATGAAAATATTTCGATTCTGGACTCCCCTGAGGCAACGACACTAACATATTACAATGGCAACGAACAATCACAAGTCCATACAATCACTGCCGTAAATGGTGTCTTTGTATTAAGCGAGATAGCGGTGAACGGAAAATACGGGCGGTATTACTATAGCGGCAGCCCTTCAGCGGGGACCGGAAAATACCTTGAGATTTCCTATCCGGAGATTTCACTGAAAGCAGAGCTGACCGATAGTCCCGGAGACTCCATTGATGGCAAGACTATCAATAAGAGGACAAATGTTTCCTTCATCATTGATGTGCCAAAGGTGGGGCCGGCAAATATCGGCGCAACGGCAAAAATTATTTTCACCACCCCAACCGGAGGGAAAGGCACAACCTTCGGGTATGATGCTGCTGGAAACGCAAAAGACTACAGCTCGATCAATCTGAATCAGGCACAGGTTCTCACGGGAGCGGTTTACCCGGGAAGAGACAGCGCGGCAGGGACGTGGACAGCTCAGGCAAAATACACAACTCCAACGAAATTTAGCGATCACGCTACGAAATCCAACGCCGTCAGCTTCACTGTCCAGAGTACCACGCTTACCATCACGGCAGCAAAGGACTCCGTTGACCGCATCAATCCGTTCACGGTAACCATTCAGGGTGACAGCAACACCCTTTATGCCGTGTATCTCTCCGGACTCCAGACCATCGAAGGACTTCCCACCCTCCAATCATCACAGACCGGATTCAAAAACGACTACACTTCAACTGATCTGGGTTTGGGGTACTCTGCCCTGAACGGTATCATAAATTACACGACGGGAGATACTACCGTAGCGGTTGGTGGAATATTTGAGACAGATGCATCCGGTAAACGTATCATCACGTTCAATACCGGTACAGACACCCAGGACAAAACCTACACGATAAATGTATCATACCTCAGAGATCAGAAATTCGACAGTGAATACGACTCAGTAAAAGTCAAAGTCGAAAGTGGAGCAGTAACCATCTCCGCACTCGGCGACGGTTCGTACCACATCGGTGACGAAATCAAACTGACCGGTACCAACACCGACAGCAACAATGTCTACCTGTTCATTACCGGCACGGGGCTTGCGGAAAACGGGATTGTCCTAAAAGATCTGCCGACTCGAAATGCAGCTCACCTTGCACAAAACCCGGTCGCAGTCAAGACCGACAACACCTGGGAATACAAATGGGACACCACCAACTGTGGCCTTGATACAGGTACTTACACCATCTACGCAACCAGCAGGCTCACCAACGGGAAAGCAGCGGAAGCGAGCGGGAATGCAGTCAAACTTGCAGACGCACGGTATGATAGTGTTCTGATTACTTTGCAGTATCGTTCCTTCACCGTAGGAATAGGTACTCTCCCGGGTAACACACTAACCATTTATGGGAACGGTGAGGGGATATCTCCCCCGAAACTGGCGTACTATCTCATGCATCCCGCAGGAGGATTCACCAATGGCACTCTCACCATCGATGAAAACGGCAGTTACAAAATTGATATCGTCATTACTACGGGTTGGCCTTCCGGTATCTACTATGCCATTGTGGAACGTCCGGCATCCGACGGTAGCTTTGCGACACTGGATGAAGCTGCACTTCGCCGTATTATATCCGGTGGACTAAATCCCGGAGGAAAATATGCAGTCGCAGAGACTGTTGTAGGAACAGGATCAGCCATTCCACCCTCATCAGCATCAGGAAACATAACGATTGAATCCTTGCCAAATGCCGCACACATTGGTGAGACAATTTCGTTCTCCGGGAAAAACACGGGAAGCGAGAGTGTGTATCTCTTTATTACCGGGCCAAATCTTGACCCATACGGATACCAGCTGTCTAAGACAGCAGAAAGGGGAAAGGCTGGTAAAGCAGAGAACCCCACTACCGTCGTAAATGACGGCGGGTGGACATATCAATGGGACACTACGAACTGCAAATTAGATACAGGAATCTACACCATCTACGCAACTGACCGCCTGACAAACGGCAAAGGAACCATCATTGATGGTAACGCGGTGTCCATTCTTTCAGCGGATTACGCCTCGGCAACCATTGAACTCAAAATGCCCTACCTCACCATGGCCCCATCCGCCTATTACGTACAGAAAGGTGAAACCCTCTCTGTCACAGGAATCGCAACCGGAAACCCGAATACACTCGCGTATTATCTCTTCGGGCCGAACAGCTATCTTCATGGAACCACGACTGTGGATACTGACGGATCGTATGAGATCAGAATCCCCACAACATCAGATTGGGAATCAAATCAGTATTTCCTCGTGGTTGAGCATCCGATGTATAACAAAGAGTTCGACATCATCGAAACCAAAACCGATACCACAACAACACTCTCGGTAAAACCATGCACTTCCTATACTTCAGTTCTGATACCCATCACCGTAGAAGGGGTAGACAAAGTTCGGGGAATCAATGCGGCCGATGCACTCATTGGAATGATTGACTCAGCAAACGTCGATGACATCTATGGAAAATACACCTTTACCATATACGAAGGATCAGTCCCAGCTCATGGATCAAGAGATGATGACGGGTCAGGAAACCAGCTGATCCGTGAAGTTGTCAGCGAATCCTTCACTCCCGTCGGAAATCTCAAACCGGGAGAGAAAGCAACAGCAGCCATGAATATCAAATTCCAAGAAGTTACTACATCGTACCGCATACATTTCGCCACCGGTCTGACCACACCCGAATGGTCAGCTGCAATCTCAGACCAGTGGGGTGACCTCCTTACCCTGCCGCACGATATCCCTGATTACATCGACGGATGGCTGGTCTCCGACTATCCTCAGAGCACAATACTGACACTCAGGGTAGAGGGAACTGTCCCCGATACCATTGGCAAAGAAATCTCCCAACTCATCGTAGAGGAGTTCGATTCTGGGGATAGCAGGATATTCCGCTACGCCTCTCCAAAACAACTGATCATCACTGAGGGAACAGAAGTATCCGCAATACTCCCGCTTTCCAAAGGCTGGAACTTCATCTCCATCCCGAAAACTCTTGAAACAGGAACAAACACCGCAGAAAAGTTGTTTGCTCGTGTGGATACTGACAATCACCTGATTCTGGGGTATAACGCACAGACCTCATCATGGGAAGCAGTAACCGGAACAGATATTATCAAGCCGCTTACAGGCTACTGGATCTATGCTAAAGAACCATCCAACCTCCTCCTTTCCTTCACCAAAGATCCTGCTACACCGGCAGTCAAAACAGCCTATCCCGGATGGAATGCCGTGGGACTTTCCGCAACCGAAGAAACCGACGCAAGAAATGCATTTGCCGGAACAGAATGGCGGACCGCACTCCCCTGGAACCTCAGCAAAGGAAGTTACGGAACAGCAGTCATCAACGGAGGCACCGGAAACAGTGATCCTGCCGTGAATTCCCTGCAACCGGGATGGGGATACTGGCTTTACACAGAAGAACAGGGAACACTTACCGGACTCACCGCGTGATACCTCATGAACCAAAAAATTCTTGCGGGACTCATTCTTGTTCTCCTCATCTCAATCGGAACAGCAAGCGCGGACAGCCCTGCTATCCCCTCCCTCCCTACCCAGTACTTCGGGACGGCTCTCACCGACGAGGGGAATGCAATCCCCTTTGGAACCACCATTATCGCAAAACTTGACGGGGTGTCTTACATCTACATCATGACGGAAAATGGAAAGCTTGGAGCGGCAGGAACCTTTGGAGAAAAACTGATCGTGGACCCTGCCGTACCACCGACGGACAAAACGGTCACCTTCTGGATAGGATCAACAAAGGCAGAAGAGACACAGACATTTGACTCAGGTACGGCAAAAGAAATAACTTTGACATTCCTTTTCCCAAAAGTAACCATAGAGAAAGATCAGAATATCCCAATGATTAACGGTCGTGACATCTTTGCCGAACGGCCGTCAATCATAGCCGAAAATACCATTCCGGAAGACTTCTCGCTAACCATCTCAACAGTTGAACCGGAAAAAGAGAAAAATCTCCCGCCTCTCCCCAAAAATAGAAAATCCCTGCTGATTGTAGACATCACACCAAAAAATCCGCCGGCAGGAGACTACACAATTGTCTACCCGTTCACGCTGGCGACAAATGACTTCATGACACTTGGACTTACCAAAGAGAACATCATCGTCCTGCACAACAAAGGTACCGGATGGGAAGAACTTACACCAACCATCAAAAAAGAACATGCGGATGGAACAGTTGACTATGAGGTCCGCATGACCGCATTCTCCGCGTACATGATCGCAGCAAAAACAACAGACTCAACAGAACAGACCACCACATCTCAAACAAAAAGACCCGGTTCCTCAGGTGGATCAACAGGAAGCTCCGGAGGAAGCGGTACAACTACAGCAAAACCAACAGTATCAGCATCTCCAACAAAACAACCAACAGTCACCACAACGACAATACCCCAAACATCAGCACCCACAGAAAATACTGCATCTCAACCCACGCTCACTCAGTCCCCCGCACCACTTGTGGGATTCCTTCTCGGACTCGGGGCCGCAGGATTCCTCATCCGAAGACGAAGATAACCATTTCTTTTTTCATCTCACACGATCTTTTCCGGAAAAAAACCAACCATACTAAAATCACCCTCCATAGATTTTATTATTCTTAAAACCTATTTTATTTCAATAGAGAACCAATATGAACAAAATATCGGAAAAAGAATCCCTCACCATAGAATTCAAAGGAGACATTTCCCCAATACTCTCGGATGACGACATCATTGACGTAGTGGTGGGATTTGCAAATACCAATGGTGGAGACCTCTACATTGGCGTGGAGGACGATGGAAGTGTAAGCGGTCTCCACTCCTCACGCACAAATATCAGAGGAATTGCAGCGATGATAGCAAACAAAACCATTCCCTCCGTATCTGTACGTGTAGAAATACTCAACCAAAACGAACACCAATATCTGAAAATTGAAGTCCCAAAAAGTCAGACCATTATTGCAAACACCAATGGAAAAATACTACGCAGAAGGATAAAACATGATAACACCCCGGAAACAATACCCTTTTACCCCCATGAAATCAATAGCCGTCTCACCGAACTGAGCAGATTGGATTATTCCGCACAAACAGTTCCAAACGCAACATACAACGATTTAGACCCAATCGAAAGACAACGACTACGAAAACTGATTCTGACTCATAACGGAGACGCAAAGTTACTTGATCTCACTGACGAAGAACTCGACAAAGCCCTTCAATTCGTAAAATCGGAGGGAGACAAACTTGTCCCTACCGTAACTGGCCTTCTCCTCATAGGGAAAAGCGAAAGTTTGAAAAATCACCTTCCTACTGCAAGAACAGCCTTTCAGGTAATGGAAGGGACAAATATACGAATCAACGAAGACATTACCGTACCTCTTCTCGCGGCATTCGAAATTATTGAGGAGTATATGAAAGCGTGGAATCCTGAAAGAGAAATTCAATCAGGACTATTCCGGATTCCGATTACGGAGTTTGACAACAGTGCCGTCAGAGAAGCCTTGGTAAATGCCCTCTCCCACCGTGATTATACGCGAATCGGACGGGTCCGTATTCTCATCGATGACGATGGTCTCACCATTAGCAGCCCGGGGGGATTTATTGAGGGAGTTACTTTGACCAACCTCCTGACGGTGGAACCACATGGAAGAAACCCTGCACTCGCAGATGCCCTCAAAAGACTTGGACTGGCAGAACGGACGGGTAGAGGTATTGACAGAATCTACGAAGGTTCCCTTATATATGGCCGCCCATGGCCGGACTACTCAGAGTCAAACACGACGATGGTGAAACTCTTTATTCAAAGAGCAATGCCTGATACAGCATTTACCAAGATGATTCTTGAGGAGAAAAACCGGCTTGGAAGAAATCTCCCGTTAACTTCCCTCCTCATCCTCTCCTCTCTCAAAGATGAACGACGTGCAACCACACACCAGATTGCAGAAAAGATACACCTGAGCGAAGCAAAAACGAAATCTGCACTCGAACAACTCAGCGAGGCAGGACTTATTGAGACACGGGGTGAGGGAAGAGGACGTACCTACATGCTGAGTTCAAAAGTATATCAAAAAACGTCCAGCCTTATAGAATATGTTCGGCAAACCGACATCGATCACATTCGCCATCCCCACCTCATCATGCAGTATGTAGAAACGAAGGGATCAATCACCCGGCAAGAAGCCGTTGAAT
>CAZABQ010000061.1:0-11959 GCA_964483485.1 uncultured Methanomicrobiales archaeon
AAGAAGAGGTCAGGGAAATGGTCGCCCTCATGGACGCAATGAAAAATGCCTGCAAAAAAACAGAATAAACTTCCTTGCGTGAAATAACCAAGAAAAAAAACGATTGGGATTTGTGATGAAACAAACCAAAAAAATCCGGGATCCCCCTCAGCAGAGGGGGATCATACCGGATTATTTCTGCTCTTTTAAGATATTTTCCAGACGTTCCTCAAGGAAATCAAGACCGCGGCGGACATCATCAAGATTCTTACCGCCGGTTAAAATGATTTTACCTGACGAGAACAGCAGTGCAACAATCTTCGGATCTTTAATCCGGTACACAAGACCCGGGAACTGCTCAGGCTCATACTCAATAGCCTCAAGGGACAACGTCGCAACCACGCGGTTCAGATTGATGAACTTCCCGATATCATAGGAACAGACAATATTGGTCACCGCAACCTTGGGAACATCCAGCGTTTTCACGCCCGCCTCTTTCAGCGACTTTAAGATAATCTCAAGACCATCCTGAAGAGCCGACTCGTTTCTGATACCGGTAAGCACAACCTTACCCGAAGAGAATATCAGCGACGCCATTCTCGGCTCATCAATACGGTAGACAGCTCCCGGGAACCGTTTCGTATTGAGCTCGCACCCGTCAATTTTCTCAGCAATATCCGCCAGGTTAATCTCATCTGCGATTACGCCGGACGCAACGATATTTTCGATCTTCAGCGAATCGTATGTTTTCCCATCCATCTCTATCTATTACGAGAGATGCAAGCATAATACTTCGCGTCCGTCATACTCATGCAGGTCAGCGGGGTGGTATTATAATAACCCAGTACATCCCATAAATATTGGACACTAATCATGACAGAAACGCAGAACCCCCCAAAGATCGGGGGTAATATTGGTGATTATGACGAAACGTACCGGACGTTTTCCATCAATGTGCCAAAACACTACAACTTCGCGTTTGATGTGGTCGATGCCTGGGCAAAAAAGGATCGCAACCACTTGGCAATGATCTGGGTGAACCAGGCAGGTGTGGAAAAGAAATTCACCTTCTGGGACATGATGATCCATTCAAACGAAGCAGCAAACATCCTGATGAAGTTCGGCATCCAGAAAGGTGACCGTGTTCTTCTCATGCTTCCGCGTGTACCTGAATGGTGGATTTTAGTTCTCGGCATCATGAAACTCGGGGCGGTTTTCTGTCCGTCGCCCCACATGCTGACCGTGAAGGATATTGCATACCGGATGAAAGTCGGCAACTTCAAGATGGTCATTACCGACAGCGAAAATATGGAAAAAGTTGACGAAGTCGCAGCAGACTGTCCGAACCTCCAGCTTCGCATGATCGTGGATGACAAACCCGGAGAGCGGCTTCCAACACCATGGATCGGCTACCAGAACGAACGTCTCTATCCGGCACCGGTCACAACAACACTGGTCAGCAGTATTGGCCGCAAAGTCCTTGCCTCCGACCCCATGCTCATCTACTTCACCTCCGGCACGACCAAAGACCCAAAGATGGTACTGCACGACTACGGCCATCCGCTCGGTCAGACGGTCACTGCAAAATTCTGGCATGATTTAACAGAATACGACGTGCACTTCACCGTATCGGATACCGGATGGGCAAAATGCGGCTGGGGGAAAATTTACGGCCAGTGGATCTGCGGAGCCTGTATCTTTGTCTACGACTACCGTACAAAATTCCATGCAACCGAACTCCTGCCCTTAATTGAGCGCTACGGCATCACATCATTTTGTGCACCGCCCACCATCTATCGGATGCTGATCATCGCAGACCTGAAGAAGTTCTCCTTCAAAGAACTCCGCACCTGTACAAGTGCAGGCGAACCATTAAACCCGGAGGTTATCCGCATCTGGAAAGAAGGAACCGGCATTCTGATTCGCGAAGGATACGGTCAGACCGAGACCTGCTGCTGCATCGCAACACTGCCCGGCATGGAGGTCAAACAGGGTTCAATGGGCAAACCCGTTCCCGGCTGGCACATTCAGCTGCATGATGATGAAGGCAGAGAAGTTCCGCAGGGAGAAACAGGAAGAATTGCCATCTCCCTAAACCCGAGACCCGCAGGTCTTATCCGCGAATATGTGGACAATCCCGAAGAGAACGCGGCAATGTTTGTCAAAGGCTGGTACTATACCGGTGACAAAGCCTATATGGATGATGACGGCTACTACTGGTTCGTCGGCAGAAACGACGACGTAATCAAAAGTTCCGGTTACCGCATCAGCCCGTTCGAAGTGGAGTCCACACTCCTTGAACATCCGTCCGTAAAAGAAAGTGCCGTGGTCGGCAGCCCTGACTCCATTCGCGGCATGGTCATTAAGGCATTTATTGTTCTCCATGAAGGATACAAGCCCTCTGAAAAACTGGTAAAAGAGATTCAGGACTATGTAAAACGGACAACCGCTCCTTACAAATACCCGCGGCTGATTGAGTTCGTACCCGAACTGCCGAAGACAATCTCAGGAAAGATCAAGCGTGCAGAACTGCGCAATCAGGAGATGAAGCGGTTCGAAGAAGAGAACGGAGAAAACTAATTTTTTTGGCCGGCAGATACTCTTCCGGCTTCTTTTTTCAGGGATTTACCTGATTTGCGAAAATCTGCTCACCTGCGTTCGAATAAAAAATACGGTACCGAAAAATCCCGTCACCACAAAAAAAGATCAGAGTGTTCCTTTGGTACTTGGAACATCGCTGCGGCCGGGAATCAGTCCGAGACTCTCGCCTAACGCGACACCGAACGATTTGAATATAGCCTCGCACTTGTGGTGATCATTCACGCCCGAAAAGATCACGTGAGCCGTAATCCCTGCATTCACACAGAGACTATAGAAGAAATGCTCGAACAGATCGTTAGGGATACCGCCGGTAACAATTCCCGTGAACGCGCCGTCCATTACCAGATACCCGCGTCCGGAAACATCAATCGCAACCGTTGCCCGCGACTCATCCATCGGAATAATCGCATGCGAAAACCGCTTAATGCCGCGGCCCTCGCCCACCGACTGCCGGATAGCCGTTCCAAGAACAATGCCGATATCCTCAACCGTGTGATGAGCATCCACCGCCAGATCGCCTTTCGCCGAAATCCTCAGGGAAAAACCGCCGTGACGGGCAAACGCATTCAGCATGTGATCCAGAAACGCAAGACCTGTATCGATCAGGACGTCGCCAGAGACATCGGGATCGAACATCAGATCAATTGCAGTCTCCTTTGTAGTACGGGAAACCTCCGCTCTTCTTGTCATACTTGTGCCTCCTTCAACGCATCCGTCAGACTGATTTTACCACTGTACAGGGACGAACCAAGAACGCAGCCTGATGCACCGAGACGTTTCAGCGCCGTGACATCAGCAGTCGAACTCACACCGCCGGCAACAACCACCGGAATGGACACCGCGTCAATCAGAGCCTTCACCGGCTCCGCCGCAATACCTGCCTGCAAACCCTCCACATCCACATTCGTGTACAAAAGAGAACCTGCGCCAAGCTGCTCAAACAACTGTGCCCACTCGATATAATCGCCTGCCGTCTCCTGCCACCCGGACACCGCAATCTCTCCCGCACGGGCATCAACACCCGCCATAATCCGCTCGGAGCCAAATTCCCGCGCGAGAGCGGAGATAGACTGCGGCTCCTTGGTTGCAAACGTACTCACAATGATACGGTCAACGCCTGCATCCAGCCAGCCGCGGGCATCCGCAATACTGCGGATGCCCCCCCCGACCTGTACAAACACGTCCGTATCTGCGACAACATCACGGATAACCCGGACATTCTCCGAAGACGCCGAAAACGCACCGTCAAGATTCACCACATGAAGATTCCGCGCTCCAAGTCCGATCCATCTCTTCGCGTTTTCAATCGGCGTCCCGTAGACCGTCGCACTGGACCGTTCACCCTGCACCAGCTGAACGCACATGCCGCGTAAAACATCAACTGCAGGGAAGATCTCCATTCACCGCACCATCCGGGTGATATCGAGAACGAGAATATCCCGTGCGCCTGCACGTTTCAGCTGATTGATCAGCTGATACACACGCACATGCGGAACAACCGCATGCACCGCAACCGCACCGGACCCTGCAATATCCATAATTGTCGGACCGCCAAGACCCGGAATCAGACTGCGGACGTCATCAAGCTTTGACGTATCCACATTCAGCATCAGATAGCACTGTCCCTTTGCTGCGATCACACTCTCAAACGCAAGCAGAATCTCCTCGATCTTCTCGTGTTTGGTTGCAAGCGACTCATGGTTTGCAATAACGTTTGTCGTACTGGAAAGAATCTCGCTTACAATTCTGAGCTTATTGATCTCAAGAGTTGTTCCCGACGAAGTCAGATCCACAATCGCGTCCGCAACACCAAGCTGGGGTGCTGCCTCGCATGCACCGCTGACCTCAATCAGTGTCACATCAACACCGGCCTCTGCAAAAAATTTCTTGCAGATTCCCGGAAACTCAGTTGCAATGCGCATGCCTGCAAGATCCTGAACAGACTGTACCGGAGACTTCTCCGGTACCGCGAGAACCAGTCGGGCTGAGCCGAACTTCAGATCCAGCATGACCTCAACATCAGACCCGCGCTCCGCAACCATATCGACACCGGTGATACCGATATCGGCAACACCTTTCGCCACATACTCGGGGATATCAATTGGTCTGACAAACAGCACCTCAATCTGCGGGTCAACCGTCTTTGCGATCAGCTGCCGAGACGCACTCATCTGAATATGAATGCCGGACCTGTTCATCAGATCATTGATCGGCTCGGCGATTCGTCCCTTATTCGGGATAGCAAGCCGGACTTTGGATGACGCTGACATCGTTAGAAGGTCTTTAACTTACCGTCGATCACAAGGCGGGTGATATCAGTGATGTTTTCGAGGCGGTGGTTTACGATCTCCTCAACCTCAGTCTGGTACTCCTTAAAGTCGTATCCGCGCTTCGTGATGCACTGCACACTTGCAACAAGCGGATAGTCGATCGGGTGACCAATCTGCGAAAGCAGGCGGACATACATCTCCTCAATACCCTCGACCTTCTGGCATGCCTCACGGGCAATGTCGGTTGAAAGCAGGTTGTAGATCTTACCGATATGGTTGATCGGGTTCTTTCCGGAAGTTGCTTCCATCGACATCGGTCTGTTCGGTGTGATCAGTCCGTTGCAGCGGTTGCCCCGGCCTACGGAACCATCGTCGCCCATCTCCGCAGAAGTACCGTTCACCGTCAGGAAAACGGACGTGGTCTTCTTTCTGATGATATCTGCGGTGTTGATCTCAACCTTGACCTTGCGGTCGGTGTACTGCTTTGCAACCCTGGTGAAGGACTCTTCCATCTTCTCCTTCATCTCGACATAGTCAGAGATTCCGGAACAGTAACGGTCAACCATTGCTGCGGCAACCGTGATGGTTACGGTGTTGATCTCGCGAAGACCCATCAGCTTGATATCGTAACCGAGCATCGGGTTCTTGGGGCGGAACTCATTTGCAATGTACTCGTCAAGACCGAGAATAATCTGCTCAACCTGAGAGAACGGTGCGTGACCGACACCAAAGGAAGTGTCGTTTGCACGCGGCACCGTAGTGTGACCCTTCTTCGTGTTGAACACGTCGCAAAGATCCGTAGAACCGGAACCCATACGGCAGTCTACAATAACATCACGGTTCATGTCAAAGGTCGGAATCGTGGTACTGAGATAATTGCGTGCCGCCTCAACGGCGATTGCGTCGGTTGCGAAGACCTGATTGCCGAACTTGCGGGTGGCTCTTCCGGTAAGGAGGAAGTAGATCGGCTTTACGATCTTTCCGCCGCCAAAGGCAGGCGCGGACTCGCCGGCAACAACTTCACCCTGATCGGTGTTGTGGTGCAGTACGCAACCATCGCACTCTTCCATATACTCCTTACAAAGTGCACGGGAAATTGCCTCGGCGACACCGTCGGCAAGACTGTCCGGGTGACCGATACACTTGCGTTCGACGAGTTCGACTTTCTGCTTTTCAATGGGAGTCTGGGAGAGATGCTTAACGCTGATATTTCTCTTCACTTTTTAATCACTTCTCAATCATCTGATGTTTAAGTATAAAATAGTATTTTTTGAAAATAATAGTATTTCGCCATATTAGAAGATTTACGTATAAAGATTGTGGATACATGACCCGGACAGCGGAGATATACCGGAACGTATCTAAAAAAAGGAGAAGAAAATGGGTTATTCTTTTGCGGATCCAAGCTGGTGATCGATAAAGAACAGGGCTTCCGGAGATTTGCCTGCCTTCTCAAGCATATCAACAATATCTCTTGCAGTCTCTTCCTCTTCCACCTGCTCGGTCACAAACCACTGAAGTTCTGCAACTGCCGCGTAGTCCTTCTCGGCAACTGCGGTTTCCATAATCTTGTTGATCATGGCAGTGACTTTGATCTCGTGACCGTAAACCGCCTTAAAGATCTCATACAGATCCTTTGCGCCCGTGACCGGTTTTTCGATTGCATCAAACTTGACATCAACACCCTTGCGGATCAGATAGTCATAGAACTTGGTTGCGTGACCCATCTCCTCTGCGGCATGGGCACGAAGCCATGCTGCAGCACCATTCCACTTCATTGCGCTCGCATCTGCGGAAAACTGCAGGTACAGGTATGCAGAGTACATCTCTGCATTGATCTGCTTGAGGATTGCATCATATACACCGGATTTTTTTGCTGCCATAATTTTTCAGACCTCCTTTCCGGAATAGATAACTCCGGTACTCGGATAGTAGAGTATTCTTCATGGAAGTGTATTAAAGTGCGGGTGATGGCAAAATCAACCAAGGATCAAACGACACAGACAAAAAAATTCCAAAAAAAGAGGGGTGACATCTTACACAGTAAAACAGGTATCCCTACTCATCCGAAAACGGAATTTCAACCGTCATCAGATCAGACGGAGCGATTACCTCTCCGTCGAAAAATTCCCGGGCATCATGCACGTGATTTGCTGCTGATGTGTACCGGGAACTGAAATGCACCAGCGCCAGAATCTTCGGTCTGACCTCTGCTGCAACCAGTCCTGCTTCCCGCGCTGTCGAGTGCCAGACCTCCTTTGCCCGAGCTGATCCTTCCTCCTCGTCAAACGTTGCCTCATGGATTAAGAGGTCCGCCCCTTCCAATAGGTCATTCCGGTTTTTCACCGGTCTGGTATCTCCCGTATAGACAACCTTTCGTCCGCGTCTGCGGCTGCCCATTACCTGATCCGGGGTTACCACAATCTCTGCACCGTCACGGACAATTCTCACCGTCTCGCCGCGCTGTAATCTCCCGAACAGAGGACCCGGCGGAACACCAAGAGCAATAGCACCTTCCCGGTCAAACCTCCCCGGCCGCATATCCTCTTCAAGTACATATCCGACGCTCTCAATACCATGATACGTCTTAAACGCCAGAACCGAATATCCGTCAAACAGGGTTGCGTCCCCGTCGGCAACCTCAACTGCTGTCAGTACGAACGGGATCTTCGGCGTAAGCATCCGGATAATGTCCGCAAATCCCTGAACACCGCGGGGGCCGTAGATGGTCAGCGGTTCGGTACGACCATTAAAAGACATCGTCTCAATCAGCCCGAAGATGCCGAGATAATGATCCGCGTGCCAGTGGGTCACAAAGATAGCGTTTACTGTAAAACCGGTCTTCGCCCGCATCATCTGCTGCTGGGCACCCTCGCCGCAGTCAAACAGCAGCGTATCCGATCCCCGGCGGATCATAATGCAGGACGGATTCCGGTTCGGGGTCGGAAGCGCTCCGGCGGTTCCGAGAAAATGCACAAACAGCGTCTCACCGCCTGCCATTTCAGAACCACTCCCGCAGCATATCAAGACTTACCCTGCCTTCCGCCGGATTTCTTCCCTCAACCACAATGATCTTTCCGCGATAATCCGCCTTAATCCTCGGCATGACCATCTTCCAGTCAATCGAACCTTTGCCCAGCGGAAGATGTTCGTCGTACTTGCCGTAGTTATCATGGATATGCAGATGATGCGCACGCGGCAGAACGAGTTTACAGAACGCATCCAGATTCTGGTTTGTATTCGCATGTCCCACGTCAAAAGTCATGGAAATACCGGACACCGCATCCACAAATCCTTCCAGCTCATACGGATCGCGGCAGTAAAAATCCTCAAGATTCGGCATATTCTCAAGAGCCACATCAACACCTGCGCGCAGCGCCGCATCGCCCAGACGTACGAGTGCTTCTTTGTGATTATTCCACGCAACAGACGTCGCATCTCTTCCGTTCGGCTCAAGATATCCCGGATGCAGCGTCACCACATCCGAAAGTTCTGCCGCGTGCTCAATACAGGCAGAAAGCTGATCAACCGTTGTATTCCAGATATCCTGATTCAGGGATGCAGGATTTAAGCCGGAGAACGGCAGATGAACTGATGATGCAAGACCGGTATCTGCGAGTACTTTTCTGATTCCCGGAAACCGTTTGGGAATATCCTCGACACTGTGGAACCAGCCGTCCATCGAAATCTCCCAACCGTCAAATCCTGCGTCGGCAATACCTGCAACCCAAGTGTCAGGATTTTTCAGCGCAAGACGCGATGAGGCAAAATAAAACTTCATGAAGCCTCCGCAAAAAATTTACGTACCAGCACCTCATACGCATCGCGTGAGGACTCGTTTGCAATGACAATCTCCGCAAGATCCATCGCACTAGCAAGGCCAAACGAATTTTCCCGTGCGTCACGGGCTGCAAGGCTCTCCACAGTTGTTGTATCATCACTGCGTCCCCGCGACTGCATCCGGGATAGACGCACGGCAAACGAAGCAGTAATCGCAACAAGCGTGAACTCCGCAAAAACTGACCGGAAGTATCTGACCTCCGCGTCACCGCGGATACCGTCAATTACGACAACACTGCCGGACTGACGGGCGACCTCTTCAGCCGTCAGAATTGCCACTGCATCCATACCAAGATCCGCTCTCAGCTGCCGGGCCTCGGCACCAATATTCTCATCGGTCAGAGGAAGACCGGCCCCAGTAACACGTCGCCGGATCATATCACCCATCACCACGACAGGAATACCAAGCTCCGCTGCTATATGGGAAAACTCCCCTTTGCCGCTTGCAGGATAGCCGACAACACCGATAACCTTCATGTATCTACCTGTTGAGTGCATATGTTCATTAACGCGATCATTTTTAGCGGTTCAGCATAACCCTCGCCTCTGCCGCCGTTCTGATACACTCCATATACGACAGACAGCGTGACGGATCAGGTTCATTTTCAGCGCGGACACAGAACTGAAGGATCAGTGCATCAAGTTTTGCAGGAATGTCTCCTGCAACCGGAACCGACTTTGCCGGAACTGCGGCATACTTCGGGGTGATAACCCGCAGGGTATCCGGCAGTTCCATTTTCGGATCAACTGCGGCAGTGACGACAGGTGTCTGAGTATTCTGTGCATCCGCACACACCACGCACATCCGTTTTCCTTTCACCTCAAACATCGGTGCCCCGCATTGGGGGCAGAGCTCGGCCAGCATTTTTGCACCGCCGAGCAGATACTCGGCCATGATATCATCCGGTTTTCGTGCACCGCTGTTCATATGCATTAGTATTATCCTGCCTGACACATATAGATAGCATGCTTTATCACTGTGGAAGGTCTAACCTAATGATTAGTTTTGGGGTATGAACCCGGCTCGGCCGGGAGGCAACTGCTTCAGGAGGGATTTTTCAACATGGCAAGTCCGGAAGACATGATTAAACAGTGTGTAATGATGCTGCAGGCTATTAGCGAGGACAATACTATTCCCCGTAATATCCGCCGCGTCGCAGAGGAAACAAAAACTGTACTGCTTGACGACAAAAAAGGGACGGGACTGCGTGCAGCTGATGCTTTATCGAAAATCGATGAGATCAGCAACGACCCCAATATGCCGGTCTATGCACGTACAAAAATCTGGGAGCTTGCTTCAACCCTTGAAGCAATCCCGCTTGACTGAATCCTTCAGTCATCTTTTTTTTCAAAAACCGCGTCTGATGCCGACCTGCCCGAGAGCGAGGCGGCTGACATGAACCCGGAGTTTTTCGGTGCAGCAAAAGAACGGAGCAGGTCTCCTGCCTCATCCGCAGAGGCACAGACTTTGAGGAGCTTCGCTTTGGACAGATCAATTTTGTATCCGCAGACGCAGGTTTTCGTTGCATGCAACAGATCAGCCACCTGCATCCTCCTGCATTTCGGACAGCCGACAATTGCAAATCCGGTCATAGAAGCGAATCAGACTGCCTGATTACCACCAGTTTTTGCTCCATGAACTCTTCAATCAGATATTTTGGTCCTTCACGACCGATGCCGGAAAGTTTTGTTCCGCCGTACGGCATCGAATCCGCCCGATATGACGGATAATCATTCACGATCAATGTCCCGCACTCGGACATGATCCCCATTTTCTGGATAATATCAATAGCATTGGTAAATACACTCCCCTGAAGACCATACCGCGACTCATTCATCATTTTCACGGCTTCGTCGATATGCGAGTACCGGTCGACAATAATCACCGGGGAAAATGCCTCGCTGGACCAGATACCCATGTCTGAGGAAGGGTGTTCGAGGATCGTCGGATACATAAGAGAGCCGGACCGGGTACCTCCGAGAAGGAGGTGTGCTCCACGCATCACTGCCTGTCTGACCTTCCCCTCTGCACGCCGTGCCTCTTCTTCCGAGATCATGGAGCCGACATCCGTTTCCGGGTTGCGAGGATCTCCGACCACAAAAGAACGCATAATCTCCATAATTTTTCCCATACACTCATCGTACACATCATCATGAAGGTAAACACGCTGAACACTGATGCAGCTCTGGCCGGCATTTACTACGGCGCCCTCGGCAATTCTCCGTGCTGCATAGGAAATATCTGCATCCTTATGTACCACAACAGGAGCATTTCCTCCGAGTTCAAGACCAATGCGCCGTCCCGGAAAGATCTCTTTCAGTCTCCATCCGACTGCCGGACTGCCGGTAAAAGAAAGTACCGTAAACCGCGAATCGCGGACGAGTGTCTCCGTATTATCGCCAAAACAGGGGACAATATTGACTGCATCCGCAGGATATCCTGCCTCGAGAATGAGTTTCCCAAGCAGCAGGGCGGACAACGGCGTTTTTGATGAGGGTTTTAATACAAATGAACATCCTGCAGCTATTGCAGGCCCTATTTTGTGGCAGGCAAGATTCAGCGGATAATTAAATGGTGTAATACACAGTACAGGACCCGAAGGAACGCGGGAGTAGTACCCTACATACCCCTCGCCGGTTGTCGCACTGTCCAGAACAATGATGTCTCCCCTGACTCTGACAGCTTCTTCTGCCGAAAGTCGTATGACGCTTACAGCTCTGGTTACTTCCAAATGCGCCTGACGAAACGGTTTTCCTGATTCATGAATCAGAATGTGTACAAATTCGTCGCGGTTTATCTCGATCAGATCGGCAATACGCTGCAGAATTTCTGCACGTTTGTATGCGGGAATGTTTTTGGTTTCCGAAAAACCAACTGTTGCACAGTCGGCTGCTCGTGCCTGATCATCCACTCCCGCAATACCTACCTCGGCAAATGTTTCCCCGGTATAGGGAAATATCACCGGAATAGTGTTTGGACTATGGGTTAGGTTACCCCCGATGTAATATGGTTCTCCCAATCGATTCTCCCCCTAATTTATGGATGTAATCTCTACTGTCTGATCTATTAATTATTTGGTATCCGCTGAAATCACTAAGATTGGGAAACCGTCATATTTATATTTGCAAACATCATTCTAGTTAGAGCAGTCATCCCGACTTAACTCAGATGGTAGAGTGCGCGGCTGTAGTAAGAATCACGCCTGCGGGCGTACTGCGCGGCTACCGCGATGTCCCCGGTTCGAATCCGGGAGTCGGGACCATTTTCA